>NZ_CP088297.1:3452500-3753391 GCF_024666615.1 Aquabacterium sp. J223 | reverse complement strand
CGACGCGGTCCGGCGCGGCCGTCTGCAGGAACAGCGCCTTGCGCAGCCGGTGCGCCTCGCCGTCCAGCGTCTGCACGCCGCCGTGGCCGAAGAGGGTGCTCCTCAGCGGCTCGGGCGCGGCGCCCTCGCGCTGGAAGTGCTCGGGGTCGTAGAACAGGCGGGCCGCCCGCAGTCCGCTCAGGCACAGCGTGGGCTGCAGCATCAGCCGGGTCTCGAACACCTCGCTGCCCAGCGCATCGCAGTGCCGGCCGATGAAGCGGTAGGGATCGGCAAGCAGCGCCAGCGTGTGGTCGCCGCCCTCCAGCTGCGGCAGGGCGATCACCGGCGGGCCGGGGTGCAGGAGGGGCTCGTGAAGGGACATCGACAGGGGCAGTGCCGGGCGACGCGCACCGCGCCGCGGAACGTTCGGCGGACCCGCCCGCAAGGCAAGCGCCGTACCCCTGTCGGCCGCCGGGCCCCCCCAGGCCGTCGGGCGGCGGCTGGCCACCCGCCGCAAGGACATCGGCACACTGTGTGCACGACACCCGCGACGTCATCGCCATGCCACCCCTGATGCCCGCCGACGATGGCAGCCTGCGCTGGGAGCTTCGGCGCAACTGCCGGCTCACCCCGCGCCAGCTGCTCGTCGGCTGCGGCGCGCTGGCCGGGGTGCTGCTGGCGGTGGGCGCGGGCTTCGCGCTGCTCGGCCTGGCCTGGGTGACGGCCTTCGCGGTCGTCGAGGCGCTGGTGGTTGCCGGTGCGGTGGTGGCCTACGCCCGGCATGCCGCCGACCGCGAGATCCTGGTGCTGCGCGCCGGCGAACTGCACGTCGAGCAGCACGACGGCGCCCGGCGTCGCCACCTGGTGCTGCCGGCCAAGGCGGCGCGGGTGGAGGCGCCGGCCGGCCCCGGTGCCCTGGTGACCGTCCGAGGCCCCGGCGGCGCCGAGGTGCGGTTGGGCCGGCACCTGCGCCAGCACGACCGCTCGGTGCTGGCGCACGACCTGCGCCGCGCCCTGCTGCAGGCCGGTTGACCCGGCCACCGCCGCCCGCGCCGGATCGCCCACCGGGCGGGAACGACATTCGCCGGGTCGCTGCCGTTCCGCATACGGAGTTGCCAGAATCGTTTTGGCGACCCGCTTGTCGCATCGTTCGCAGCCCACACAAGGGAGACCGCATGCCTGTTGTCAATCGTCCGCGCCGCCCGGCGTTCCGCTGGTTCCTGGCCAGCGTCGCCGCCGGCTTCATGGCCACCAGCCTGTTCCCGACCACGGCCCTGGCCCAGCTGGCCGAGCCCGGCGTGACGACGCCACCGGGGGCCAAGCGCGAGCCGTTCAAGCCGGTGGTCGGCCAGCCCGGCAAGGACGTGATCTGGGTGCCGACGCCGCCGGAGGTGGTGGACCGCATGCTCGACATGGCGCAGGTCAAGCGCGGCGACCGGCTGGTCGACCTCGGCTCGGGCGACGGCGGCATCGCCATCGCCGCCGCCAAGCGCGGCGCCAAGGCACGGGGCATCGAGTTCAACCCCGACATGGTGGCGCTGTCCAAGCGCAACGCGAAGGCCGCCGGCGTGAAGGTCGACTTCCGCCAGGGCGACATCTTCCAGACCAACTTCACCGATGCGGAGGTGGTCACCATGTACCTGCTGCCGCAGCTGAACATCCGCCTGCGGCCGACGCTGCTGGCGATGAAGCCCGGCACGCGCATCGTCTCGCACCAGTTCGACATGGGCGACTGGGAAGCCGACGAGACCGCGACCATCGATGGCCGCAGCGCGCGCTTCTGGCGCGTGCCGGCGCAGGTGGGCGGCCAGTGGACCGTGCAGGTCGAAGGCGACGGCCCGCCGCTGGCCCTGCAGCTGACGCAGAACTACCAGAAGCTGTCCGGCCAGGGCAGCTGGAACGGCGGCGCCGCGGCCGAGCTGACCGACGCCAGGCTCGAAGGCGGCGCGATCCGCTTCGCGGTGGCCGACGGCGGCGGTGGCGTCTACCGCTTCGAAGGCACCGCCGGCCACGACGGCCGCATGCAGGGCAAGGTCACCGACCCGGGTGGCCGCCAGCGCAACTTCACCGGTCGCCGGTCTTGAGCGGCGCGGCGACGGGCCAGGGATCGGCGGGCCGAGCGCCGGGCCGCTCCCAAGCCGGCCCGCATCCCCTCGGGGGATCGGCCGACGTACCCGGCGGACGAGGGGCAGACGGTCCGCGGCCGGTGCTTCGGCTGCGGGAGGCCGTCCTCATCATCGTCGGCATCGTCATCGGCGCCGGCATCTTCAAGGCGCCCGCCATGGTCGCCGGCATGGCCGGCAGCCCGGGCTGGATGTTCGGCGCCTGGGTGCTGGGCGGGCTGGTGTCGCTGATCGGCGCCTTGTGCTACGCCGAGCTGGCGACGAGCTTTCCCCATGCCGGCGGCGACTACCACTTCCTGCAGCGGGCCTACGGCCGGCCGCTGGCCTTCCTCTTCGGCTGGGCCCGCTTCGCGGTCATCACCACCGGTTCCATCGCGCTGCTGGCCTTCGTCTTCGGCGACTACCTCAACCAGCTGCTGCCGCTGGGGCCGAAGGGCCCCGCGCTGTATGCGGTGGCGGCGGTGGTGGTGCTGTCGTGGGTCAACCTGCGCGGGCTGAAGAGCGGCGCCGCCACCCAGAGCTGGCTGACGCTGGCCGAGATCGGCGGCCTGCTGCTCATCGTGGTGGCGGGGGTGGTGCTCGCCGCGGGCGACGGTGCGGCCGCGCCGCCCACCGCCTCGACCGCCGCGGCGGGCGCGCCTTCGGCCGGCGCCTTCGGCCTGGCCATGGTCTTCGTGCTGCTGACCTACGGCGGCTGGAACGAGGCCGCCTACATCAGCGCCGAGCTGAAGGATCGCCAGCGCAACATGGTGCGCGCGCTGGTGCTGTCGATCGCGCTGCTGACCGCGCTGTACCTGGTCGTCAACTGGGCCTACTGGCGCGGGCTGGGGCTGGACGGCATGGCCAAGTCGCAGGCGCTGGCCGCCGACCTGCTGCGCGCCGCCTTCGGCGACTGGGGCGCCAAGGCCATCTCTGCCATGGTGGCGGTGGCGGCGCTGACCTCGATCAACGCCACCATGATCGTCGGCGCCCGCACCAGCTACGCGGTGGGGCAGGACTGGCCGCAGGTGCTGGGCTGGCTGGGCCGCTGGGACGAGGGCCGCGGCTCGCCGACGGTGGCCATGGCCTGCCAGTCGGCGATGGCCCTGGCGCTGGTGGCGGTGGGCAGCGCCTACGGCAGCGGCTTCTCGGCCATGGTCGAGTTCACCTCGCCGGTGTTCTGGCTGTTCTTCCTGCTGTCGGGGCTGTCGCTGTTCGTGCTGCGGCGTCGCGAGCCGCAGCGCGAGCGGCCGTTCAAGGTGCCGCTGTACCCGGTGCTGCCCGCCGTGTTCTGCGCCGTCTGCGGCTACATGCTGTGGTCCAGCCTGTCGTACGTGGGCAGCCAGCAGCTGGGTCCGGTCAATGCGGCGTGGATCGGAGTGCTGGTGCTCGCCGCCGGGGCGGTGCTGCTGCTGGTGATGCGGCCGGCTGCGGCACTCAGTCCAACTGCACGCCCGAAGCCCTGACCAGCTGGGCCCACAGCGGCGCCTCCTGGTCGTAGGCGGCGGCGAAGGCCTGGGGCGTGGTGGCCCGGACCTCGCAGCCCAGCTCGGCGATGCGCTGCTGCACCGCGGGCTGCTGGCAGGCGTCGCGGGCCAGCGCCGACAGCCGCTCGACGACGTCCGCCGGCGTGCCGGCGGGCGCGGCCAGGCCCAGCCACACCGTCAGCCGGTGCGGCAGGTCGTTGAGGCCCTGCTCCAGCAGCGTGGGGATGCCCGGCGCCACCGCCAGTCGGCGCTCGCCGGTGAGGCCCACCGCGCGCAGCCGGCCGGCGTCGATGTAGGGCTTGCTGATGCGCAGGCCGGCATACGCCAGGTGCACCTGGCCACCCAAGAGGTCCTGCACCATCGGCGCCTCGCCGCGGTAGGGCAGGTGCGCCATGTCGGCGTCCAGCGTCTGGCTCAGGTGCAGGCCGGCCAGGTGCGGGAAGGAGCCCACGCCCCAGGAGCCGTAGCTCAGGCGGCCGCGGCGCGCCGACAGGTAGTCGGCGAAGGCCTTGCCGGACAGTGCGGGCAGCCCGGGCGACGTCACCAGCACCATCGGCCCGGAGGCCACCAGGCTGACCAGCGCCAGGTCGCGCCGCGGGTCGAAGGCCAGCTTGCGGTGCAGGAAGGGCGCGACCAGCAGCGCGTCGCTCAGGCCCATCAGCAGCGTGTGGCCGTCGGGCGCGGCCTTGGCCACGTGCTCGGTGCCCACCAGGCCGGCCGCGCCGGTGCGGTTCTCCACCACCACCGGCTGGCCGAGGGCCGGCGACATGGCCTCGGCCAGCGCCCGCGCCAGCGCGTCGGTGCCCCCGCCGGCGGCGTAGGGCACCACCAGCCGCAGCGGGCGGGAAGGGTAGGGCGTGGCCGCGGCGCCCAGCGCCGGCACGCCCGCCAAGGTGGACAGCAGCAGGGCGCGGCGGGTGGCGCGGGCCAGGGCCATGGGCGTGCGGACGGTCGAGGGGCGGGCAGTCTGCCACGGCCGCTTCGGCACCCCGCTTGCCGCAGACGGTGAACGAATGTTCCAGAGGGGCGGCGATGTTCTCCATCGACTGGCATCACCTGTTCGGCGTCGACCACTCGCTGGCCGAGCTGGTCATCCGCGGCACGGTGATGTACTGGTTCCTCTTCGCCATCTTCCGCTTCGTGCTGCGACGGGACATCGGCGCCATCGGCGTGGCCGACGTGCTGCTGGTGGTGGTCATCGCCGACGCCTCGCAGAACGCCTTCACCGACGACTACGACAGCCTGACCGAGGGCTTCGTCGTGGTGGCGACGCTGGTGTTCTGGAACTACCTGGTCGACTGGCTGGGCTTCCACTCGCGCCGCTTCGAGCGCTTCGCCGAGCCGCCGCCGCTGCCGCTGATCCGGGACGGCCAGCTGCTGGTGCGCAACCTGCGGCGCGAACTGCTGACCGAGGACGAGCTGAAGTCCAAGCTGCGCGAGCAGGGCATCGAGGCGTTCGCCGAGGTGCGCTGGGCCTACATGGAAAGCGACGGCGAGATCAGCCTGCGCACCTACGCCGAGGACCAGGGCGGCGTGCGGCGCCGCAAGCCGAGGACCGGCATGACCGGCGCCGTCTGACCACTGCGTTCCACGCGCGGCGGGCCTTGGCCATGCCGCTGCGCGGGGACAAGGGGCGCCGTTTGCCCCGGCCCTGGGGTTACCCCTGTTAAGGTCGGCCCATGACATGGAACCCCACCCCCGCCACGCCCGCCCGCCTCGCCCCGTCCCGTCGTGAGGCGCTGCGCGTGGGGCTGCCCGAGGCGGTGGACCTGCTGCACCGGCGCCAGGCCGCCCGACTCGACGAGGTGGACCTCGACGACTACGTCTCGTTGCGCTGGCTGGAATGGCACGGCGGCGGGCTGCGACTGACCACCGCCGGGCAGGCGTTGTGCGACCGACTCCAGCGCCCGTGACGCCGGCCGCGGCGCCGGCCGCGGTCTGCGCACCGGCCGCCATGCCGCCGGTGGAGCCGGTGTTCTACGCCACCACCCGGATCGACACCTTCGACGGCGCACGCGGGCTGACCAACGCCACCGGCTTCTTCTTCCGCCGCGCCGGCCGGCTGTTCCTGGTCACCAGCCGCCACGTCATGGTCGATCCGAAGAGCCATCACCACCCCGACCGGGTGGAGATCGAGCTGCACACCCCGTCGGCCGACCTGACGCGCACCACCACCCATTCGCTGCTGCTGTACGAGCACGGCCTTGCGCGCTGGCGGCAGGGCGAGGACAGCGGCGGACCGATCGACGTCGCGGCGCTGGAGGTGGACCCGTCGGCGCTCGGCGAGCACGTGCGGCTGGAGGCCTTCACCGAAGCCCACCTGCAACATGAACTGCAGGCGGTGGGCATCGGCGAGCCGGTCACCATCCTCGGCTTCCCGCTCGGCTTCCACGACACCGTCCACCGGCTGCCGGTGGCGCGGCAGGGCGCCATCGCGTCGGCCTTCGGCGTGCGCTTCCAGGGCGAGGGCTACTTCCTCACCGACGCCCGCACCCACCGCGGCGCCAGCGGCGCGCCGGTGCTGATGCGCCAGCGCGGCGCGTCGCCGCAGGACCCACTGCCGTGGAAGCTGCTCGGCGTGCATTCGTCGCGGGTCGACATGCGCAACCGCGACCGGGTGGAGGACGACGCGCTGTCGCTCAACTGCGCCTGGTACGCCGACATCCTGCTGACGCTGACGCGGTAGCGGCCGCCCGTCACGGAGCCGCCGCGCGCTCAACCGGTGCCGGCGTCGTCGAGCGGGATCGGCCGCTGGGCCTCCGACAGCGCGCGCAGCGCCTCGGCCTGCTGCAGCACCCGTTCGGCCTCGGCGTCGCAGGCCTCCGCCCGGGCCGGGTCGCCGGCCAGCCGGTCCAGCTCGGCCAGCCGGCGCAGCACCTCGGCCTTGTCCTGCAGCGCTCGCATGGCCGCGAACAGCGCGTCCTCGGTGCTCTGGTGCTGCGCCGAGCCCAGGCTGTGCAGCGAGTAGGCGTGGCCGGTGTGGCAGCGAAAGCGCGGCGGCCGCGACCGGTGGATCTCGTAGAGGGTGCCCCGGCACTCCGGGCACACCAGAGGCGTCGGGCGGCCTGCCGACTGCAGGGCCTGCAGCGCCTGCGGTCCGGGCAGCGACGCGCGCTGCTCCTGCTCCCAGGCTCCCGGCTGCTCGCGCTGCGGCGGCGCGGGCTCGCACACCAGCCGCGCCAGCAGGTCGGGCAGGTCGTCCAGGCGCACCAGGTGATCGGGCCGGCCCAGCGCGCGCAGCGCGGCCCTCGGCATGCTGGGCTCGGCCGCGTCGTCCGGGTCCTGCACCACCGTCAGGCCGCCGCAGTCGCGGATGGCCTGCAGGCCGGCGCTGCCGTCGTCCAGGCAGCCCGTCAGCACCACGCCGATGACACGCGGCCCCGCGCTCAGCGCCGCGCTGCGGAACAGCGGGTCGATGGCGGGCCGGGTGTGGTGCTCCTTCGGCCCGCGGGTCAGGCGCAGCCGGTCGCCGTCGATCAGCAGGTGGCGGTCGGGCGGGGCCAGCAGCAGCCGGCCCGGCACCAGCCGGTCACCGTCGCGCGCATGGCTGGCCGGGTTGGGGCCCCAGGCGCCAAGCATGCGCGGCAGCTGGCTGTCCTGCTGACCGATGTGCAGCACCAGGCAGACGCTGGCCGGAAACTGCGCCGGCAGCCGGCTGGCCAGGCGACGCAGCGCCTCCACCCCGCCGGCCGACGCGCCGACCACCACCACGTCCCTCATCCGTGTCCTCATGGCGCGGCTGACGCCGCCACGGCCCGGGCAGCGCAAGCCGCGTGCCCCCCGGGGATCGGCGCGGGATGGACGGCGGATTGCCCACCCTCACAATGACCGCCCCCCATGCGCCTGAAAAGAGCCTGATGAACGACGCCGCGTCCCCGCTACCGCCCGAAGCCCTCCTGGTCGGCGCCGAGGCGGGCTTTCCGGTGGTGGGGCTGGGCGCCTCCGCGGGCGGGGTGCAGGCGCTGACCCGCTTCTTCCAGCACATGCCGGTCGACAGCGGCATGGCGTTCGTGGTGGTGCTGCACCTGTCGCCGCACCATGCCAGCGCGCTGCCGGAGGTGCTGCAGCACGCCACCACCATGCCGGTGACCGTCGTCGACGACGCCGTGCTGCTGGAACGCAACCGCATCTACGTGCTGCCCCCGGCCCGGTCCATCGTGCTCAACGACGGCTACGCCAGCGTGCGCGACCTGCAGCGGCCTCATGGCCGCCAGGTGACGGTCGACCTCTTCTTTCGCTCGCTGGCCGCGGTGCACCGGCACCGCGCGTTCGCGGTGGTGCTGAGCGGCAGCGGCGCCGACGGCGCGGTGGGCATCACCCGCGTCAAGGAGGAGGGCGGCGTCACCTTCGCGCAGCGGCCGGACGACGCCGAGTTCGACGCCATGCCGCGCTCGGCGGTCGCGACCGGGGTCGTCGACTGGGTGCTGCCGGTGGACGAGATCCCGGCCAAGCTGGTCGAGCTGGGCGCGAACATGCGGGCCATGCAGCTGCCCATGGCCGACCGCCTGGGCCTGCCCGCCGCCCCGCCGCCCGACGGCCCGGCGGCGCACGACGCGGAGGAGGCCCTGCGCCAGGTCTTCGCGCTGCTGCGCGCCCGCACCGGGCATGACTTCCGCAGCTACAAGCGCGCCACCGTGCTGCGCCGCATCGAGCGGCGCATGCAGGTCACCGCCGTGCCCACGCTGCCGGCCTACCGCGACCACCTGCAGCGGCAGCCCGACGAGGCGCTGGGCCTGCTCAAGGACCTGCTGATCGGCGTGACCAACTTCTTCCGCGACGTCGAGCCCTTCAATGCGCTGCAGCGCGAGGTGCTGCCCCGGCTGTTCGATCAGCCGGCCGACCCCGCCGGCCTGCGGGTGTGGGTGCCGGGCTGCGCCACCGGCGAGGAGGCCTACTCGCTGGCCATGCAGCTGGCCGAGCTGACGACCGAGCGGCCGCACGCGACGAAGTTCAGCGTCTTCGCCACCGACCTGGACGCCAGCGCCATCGCCACCGCGCGCAGCGCCTGCTACCCGGCGTCGATCGAGGCCGACGTGTCGGCCGTGCGGCTGCGCCGCTTCTTCGACAAGGACACGCTGCACTACCGCGTGCGCAAGGAGCTGCGCGAGCGGGTGCTGTTCGCGGTGCACAACCTGCTCAGCGACCCGCCGTTCTCGCGCCTGGACCTCATCTCCTGCCGCAACCTGCTGATCTACTTCGACCGTGAGGTGCACCCGCAGGTGCTGGAGGTGTTCCACTTCGCGCTCAAGCCCGGCGGTTACCTCTTCCTCGGCAGCGCGGAGTCGGCCGATGCGGCCAGCCACCTGTTCTCGGTGGTCGACAAGAAGCACCGGATCTTCCGCGCCAACCTGGTGCCGCGCGGGCTGCGCCTGCTGTCGCCGGTCCCGCCGGCGCCGGCGATGCCGCTGCCGGCCGCCGACGGCCTGCCCACGCCGCCGCCCGAGCGCCGCTCGCCGACCTACGTCAACCTGCACGCCCGGCTGGTCGAGCAGCACTCGCCGCCGTCGGTGCTGGTCGACGGGTCGGGCAACGTGGTGCACCTGTCCGACCGGGCCGGCCGCTTCCTGCGCCATGCCGGCGGCACCCCCTCGCACCAGCTGGTGCAGCTGGTGCACCCGGCGCTGCGGGTCGAACTGCGCACGGCCATCTTCCAGGCGCAGAACACCGGCAAGAGCGTCGAGGCGCGCCGGGTGCGGGTGGAGAACGACGGGCGCAGCAGCTTCGTCACCATGATCGTGCGGCCGGTGCGAGAACCCGGCCTCGGCAGCGGCTTCGCGCTGGTGCTGTTCGACGAGGTGGAGGACAGCATGGCACACGAGGTGACGCCGGCCGACGGCCTTTCTGCCGACCCGGTGGTGCAGCAGCTGGAAGAGGAGCTGCGCCACCTGAAGGACCAGCTGCAGAACACGGTCGAGCACGCCGAGACGTCGACCGAGGAGCTCAAGGCCAGCAACGAGGAGCTGCAGGCCATGAACGAGGAGCTGCGTTCCACCACCGAGGAGCTGGAGACCAGCAAGGAGGAGCTGCAGTCCATCAACGAGGAGCTGATCACCGTCAACCACGAGCTCAAGGCCAAGGTGGAGGAGACGGGGAAGATCAACGACGACCTGCAGAACCTGATCGCTTCGACCAGCATCGCCACGGTGTTCGTCGACCGCGCCATGAGCATCAAGCGCTACACGCCGCGCGCCACCGAGCTGTTCAACCTCATCCCCGGCGACATCGGCCGCTCGCTGATGGACATCCGCCACCGGCTGGACTACGAGCAGCTGGCCGACGACGCGACGCAGGCCTTCCAGTCGCTGCGCACGATGGAGCGCGAGGTGCGCTCGGCCGACGGCCGCTGGTTCCTCGCGCGCGCGCTGCCCTACCGCACCACCGAGGACGTGATCGACGGCGCGGTGCTGACCTTCGTCGACGTGTCCAGCCGGCGCCGCGCCGAGGACTACGTGCGCCTGGTGGCGGAGAGCATGAAGGACTACGCCATCGTCACGATGGACCCGGAGGGCCGCATCACCAGCTGGAGCAAGGGCGCCGAGCGCATCTTCGGCCACAGCGAGGAGCAGGCCGTGGGCCAGGAGATGGCGATCATCTTCACGCCCGAGGACCGCGAGGCCGGCGTGCCGGAAGCCGAGCGCGAGAAGGCCCGCCGCGAAGGCCGCGCCGAGGACGAGCGCTGGCACGTCCGGCGCGACGGCGAGCGCCTGTACTGCAGCGGGGTGACGACGCCGCTGGTGGTCGACGGCCAGCTGCGCGGCTTCGGCAAGATCGCGCGCGACCTGACGCAGCAGCGGCTGGTCGACGCCGAGCGCGAGGCGCAGCTGAAGCGGGAAAGCGCCGGCCGCGAGCGCGCGCAGTCCTCGGCCGACCTGAAGGACGAGTTCCTGGCGGTGATGTCGCACGAGCTGAAGAACCCGCTCAACCTGATCCAGCTCAACGCCGAGCTGCTGAGCCGGCTGCCCGAGGCGAAGACGGTGCCGGCGGTGTCGAAGGCGGCGGAGACCATCCGCCGCACCGTGCTCAGCCAGGCGCAGATCATCGACGACCTGCTCGACCTGTCGCGGGTGCGCACCGGCAAGCTGTCGCTCAACCCGCAGCCGGTGGACTGGGTGCCCATCGTGCAGACCATCGCCGACGCGGTGCGCGACGAGGCCCAGCGCAAGTCCATCCGGTTCGAGCTGGTGCTGCCGCCGAAGCCGCTGTCGCTGCGGGCCGACCCGGTGCGGCTGGAGCAGGTGGTGTGGAACCTGGTCAGCAATGCGCTGAAGTTCACCCCCGCCGGCGGCCGCGTGACCGTGCGGCTGCAGGCCGAGGGCCACCAGGCGGTGCTGTCGGTGCAGGACACGGGCCGCGGCATCGCGCCGCAGGCGCTGTCGCACGTGTTCGACATGTTCCGCCAGGCCGATGCCGGCCCCGCGCGGCGGCAGGGCGGCCTGGGCATCGGCCTGGCGCTGGTGAAGAGCCTGGCCGAGGCGCAGGGCGGGCTGGTGGAGGTGCAGTCGGCCGGTCTGGACCTGGGCTCCACCTTCACCGTGCGGCTGCCGCTGCGGGCCGAAGGGGCGCGGGCCGTGCCCGAAGCGGCCGACGGCGGCTGGCCCGGCCTGCGCGGCTGCCGGGTGCTGCTGGTGGACGACGAGCCGCTGTCGGTGGAGACGCTGACGCAGCTGCTGGAGCTGGAAGGCGCCACGGTGGTCAGCAGCACCAGCGGCGCCGACGCGCTGCAGCGCGCGGAGCACGACCGCTTCGACTTCGTGCTCAGCGACCTGGCCATGCCGGAGATGGACGGCTACGAGTTCGTGCGCCGGCTGCGTGCGCTGCCGGCCATGCGGGCCGTGCCGACGCTGGCGCTGAGCGGCATGGGCCGGCCGGCCGACGGCCAGCGCGCGCTGGCCGCCGGCTTCACCGCACACCTGAAGAAGCCGATCACGCTGGACGCGCTGCTGCAGGTGCTCGGCCAGGTGGTGCGGCAGGCGGTGCACGGGCCCCGGGACTAGCCTGGGAGGTGCGAGGAATGCCCGGCACCGATGCAGGTGCTATGGTCTTCCGATGTCCGTCGTGTTCTCCCTTCGAACCGTTTCTGCGCTGCCGCCGGCGCCGGAGCTGGCCGGGCTGCAGGTCATGGAGCCGTCGATCGGCTGGCAGCCCTTCGACGACCCGGCCTGGTCGTTCGCGCTGGCCTGCGGCGGCCACCGGCTGCTGGTGCAGCTGGACCATGGCCGGGTGGCGCTGCGCAGCCGACAACACGTCGACGTGACGGGTCGCTTTGCCGACCTGGTGGCGGCGCTGTCGCGCTGGCGCGGCGGCCGCGCGGTGCTCGACGGCGAGCTGTGCGTGCTGGGCGACCACGGCCTGCCGTCGCCGTCGCTGCTGCACCGGCGCGCGGTCGGGCTGGGCGAGACGGGCGGCCGGCTGGTGCTGCGGGCGTTCGACCTGCTGGTGCTGGAAGGCGCGGACGTGCGCGGCTGGCCCTGGCACGAGCGGCAGCGGGCGCTGGCGCTGTTGCCGCTGGACCGGCTGGGCATGGTCGAGCGCCAGCCGCAGATCCGCGGACAGGGCTACTGGCTGCACGACCAGGCGCAGGCGCTGGGGCTGCCCGGCGTGGTGGCCCGGCATCGCGACAGCGCCTATGGCACGGCCGACGGTCACCCGTGGCGCCTGCTGGCCTGCGGTGCGGTCCGGTCCACCCCGCCACCGGGCTGAGCCGATGTCCGTCGCAGGTCACACCGGGGAAGGCTTGGCGCCCGTCCTCGTGACCACGGGCACCCTGGCCGCCGCGGCCGTGTCGGCGGCCCCGGGCACGCCGGCCTGGCACGCCCTGTTCGACGGCGCCGCGGTCGGCGTCGCGCAGGCCGATCCGTACAGCGGCGCGCTGCTGGACGTGAACACGCGGCTGTGCGCCATGCTGGGCCGCGACGCCGCGCAACTGCTGGGGCGCAGCTTCCTGGACGTCACCCATCCCGAGGACCGTGGCTGGAACTGGGACGCCTTCCGCGCCATGGTGCGCGGCGAGGTGCCGGGCGTCACCCTGGAGAAGCGGCTGCTGCATGCCGACGGCCGGGCGCTGTGGACGCTGATGTCGGTGCACCTGCTGCGCGACGCCGAGGGCCGCCCGCTGCGCACGATCGCGGTGGTCATGGACATCACCGACCGCCGGGTGGCCGAGGCGGCGCTGGGCGACAGCGAACAGCGGCTGCAGCTGGCGCTGGACGCCAGCGGCCTGGGGGAATGGGAGCTGGACCTCGAGGCCGGCGTGTTCCGCGGCTCGGCGCAGGTGCTCGACCTGTTCGACCTGCCGCGCGACACGCCGCAGCCACTGGACGTGGCCGAATGGCGCAGCCGCCTGCACCCCGACGACGTGGAGAGCCTGTGGGCCTGGGAGGCCGCGGCGGCGGAGGGCCGGCCCTTCCAGGGCGAGTACCGGCTGCTGCTGCCCGGGGGCCGCGAGCGCTGGGTGGCCCACCATGCTCGGCCGGTGCCCGAGCGGCCGGGGCACCGGCGCCGGGTCATCGGCACCCTGGGCGACATCACCGAGCGTCGGCACGGCGAACAGGCGCTGCGCCAGGCGCGCGACGAACTCGAATCGCGGGTGGTCGAGCGCACGGAGGCGCTGGAGCGGCTGAACGCGGCGCTGCACAACGAGGTGGCCGAGCGCCGCGCCATCGAGGAGCAGGTGCGCGACCTGCTCGGCCAGCTGGTGGTGGCCGAGGAAGAGGAGCGGCGGCGGCTGTCGCGCGAACTGCACGACGGCGTGGGCCAGCACCTCACCGCGCTCAGCCTCGGCCTCAAGGCCGCCTGCGACGAGCAGGTGGCGCCGGCCGTGCTGCGCGACCGGCTGCTGCGCCTGCAGGCCGCGGTGCGCCAGATGGAGGACGAGATCGACCGGCTGTCGCACGAGCTGCGGCCGCCGGCGCTGGACGACCTGGGCCTGGAGGAGGCGCTGCGCGAGCTGGTGCAGGCCTGGTCGCGCGCGGCCGACACGCCGGCCGAGTTCTACGGCCATGGGCTGCTGCACCACCTGCCGCCGCCGGTGGAGGCCACCGTCTACCGCATCGTGCAGGAGGCGCTGACCAACGTGCGCAAGCACGCCGACGCCGGCCGCGTGGCCGTGGTGCTGGAGCGCCGCGGCGCGCTGCTGCGGGCCATCGTGGAGGACGACGGCTGCGGCTTCGAGGCCGAGCCCGCGTCACCGCGGGGGCCGATGCGCCGGCGGCTGGGCCTGCGCGGCATGTCCGAACGCGCCGCCCTGGTCGGCGGACAGCTGGAAATCGAGAGCCGGCCCGGGGCCGGCACCACCATCTACCTGAGCGTGCCGCTGCCGCCGCTCGACGACCTGATGTCAAGGAGCACGTGATGAGCCAGTCCCCGTTGTCTTCCTTCTCTTCCGCCCCGGCGGGCCGCGACCCGGGACCCTGGCGGGTGCTGCTGGCCGACGACCACGCCATCCTGCGCGAGGGCGTGGCCCTGCTCGTCGAGCAGCAGCACGACATGCACGTGGTGGCCCAGGCCCGCGGCGGCCGCGAGGCGGTGCAGATGGCCGAGGAGCACCGGCCCGACGTGGTGGTGCTCGACGTGGCCATGCCCGACCTGGCCGGGCCCGAGGTGGCCGAGCAGATCCGCGCCGGCAGCCCGCGCTCGCGCGTGCTGGCGCTGACCCGTCACGCCGACCAGGGCTACCTGCGCCGCATGCTGCGCGCCGGCGCCGCGGGCTATGTGGTCAAGCGCGCCGCGGCCGATGCGCTGGTGACCGCCATCCGCACCGTGGCCGAGGGCGGCACCTACGTCGACCCCAGCCTGGCCGGGGCGCTGGTGGCCCGCAGCGTGAGCCGCCACGAAGCCGTCGGCGCGGTGCCGCGCACGCGGCCGCCGCTGTCCGAACGCGAGGAGCAGGTGCTGCGGCTGATCGCCTGGGGCAAGAGCAACAAGGAGGTGGCGGCGCAACTGGGCATCAGCGTGAAGACGGCGGAGTTCTACAAGGCGGCCGCGTTGGAGAAGCTGCAGATCCGGACGCGGACGGACATCCTTCGGCATGCGTTGGCGGAACGGTGGTTGGTGGAGGATGAGGGGCCGGATTGAGTTTGCGTTTCGCATTTCGCGTTTCGCGTTTTGTGTTTTGCGTTGCAGCCCGTGGGCCTGCGCGGCCCACACCCGCGGTTCTTTCTTTTTGGTGGCCCAAAAGAAAGGAACCAAAGAAAAGGGCCTTCAACACATCATCCGATTTCGCTCTCGAACTGGATGACGGGGCCCGCTTGTCGCTCCGGTTTCTGCCGGCCACCAGGCCCTGCCTCAGTCTGCAAGGGCGTCTGACGCTCGCACGCTGCCGGCTTCCGATCAGGCTCGTGTCTGGGTCCGCGCCGCTTCGCTTCGCTCGCTTGCAAGCCCGAAGGCACCTCGTGCCCCCACTGCCTGCTGTAGGCGAGCGCAGCGACGCCGCATGGGCCAAGACACGAGCGCTGTCGGAAGCTGCCGCTGGTGGCGCGTTCCCCTTCCTCGCAGACTGAGGCAGGGCCTGATGGCAGGCAGAAACTGGAGCGAGAAGCGGCCCCCGTCATCCAGTGAGGGAGCGAAATCGGATGTTGAAGCGCCCTTTTCTTTGGTGACTTTCTTTGGGCAAGACCAAAAGAAAGTTACCGCGGGTGTGGGCCGCGCAGGCCCACGGGCTGCCGCGCACGGGCTCCAACGCAGAGGGATTTGAGGCACCGAGCTACCTCGAAGACCCGCGCCTCGCCCCCCACCCACTCCACCACCCCGAACCCCGCCTGCAAGGCCAGCGCCAACGCCGCCGCCGGCACCGCGCCCGCCAGCATCAACGCGCTGTCGTTGACCGCCAGCCCGCTGACGATGCGCTCGCCCAGCCCGCCGGCGCCGATGAACGCCGCCACGGTGGCGGTGCCGACGTTGACCACCGCCGCGGTCTTGACGCCGGCCAGCAGCACCGGCAGCGCCAGCGGCAGCTCGACATGGCGCAGCACCTGCGCCGGCCGCAGGCCGAGCGCCCGGCCGGCCTGGGTCAGGCCCGTCGGCACGCCGGACAGGCCCGCCTCGGTGTTGCGCACGATGGGCAGCAGCGCGTACAGCCACAGCGCCAGCAGCGCCGGCCAGAAGCCGATGCGGCCCACCGCGGCGATGAGGAAGGCCAGCAGCGCCAACGAGGGCACGGTCTGCAGCAGGCCGACCGCGCCCATCACCACCCCGCGCCAGCGCGGCCGGCGCTGCGCCCACAGGCCGAGCGGCACGCCGGTGGCCAGGGCCAGCGCCAGCGAACCGGCCACCAGCATCAGGTGCTGGCCGAGCAGCCGGGGCAGGTCCGGTGCGAACAGGCGGTGGACGAAGCCGCGGCCGGCCGCCGTCGACGGCGCGCCGCCGCCGGCGCGCAGGAAGTCCGCGGCCACGGCGTCGAAGGCGCGCCCGTCCAGTTCCACCTGGGCGTTCAGCCGCTGCATGGTCGCCTCGTCGAGGCGGCCGGCCAGCGATGCGAAGCGCGACGGGTCGACCGCGGCGCGCATAAGCAGCACGGCGTCGTAGCGCGGGAAGAAGCCGCGGTCGTCGCGCAGCACGCGCAGGCCCAGGCGCTGCACCTGCGCGTCGGTGGTGTAGACGTCGACGATGTCGACCTGGCCGTCGGCCAGCGCCTGGTAGGCCAGGCCATGGTCGAGCCCGTTGCCGGCGCGCAGCGACGACAGACCGTAGGCGCGGCGCAGTCCCGGCCAGCCGTCGGCGCGCTGCAGGAATTCGTGCGACAGGCCGAGGCGCAGCGTGGCCGCCTGGGCCGCCGGCAGCCCGGCCAGGTCGCTCAGCGTCGACAGGCCGAGCCGGGCCGCCACCTCGTCCTTCAGCGCCAGCGCATAGCCGTTGGCGAAGCCGAGCGGCACCGCGGCCTTGAGGCCGCGCGGTGCCAGCCCGGCGTTCAGGCGGGCGAGCACGGCCTCGACCGGCGCGGCCCCGGCCGGCGACTGGCCGAGCAGCTCGCGCTCGATGGTGCCGGTGTACTCGGGGTAGACGTCCACCGCGCCTGTGGCCAGCGCCTGCGCCAGCACCGCGGTGTTGCCCAGGCCGGGCCGGTGCGAGGCGGCCTCGCCGCGGGCCAGCGCGGTTTGCCGCAGCAGCTCGCCGAGCACGTAGCTTTCGGTGAAGCGCTTGGAGCCGACGACGAGCTCGGCATCCGCCGCGGAGCGGGCGGGCACCACGACGGCGGCGAGCAGCAGCAGGGGCAGCAGCCGGTGGAACCAGCGTCGGGTCGGCAGCAGGCGAGGGCGCATGCCCGAGTCTGCCGCGCGGCACGGCCGCAGGTCGGCCGGCCCGTCGCGCAGAATCGACGCGGCCGGGCCCTGCGGGCCGCGGTGCTGTTGTCCACCCCGTCGAAAGGACCCCCGATGAAGACGCTGCTTCCCGGCCTGCTGTTGGCCGCCCTGTCGTCGCTGGCCAGTGCCCAACCCGTGCTCGAGGTGCCGATGCACCTGGTCGACGAGAAGGGCGTGGGTGCGGCCATCGGGCGGGTCGGTGTGAGCCAGACGCCCTACGGCCTGGTCTTCAGCCCGGCGCTGACCGGGCTGCCGCCCGGCGTGCACGGCTTCCATGTGCACGAGAACGCCAGCTGCGACCCCCGCGAGGCCAACGGCCGGCCGGTGCCGGCCGCGGCCGCCGGCGGCCATTACGACCCGCAGAAGACCGGCCGCCACGGCCTGCCCTGGGGCGACGGCCACCTGGGCGACCTGCCGCCGCTGTTCGTCGATGCGCAGGGGGCCGCGGCCCAGCCGGTGCTGGCCCCGCGGCTCAAGCTGGCCGACCTGGCCGGCCGCTCGCTGATGGTCCACGCCGGGGGCGACAACCACGCCGACCATCCCGCGCCGCTGGGCGGTGGTGGCGCGCGGGTGGCGTGCGGCGTGGTGCCGGCGTCATGAGCGCGCCGACAGGGAGGCGAAGCGACGGGAGGGGCCCGCCTTGAGCCTGATCCTTCGGCACGCGGAGGTGCTGGTCACCATGGACGGGGACCGGCGCGAGATCCGCGACGGCGCGCTGGTCTGCGAAGGTCCGGTGGTGCGCTGGGTCGGCGCCACCGCCGATCTGCCGTCGCCCTGGCGCGAGCAGGCCGGCGACGGCCGGGCGGAGGTGCTGGACCTGCACGGCCATGTCGTCATGCCCGGCCTGGTCAACACCCACCACCACATGTTCCAGAGCCTGACGCGCGCGGTGCCCGCCGCGCAGGACGCGGAGCTCTTCGGCTGGCTGTCGCACCTGTACGGCCTGTGGTCGCGGCTGACGCCGGAGATGATCGCGGTGTCCACCCGCACCGCGATGGCCGAGCTGCTGCTGTCCGGCTGCACCACCAGCAGCGACCACCTCTACCTCTACCCCAACGGCTGCCGGCTGGACGACGCCATCGATGCGGCCGAGGCCGTGGGCCTGCGCTTCCATGCGGCGCGCGGCTCGATGAGCGTGGGGCAGCGCCAGGGCGGGCTGCCGCCCGACAGCGTGGTCGAGGACGAGGCCGCCATCCTGGCCGACAGCCGGCGGCTGATCGAGCGGTACCACGACGCCTCGCGCCATTCGATGCGGCGCATCGTGCTGGCGCCGTGCTCGCCGTTCTCGGTGTCGCGCGAGCTGATGCGCGAGTCGGCGGCGATGGCGCGGGCCTACGGCGTCTCGCTGCACACCCACCTGGCCGAGAACGACAACGACGTTGCCTACACCCGCGAGCGCTTCGGCATGACGCCGGCCGAGTACGCCGAGGACGTGGGCTGGGTCGGCCGCGACGTCTGGCATGCGCACTGCGTGAAGCTCGACCCCGAAGGCATCGCGCTCTTCGCCCGCACCGGCACCGGCGTGGCCCACTGCCCGTGCTCGAACATGCGGCTGGCCAGCGGCATCGCGCCGGTGCGAACCATGCGCGACGCCGGCGTGCCGGTGGGCCTGGGCGTGGACGGCAGCGCCAGCAACGACGGCGCGAACCTGCTGGGCGAGGCGCGGCAGGCGCTGCTGCTGCAGCGGGTGGGGCATGGCCCGGCGGCGATGACGGCGCGCCAGGCGCTGGAGATCGCCACCTTGGGCGGTGCCCGGGTGCTCGGGCGCGACGACATCGGCGCGCTGGCCCCGGGCATGAGCGCCGACGTCGTCGCCTTCGACCTGCGCGGCGTGGCGCATGCGGGGGCGCACCACGACCCGGTGGCGGCGCTGGTGTTCTGCACGCCGGTGAACGCTTCGCTGACGGTGGTCAACGGCCGGCTCGTGGTGCGCGACGGGCGGCTGGTGACGCTGGATCTGCCGGTGGTGCTGGAGCGGCACCGGGCGTTGGCGAAGCAGTTGGCGGCTTCAGGTTGAAGAAGCTGTTTTGCGGTGCAGCCCGTGGGCCTGCGCGGCCCACACCCGCGGTTCTTTCTTTTGGTGGCCCAAAAGAAAGGAACCAAAGAAAAGGGCCTTCAACACAACATCCGATTTCGCTCTCGAACTGGATGACGGGGGCCGCTTCTCGCTCCAGTTTCTGCCTGCCACCAGGCCCTGCCTCAGTCTGCAAGGGCGTCTGACGCTCACGTGCTGCTGGCTTCCGATCAGGCTCGTGTCTGGGTCCGCGCCGCTTCGCTTCGCTCGCTTGCAAGCCCGAAGGCACCTCTTGCCCCCACTGTCTGTTGTAGGCGAGCGCAGCGATGCCGCATGGGCCAAGACACGAGCGCTGTCGGAAGCTGCCGCGGGTGGAGTGTTCCCCTTCCTCGCAGACTGAGGCAGGGCCTGGTGGCGGGCAGAAACTGGAGCGAGAAGCGGCCCCCGTCATCCAGTGAGGGAGCGAAATCGGATGTTGAAGCGCCCTTTTCTTTGGTGACTTTCTTTTGGGCAAGACCAAAAGAAAGTTACCGCGGGCGTGGGCCGCGCAGGCCCACGGGCTGCACCGCTAAAGAACCCGCACCCAAGCCCTACCGGGCAATCAACTGCTCGATCGGCCTCAGATCGTCCGGCGACAACTGCCCCGCCGCCTGACGCAGCCGCAGCGACCCCAGCAGCACTTCGTAGCGCGCCCGGGACAGGTCGCGCTGGGTGGTGAAGAGCTGGGTCTGCGCGTTCAGCACGTCGATGTTGACGCGCACGCCGACGCGGTAGCCGGTCTGCGTGGCCTCCAGCGCCAGCCGGCTGGACGCCTCGGCCGCCTCCAGCGCGCGCACCTGCGCCTGCCCCGACTGCACGCCCAGCCAGGCCACCTGCGTGGCCTGCGTCACCGTGCGCCGCGCGGCCTCCAGGTCCTCGCGGGCCTTGTCCTCCAGCAGCAGGGTCTCGCGGATGCGGTTCTGGATGGCGTAGCCGGCGAACAGCGGCACGTTGAGCTGCACGCCCACGGTCTGCGAGCTGCGGATGACGCCGGCCGGCACGTTGTTGATGTTGGTGCCGTCGCGCCGGTCCACCGACGCCACCGCGTCCACCGTCGGCAGGCCCTGCGCGCGGGCGCGCTCGGTCTCCAGGCGGGCGATCTCGGCGCCCAGCTCGGCCCGGCGCACCTGCGGGTGCTCGCTGCGCGCACGGTCGACCCACTGCTCGACGTTGCCGGCGCCCAGGCTCTCGGGCAGGGTCAGCGGCACGGCCAGCGCGCGCGGCTGCACGTCGGGCCGGCCGACCAGCAGGTTCAGCGCCACGCGCTTGCTGCGCAGGTCGTTCTCGGCGCCCAGCTCCTGCGCCGTGGCCAGGTCGAAGCGGGCCTGCGCCTCGCGGGTGTCGGTGATGGTGGCGTTGCCCACCTCGAAGTTGCGCCGCGCCGAAGCCAGCTGCTCGGCGATCGCCGCCTTGCCGGTGCGCGAGGTGGCCAGGCTGTCCTGCGCGGCCAGCACGTCGAAGTAGGCCTGCGCCAGGCGCACCAGCAGGTCCTGCTCGGCGCCGGCCAGCTCGGCCTGCGAGGCGGCCAGGCTGCGCAGCGCCTGGTCGACCTCCACCGTGCCGGTGGGGTTGTACAGCGGCTGCCGGCCCGTCACGCCGACCTGCGACTGGTTGCCGTAGCGCTGGCCGAGGTTGGAGAACTCGGTGGCGCTGCGCGACGTGCTGGCGGCCAGCGACAGGCTGGGCCGCAGCCGGGCACGCACCTGCTCGGCCCGGTATTCGGCCGACGCGGCGAGCGCGCGGGCCGCGCGCACGGTGGCGTCCTGGTCACGGGCGGCGGCGTACAGCTCGACGAGGCTTTGCGCACCGGCCGTGGCACCGCACAGCCCCAGCGCCAGGCCGACCAGCCAGCGGCGTGCGCCGGCGGCGCGGGGGCCTTGCTCGCCGCCGCGGCGGCTCGAGTCACGGGACATCCTGTCTCCCTCGTCGCGGCGTCGGCCGTCGTTCAGAACTTGAAGCGGGGCGGCTCTTCGAAGCCGATCAGGCGCTGGGCCACGGTGTCGAACAGCTCCACCGTCTCGAAGCGGTCGTCGGCGCCGCGGTCGATGCGCACCGCCCGCATGATGGGTTCGGTGCCGACGATGCCCACCAGCCGGCCGCCGGGCTTGAGCTGGTCGAGCAGCGCCGCCGGCACGCGGGCCACCGAGCCGGAGAGCAGGATGGCGTCGAACGGGGCCTCCTCGGCCAGGCCGGCCGCGCCGTCGGCCTCGTGCACCGCCACGTTCTGCACCCCCGCCCGGCGCAGGTTGTCCCGCGCCAGCTGCGCCAGCGTCGGCTTGATCTCCATCGAATGGACCTGCAGCGCCTTGTGGCCGAGCAGCGCGGCCATGTGGCCGGAGCCGGTGCCCACCTCCAGCACCCGTTCGTGGCGCTGCAGCTTCAGCGCCTGCAGCAGCCGCGCCTCCACCTTCGGCGCCAGCATGCACTCGCCCTCGGGCAGCGGCACCTCGGTGTCGACGAAGGCCAGCGCGCGGTAGGCCGCGGGCACGAACTCCTCGCGCTTGACGACCTCCAGCAGCGACAGCACGCCGTCGTCCAGCACGTCCCAGGGGCGGATCTGCTGCTCGATCATGTTGAAGCGGGCGCGTTCGATGTCCATGGTGGGGTCGGCGTCGGGTTTGGGGCGCGGGATTCTATTTCGCGGCACCCGGGCGGCCGGGGCGGCGCAACAGGCCGTTCAGCACCAGGTCGAGCTGCAGGTCGACCAGCGCGGCGTCCAGCGTCACCGGCAGGCTGACGCAGGCGCCCAGCGAGTGCTCGCACAGCGAATGGAAGAGGGTCTGCGCGAACAGCAGGTGCGCCACCGGGACCGGTTCGACGGGCCGGAACTCGCCGCTGTCGATGCCCCGCTGCAGCGCGCCGACGATGAGCCGCTGCGCCGGCAGCACCACCTCGTCGAGGTAGAACTGGGCCAGCTCCGGGAAGCTGCGCACCTCCGCGATGACCACCTTGTGGATGCCGGAGGCCGCGCCCGCCGCGCGCTCGCGCCAGGTGTGCATCAGCAGTCGCAGCAGGGCGTCCGCCGGGCCGTCGAAGGCTTCGACGATGGCGCTGCCCTCGGCGATCAGCTCGGACAGGTTGCGCCGCACCACCGCCTTGAACAGCTCTTCCTTGCTGGGGTAGTAGAGGTAGAGCGTGCCCTTGGAGACCCCGGCACGCGCGGCCACCTCCTCCGAGCGGGTGGCGGCGAACCCCTTCTCGACGAAGAGCGTCAGCGCCGCGTCCAGCAGTTCCTGGGGGCGTGCTTCCTTGCGGCGCCGCCGGGCAGCGCCGGTGCTGTCACCCACGGGACCGGCGGGCGAGGAGGGGTCGGGGGAGGCTCATTAATGACTAACCGGTCAGTAACTATAGGTCAGCCGGTCGGCCGCGGTCAACGCCGAGGCGGTAGGGTGCGAACCTTTGTCCGCCGCCGGGGGTCCCTGGCGGTCGGACCCACCGCCCCGTTGCCGATGCCACGACCGCCCCTTCGCCCCCACCCTGACGACGACGCCAGCGTCCCCGGCCGCCGTGGGCTGCTGCTGGCCGCCGCCGGCGCGCTGCTCGGCGGCTGCGCCGGCCTGGGTCTGGCCCCGCAATTCACCCTCACCGAGGCCCGGCTGCAGGCGCTGGTCGAGCGGCAGTTCCCGCGCCGGCACCGCCTGCTGGAACTGTTCGACGTGACGCTGGCCGCGCCGCGGCTGACGCTGCTGCCCGAGCGCGACCGGCTGGCCGCCGACTGGCCGCTGGAGGTGGCCGACCGTTTCGGCGGCACGCCTCGCCGCGGCCGGTTGCAGCTGGACAGCGGCCTGCGCCTGGAACCGTCGGACTTCTCGCTGCACCTGCGGCAGGTGACGGTGCAGCGGGTGGCGCTGGACGGCGTGCTGCCGGTCAGCCTGCAGGCGCTGGGCGCCGCCATCGCCGAGCGGCTGCTGGAGGACCTGCCGGTCTACCGCATGAGCGACGAGCGGCTGCAGCAGTTCCGCTCGCTGGGCTTCACCGGCGGCCGCGTGACCATCGGCGGCCAGGGCGTGGAGATCGCGCTCCACCGCCAGGCGCCGCCGCCGCCCCAGGCGGCGCCGTTCGGCCTGCCGCGCTGAAGACGGGCGGCGCCGCCACGGCCCGCTTAACATCGCGCCCGCAACGCCGCCGGTGCCTCCGAGGCCGGCGGCTTTTTTTATGCTCGCCCACGGGCGACCGCTCGACACAAGGACTGACAACGCGTGGACGCCATCCTGCTCGCCAAGGCCGCCGTCATGGGCATCGTCGAGGGCCTGACCGAGTTCCTGCCCATCTCGTCCACCGGCCACCTCATCCTGGCCGGCGCGCTGCTGCGCTTCACCGGCGAATCGGTCAAGGTGTTCGACATCGCCATCCAGACCGGCGCCATCTTCGCCGTCATCCTCGTCTACTGGCAGCGGCTGGCGGCCACCGCACGGGGCCTGGGGTCGCAGCCGCAGGCGCGGCGCTTCGTCGTCAACGTGGCGATCGGCTTCGCGCCCGCGGTGGTGCTGGGCCTGCTGCTGGGCAAGGCCATCAAGGAGCACCTCTTCAACCCGTCGGTGGTGGCGGCGGCCTTCATCGTCGGCGGCTTCGTCATCCTGTGGGCCGAGCGGCGGCCGGCGAGCAGCGTGCGCGTGCAGACGGTGGACGACATGACGCCGTGGGATGCGCTGAAGGTCGGCCTGGCGCAGTGCCTGGCGCTGGTGCCCGGCACCAGCCGCTCGGGCGCCACCATCATCGGCGGCATGCTGCTGGGCCTGTCGCGCCAGGCGGCCACCGACTTCAGCTTCTTCCTCGCCATGCCGACGCTGATCGGCGCCGGTGCCTACAGCCTCTACAAGGAGCGGGCGCTGCTGTCGCCGGCCGATGCGCCGGTGTTCGCGGTCGGGCTGGTCTTCAGCTTCCTGTCGGCCTGGGTCTGCGTGCGCTGGCTGCTGCGCTACGTCGCCACCCACGACTTCAAGCCCTTCGCCTGGTACCGCATCGTCTTCGGCGCCCTGGTGCTGCTCACCGCCTGGACCGGCTGGATCGACTGGAGCGCTTGAGTCAGTCGCGCCGCGTGAACACCAGGTCCCACACGCCGTGGCCGAGCTTGAGGCCGCGGGCCTCGAACTTGGTGAGCGGTCGCACCTCCGGCCGCGGCGCATACCCGTCGAACGGGTTGGCCAGCAGCGGCTCGGCCGACAGCACGTCCAGCATCTGCTCGGCATAGGGCTGCCAGTCGGTGGCACAGTGCAGCCGCCCGCCGGGTGCGAGCCGGCTCGCCACCAACGCGATCAGCGCCGGCTGCACCAGCCGCCGCTTGTGGTGCTTCTTCTTGTGCCAGGGGTCGGGGAAGAAGACGTTCACCCCGGCCAGCGAGGCGGGCGCCACCATGTGCTGCAGCACCTCCACCGCGTCGTGGCGCACGATGCGCAGGTTGGCCAGACCCTGCTCGCCGATGTGCCGCAGCAGCGCGCCCACGCCGGGCAGGTGCACCTCCACGCCGATGAAGTCGTGTTCGGGCCGCGAGGCCGCGATGCGCGCGGTGGCGTCGCCCATGCCGAAGCCGATCTCCAGCACGCGCGGAGCGCTGCGGCCGAAGACCGCATCCCAGTCCACCGGCGCGGGCTGGAAGGGCACGACGAAGCGCGGCCCCAGTTCGGCCAACGCCCGCTCCTGGCCGCTGCCCATGCGCCCGGCGCGCAGCACGAAGCTGCGGATGGGTCGGCGCGGCGCGGCCTCGTCGGCCGGCGGGGTGGGGTCGGGCGTGGTCATGCGGCGCGGGTTGGCAGGGCAGGGCGGCGATTGTGCCGAGGCCTCCGCGACGGCCGACCGTGCAGGCGCTGAGGTATCCTTGCGGCCACCGCTCGACGGTGCCTGAGCGGGCGTCGTTCAATGGCAGGACCTGAGCTTCCCAAGCTCAAGACGTGGGTTCGATTCCCATCGCCCGCTCCACGATGGCGCCGTTGCCGCGGGCTGCCGAGTTGCGGGGCGCCAGCATGCCGTCCCGGAGCTTCCCCGGAGGTGGAACACCTGACTTTGAGGGTCGACGCCGTGGCTAGAGTCGTCACGTGCGGTTTCACGACCTTACATAAGGCGGCTGCCGTGGGTATCGGACCGCTGCACAAGCTCCTCCGCACTGGAGCAAGCCCGAATCCAGCCTCATGTGGGCGTGAGCCGCGCGGCCGCAAGGACGCATAGACCCTCCGATGCAGTTTCAAATACTGGACGATACGGAGGCACACGTCCTCACTCTTCGGCGGCTGAGTTTCGTTGAGACCGAACCTTTGACTGCTGGCCTGCAGGGAGCTCACCCCTCATGGGGCTTGCGACATTGATCGGTTCAAGCGCGCCGGACAAGGGCAGGGGCGGCCGCGACGAAGCCAAGGCAGTGCCGGGCCGCCGGCGCTCGCACTTCCTGACGCGTCTCATGGTCACGGTGATGGCGGTGCTGCTTCCCATGCTGTGCCTGCATGCCTACACGCTGTACAGCGACTTCCGCCGCGCTCACGCCGCGGCCTATGGCGCGGTGCTCAACGACTCCCAGGCGGCGGCCCAGCGGGTTGGCGACCTGATCGATCGCAGCGAGCGACTGTTGCGTCTGATCGCGTCGCGCGAAGACATCCTGGCGCTGGACACGGCGCGCTGTGAACGTTTTCTGGGCGGGTTCGGCTCGGTCAACCCGATCTACGCCAACGTGACGGTGGCCGACCGGCGGGGGCGCATCGTCTGCGTCTCCGTCGGTGCGCGGCCGGCATCGTCGCCGGCGCTGGCGGAGCGCGAATGGTTTCCGCGCACGCTGGCCAGCAACGACTTCGTCCTCAGCAAGCCCATCCTTCGGGGCGTGGTCGTTCAACGGCCGCTGATGCTGCTGGCCATCGCCCTGCGCGACCCGCAGGGGCAGGCGATCGGCACGCTCGCGGTGTCGCTCGACCTTGCCGAACTGTCGAGGTTGCTGGCCTTGCACGCGCAGCCCCCCGACGGGGCCATCACGCTGATCGACCGTGATGGGGACATCCTCGCGCGCAATGTCGATCCGCTGAGTTGGATCGGCCACCGCCTGTCGCCGTCGGCGCAGGCCCTGCGCAGCGAATCACCGGAGGGCGTGATCGTCGTGCGCGGCGTGGACGGCATCGAGCGGGCGTTCGCCTCGGCCGACGTCGGCAAGTACGGGCTGCGCGTGAGCGCCGGGATTCCGGTGCAGTCCATCTTCGCAGCGCCCCGCACCGCGGCCCTGCAAAGTGCGACCGTCGCGCTGCTGACGCTGCTGTTCGCGGTCTCGCTGGCGGGGCTGCTGGCACGCTCGCTGTCCCGCCCGATCGCGTCTCTTTCCGCCGCGGTTCGCGCCTGGGCCACGGGCGACCAGGCGGTTCGCGCCGACGAGCGACTCCCCGGCGAGTTCGGCGAGCTGGCGCAGGAGTTCAACCGCATGATCGAGGCACGCCAGGCCAGCGAAGATCGGCTGCGGCAGACGGAGATGCGCTACGCCGACCTGCTCGACAGCGTCGACATGATCGTCGTCACGGTCGACACGGCGGGGCGGGTGACCGCCTGCAACGACGCGTTGCTGCGCCTGACCGGCTGGCGCCGGGACGAGGTGATCGGGGTCGACTGGTTCACGCAGTTCCTGCCGGACGACTCCGGCCTTCGCGAACGCCTGCGCCGCGCGCAGGCCCAAGACCGGCTGCCGCGCGTCAACGAGAACGAGATCGTGACGCGCAGCGGCCGCCGGCGCCTGGTGCGCTGGAACAACTCGGTGCTGCGTGCCGAGGACGGCACGGCGCTGGGCGTGCGCGGCATCGGCGAGGACATCACCGAGCGCCATGAGGCCGAGCTGGCCCGCCAGGCCAGCGAGGCCGCCGCTTCGGCAAACCGGGCGAAGACCGAGTTCATCTCGCGAATGAGCCACGAGCTGCGCACGCCGCTGAACGCCGTGCTCGGCTTCTCGCAGCTGCTCAGGCACAGCGCCGGCGCGAAGGTCGATGCCGGCGAGCGCCAGCAGCTCGAGATGATCATCATGGCCGGTGAGCAGCTGCGCGCGCTGATCGACGATCTGCTCGACATTGCGTGCATCGAAGCCGGCCGCATCAAGGTCACGCCGCAGCCGCTGGAGCTGTGCGCACTGCTCGACGGTGCGCTCCAGCTCTGTGCGCCGCAGGCCGAGGCGCACGATGTGACGCTGACGCGGGCCTATGCCGGACGGGCGACGCGGCATGTGTGCAGCGACGCCACGCGCCTGACCCAGGTCGTGCTCAACCTCGTGTCCAACGCCATCAAGTACAACCGGCCTGGCGGCGCGGTGACGGTCGACATTCGACCGGTCGCGGACGAGGCGGCGCACGCGGTCGAGATCGTGGTGGCGGACACCGGCATTGGGATGACGCCGCAGCAGCTGCAAGGGCTCTTCCAGCCGTTCAACCGGCTCGGACGCGAGCATGAAGGCATCCCGGGCACCGGCATTGGCCTGATGCTGTCGCGCCAACTGGTGGAACTGCTTGGCGGCACGCTCGAGTTCCGCAGCGAAGCCCAACACGGCACGGTCGCCACGGTGCGCCTGCCGGCGACGCCGGGGCTCGAGGCAATGCCATCGCGGGAGACGGTCGCAGCACCGTCGCCTGCGGCCGCGCCGGTCTCGAGCCCCCGCGAGCCCTCCGGGTCGGTCCTCTACATCGAAGACAACCCGGTCAACGCGATGCTCGTCATCCAGCTGCTGGCGCGATGGCCCTCGGTGCGCGTCGAGGTCAGCACCGACGGCCAGACCGGGCTGCGGCGCGCCCGCGAGCTCAAGCCCGATCTGTTGCTGCTCGACATGCAGTTGCCCGACATGCCGGGGTTGGAGGTCATGCAGCGGCTGCGAGCCGACCCGGCGACGTGCACCCTGACGGTGGTGGCGCTGTCGGCCAGCGCGATGCCGGAGGAGGTGGAGGCCGCCCGGCATGCCGGCGCGATTGCGTACTGGACCAAGCCGATCGACTTCGAGCGGTTCCTGCTCGATCTCTCGGCGCACCTGCCAAGCGTCGAGCGCCCGGACGAAGAAAGTCCGGTCGTGTAGCGCAAGCTGCCCTGCCCGGGCCGCCAGATGGCCCGGGTGCGCAGGAGAAGGATCGACACCGCCGCAGACCGCTTGCGCGGTGTTCGGGCCGCTCGCCGACTGCCACGCTCCAGTGCGCAGCAGGGAGAACCGGCCACTTGCCGCGACGACGGCATGGCCGAGAGCCCGAGCGTCCGAGGACGGCGCTTCGCGGACCAGCGCGACGTGGCATGCCCTCAGCGAAGCGTGCGCGCACACCATCAGCGCCGTCACGCCATGAAGGAAGCGCCGACCGTCGTCGACGGTCGACGTTCGCGGACCGCCGGAGGCGGTGATGTGCCTGGGTCGGCGGCATCGGAGCGTTTCGCCGTTTGATGCGAGGCAGGAGCGATCTCGCCGGAGCGGCTTGATCCTCCGCAAGCGGGCCTTGCGGCCCCGCCCTCGCCGGTCCACGCTGCGTCCGGACGAAGCGCGCCGACGGACTTTGCGCGACGTCAAACACCCAACCCCGGCGGGCGACGACGATGGCGACCCGCCCACAGGCGGGGGCGTTCGCCATGCACCAACACGACCTTGTTCCCCTCGACGCCGGAACGACCGCGCAGCGCGGTCCACGCGAGGCAATGATCGAACCCCCGCCGTCGTCGATCGGTACGAAGAGGGGCTCCGCTGCGGTGTGGAAACAGGGCGGCGGAGCTCCCGAGGTCGACTTGCCGTGACCGTGCCCGCGGCCGTCCCCGTCTTTTCCGCCCGCGGCCTGACGAAGGTCTATGGAAGCGGCAGCGCCGAAGTGCGCGCGCTGGTCGATGTCGATCTCGACATCTGCCGCGGGGAATTCGTCGTGCTGCTCGGCGCGTCGGGCAGTGGCAAGTCGACGCTGCTGAACATCCTGGGCGGACTTGACACGCCCACGCGCGGCGAGTTGCGTTTCGCCGATCACCTGCTCACCGGCGTGAACGAGGCCGAGCTGACGCGCTACCGCCGCGAGCACGTCGGCTTCGTCTTCCAGTTCTACAACCTGATCCCCAGCCTCACGGTGCACGAGAACGTCGCGCTGGTCACCGACATCGCGTCGCACCCGATGCCAATCGACGAGGCGCTGTCGTGGGTGGGCCTGAGCGAGCGCCGCGACCACTTTCCGTCGCAGCTTTCCGGGGGCGAGCAGCAGCGTGTGGCCATCGCGCGGGCCATCGTCAAGCAGCCCGAGGTGTTGCTGTGCGACGAACCGACCGGCGCGCTCGACTACAGCACCGGCAAGCGCGTGCTGGAGGTCATTGCCAAGGTCAACGCCGAATTGGGCACGACGGCGGTCGTGATCACGCACAACGTCGCCATCGCGGCCATGGCCGACCGGGTGATGCGCCTGGCCGACGGTCGGGTCGCCGACGTGCAGGCCAACCCGCAGAAGAAGACGCCGGCCGAGCTGTCGTGGTAGCGATGACGGCGCTCGACCGCAAGCTGCTGCGCGACCTGCGCCTGATGTGGAGCCAGGCGTTGACCATCGCCTTGGTGGTCGCCAGCGGCGTCGGCGGTTTCATCACGACGCTGTCGGCGGTCGATTCGCTGGCGCTGGCACGCGACCGCTTCTACGCCCAGGGGCGCTTTGCCGATGTGTTCGCATCGGTCAAGCGGGCGCCGACCTCGTTGGTCCACGCGCTGCGCGAGATCCCCGGCATCGCCGACGTGCAGGCGACGATCGAGCAGACGGTGCGCGTCGAGCTGCCGGGTGCCTCCGATCCGATCATCGGCATCCTGATCGGCGTCGACCCGGGCGCGCCGCCGTCGATGAACCGCTTGACGGTGAGGACGGGACGCATGCCCGACACGCAGGCGACCGCCGGCACCGTGCTGCCGGCGCTGGTCTCGCCGGGCTTCGCCGAGAAGCGCGGGCTGGCCCCGGGCGCGCAGGTGGAGGCGCTGATCAACGGCCATCGGCGCACGCTGCAGATCACCGGCGTCGCGTTGTCGCCCGAGTACGTGTTCGCCGGCCTGATGGGCATGCCCGACCTGCGCGGCGTCGGCGTGTTCTGGGTGCCGGGCGACGCGCTGGCCGCCGCCTACGACATGAAGGGCGCGTTCAACCGCGTCGCGGTGAAGCTCGCGCCCGGCGCCAGCGAGCGTGCGGTGATCGACGCGTTGACCGCGCGCCTGGCCCGCTTCGGCGGTCGTGAGGCGAGGGGTCGCGAGGACCAGCCGTCGCACGCCATGCTCGCCAACGAGATCAAGGAGCAGCAGGTGCTCGGCACCGTGCTGCCGGCGATCTTCCTCGCGGTGGCGGCGTTCCTGCTCAACGTCGTCGTCTCGCGCCTGCTGGCGACGCAACGCGAGCAGATCGCGGCATTGAAGGCCCTGGGCTACGCCAACCGCGCCATCGCGGCGCACTACCTGAAGCTGGTGCTGCTGATCGTCGGCGTCGGCCTGCTGCTGGGTGTCGCGCTCGGCGACCGGCTGGGCACCATGTTCACCGGCCTCTACGCCGAGTTCTTCTACTTCCCGAGCTTCGAGCACCGCATCGAGCCGAGGCTGCTGGCCAGCAGCCTGGGCATCACGCTCGTGACCGCCGTCGCCGGGACGCTGAACGCGATCGCCTCCATCGTGCGGCTGGTACCGGCCGAGGCGATGCGGCCGCCCGCGCCCGGCACGTACCGCCGCACGCTCGCCGAGCGCCTGGGTGTCACCCGCATCGGCCCCGCGCTGCGCATGATCCTGCGCCAGATGGAGCGCCGGCCGTGGCGCACGGCGCTGGGCATCGCGGGCATCGCGGCGTCGGTGGCGATCGTCGTGATGGGCAACTTCTTCCGCGACGCGATCGACCACATCGTCGACTCGCAGTTCAACCTGTCGATGCGCAGCGACGTCATCGTCTGGATGGACGAGGCGGCCGACGAGGCCGAGGCGCGCCGCGCCGTGCAGCGGCTGCCGGCGGTGTTCTTCGCCGAGTCGGGCCGCGACGTTCCCGTGCGCTTCGTGGCCGGCCACCTTCACGAGCGCGGTCAGATCCGGGGGCTCTCGCAGGACGCGCAGCTCACCCGGATCATCGACGACCGCCAGCGCCAGGCGAGCCGGGTCCGCGACGATGGGCTGGTGATGACCGACCGCCTGGCCGCCAAGCTCGGCCTGCGCGTCGGCGACACCGTGCGCGCCGAGGTGCTCGAAGGGCGGCAGCGCGTGCTGGAACTGCCGCTCGCCGCCACGGTGCGCGAGACGATGGGATTGAATGCCTGCCTCGAGCGGCGCGCGTTGAACCGGGCGCTGCAGGAGGCCGACCATGCGAGCTGGTTCGCGCTCGCGCTGGACCGCGGCCGAGAGGCTGAGTTGCTGGCCGCGAGCCGCAACGTGCCCCGCCTCGTCGGCGTGTTCAGCAAGGCCGCGTTGCTCGCCAATGTGCAGGAGGTGAGCGCGCGCAACGTGCGCATCATGAGCACCGTGCTCACGCTGTTCGCGACGGTGATCGCGGTGGGCGTGGTCTACAACAACGCGCGCATCGCGCTGGCCGAGCGCGCCTGGGAGCTGGCGTCGCTACGCGTGCTCGGCTTCACGCGCGCCGAGGTGTCGGCCCTGCTGCTCGGCGAGATGGGTCTGGCGGTGGCGGTGGCGCTGCCGCTCGGCATGTGGCTCGGCTTCGGGCTGGTGCACGCAGTCGTCGGCCGGCTGGCCTCCGACGCCTTCTTCTTTCCGGTGGTGATCCGGCCGCGGACCTACGCCTGGGCCGCGCTCGCCGTGTTGGCCGCGGCCATCGCCAGCGCGCTGGTGGTGCGGCGGCGCATCGACCGGCTCGACCTGGTGGCCGCATTGAAGACGAGGGAGTGAGGATGAATCGACGCACCCTGCTTGCCGCCGGCGTGGCGACCGTGCTCGCCGCCGCGACGCTGGCCTGGGCCTTTGCGCCGAGGCCGGTGGAGGTGGAAACCGCGACCGCCGCGGTGGGCCCGTTCGAGCTGACGATCGACGAGGACGGGCGGACGCGCCTGCCCGACCGCTACCTGGTCTCCGCGCCGCTCGCGGGTCGGGTCGCGCGGATCGGGCTGCGGGCAGGCGACGCCGTCGAGGCCGGCGCCGTCGTCGCGACCCTCGCGCCGGTGCTGTCGCCGATGCTGGACGAGCGCGCCGCGCGCGAAGCGCAGGCCCGCGTCGAGGCGGCCGCTGCGCTGCTGCAACGCGCGTCGGCACGCGTCGAACGTGCGGCGGTGGCCGTTGAGCAGGCGCGAAACGAGGCGCGGCGCAGCGAGCAATTGGCGCGCGAGGGCTTCCTGTCGCCGAGCCGGCTCGAGACCGACCGGCTCGGCGTGCGGGCCGCCGCTGGCGAACTGGAGGCCGCCCAGCAGGAGCGCCATGTGGCACGGCACGACCTCGAGCAGGCGCGCGCCGCGCTCGGTGCGATGCGGCCATCCCCGGCCGCGCCGGCACGTGCCTTCGAGGTGCGCTCGCCGGTGGCGGGGCAGGTGCTGAGGGTGCTGCAGGCCAGCGAGGGCACCGTCGCCGCCGGCACGCCGCTGCTCGAAGTGGGCCAGCTCGACACGCTGGAAGTCGTCGTCGAGCTGCTGACGACCGACGCCCCCAGGGCGCAGTCCGGCACGCCAGTGCGTTTCGAACGGTGGGGCGGCGAGGGTGTGCTCGAAGGCCGTGTCGTGCGCATCGAGCCGGCGGCGTTCACCAAGGTCTCGGCGCTCGGCGTCGAAGAGCAGCGCGTCAACCTGATCGCCGACGTCTCGACGCCGCGCGCGAAATGGCGGGCCCTGGGCGACGGCTTTCGCGTGGGTGCGCGCATCGTCGTCACCGCCGTCGATCAGGCGTTGCTCGTGCCGTCGAGCGCGGTGTTCCCGATGCCCGAGGGCGACGACCACCAGATGGCGGCCTTCGTGGTCGACCGCGGCCGCGCGACGCTGGTGCCGGTGACGCTGGCCGGTCGCAACAGCGCTTGGGCCTGGATCGCGCAGGGCTTGACCGCCGGTGCAAAGGTGGTCGTCTATCCGCCGCCGGCCGTGCGCGACGGCGTTCGCGTGCGGGAACGCAAGGTGTGAGCGCGTGCGGAACCGGTGCACGACTGCCGGGCGGGAACATCGGCGTCGGGGTCGTGCGGCGTGCCGATGGCGCCATCGCGACGGCGGCGCACGTGGTGCGCGGGGGGCCAGAGCGTCATCGTCAAGCTCGACGCCGACATCGCGCTCCTGCAGGTCGACGAGCGTTGGCCCCAGGAGCCTCCGCTCGGCAGTTCGAAGGGGTTGCACACGGGCGATTGGGTGGTGGCGGTGGGCGAACCGTTCGCGCCAGGTTGGTCGCCTGCAGCGCTGAGGCGCTTTCCGCGATGACCCGGACCGCCACCGGATGGGTGGTAAAGCTGGTGCTGCCCGTGGCAGTTGCCCGGCGCGGACATCTTCCTGGTCTTCACGCCGCGAGGCCACCTGGCGCCGAAGACGCGCGCCCTCATCGACTTTCTCGGCGCCGAGTTCGCGCCATACCGGGACGCCAAAGCCCGTCCGATCGACCTGTGGGGCTGAGACCGGTGGGCGCCCGTCCTCCGACCGGACGGGCCTCCGCATCGCTTGACCGAGGACAAAGGGCCCGGCTCACGGCCGCCGCACAGTGCGCCATGCACCTGACCTTCCTCGGCGGCTCGGACGGCGTGACCGGTTCCAAGGCACTGCTCGAAGCGGGCGGCGCGAGACTGTTCGTCGACTGCGGACTGTTCCAGGGCGTCAAGCGGCTACGCCTGCGCAACTGGGACGCCCTGCCGCTTGCGGCGGCGCAGATCGATGCCGTCGTGCTGACGCACGCCCACCTGGACCACAGCGGCTTCCTGCCGCGGCTGATGCAGCTCGGCTTCGCGGGCCGCGTGCACGCCACCGAGGCGACCCGCGATCTGTGTGCGCTGCTGCTGCCCGACGCCGGCCACCTGCAGCAGGAGGAGGCGGACTATGCCAACCGCCACGGCTTCTCGCGCCACGCGCCGGCGTTGCCGCTGTACGACGAGGCGCAGGCGCGGCGCTCGCTGGCGTCGTTCGCCGTGCAGCGCTTCGATGTCGGCTTCGAACCGGTCCCCGGACTGCACGCGCGCTTCGGCAGCGCGGGCCATTTGCTCGGTGCCGCGAGCGTGCGCATCGAGCACCAGGGACGGTCGATCCTCTTCTCGGGCGACCTCGGCCGTGCCGACGACCTGCTGATGCCACCGCCGGCCCCGCCGCCGGCGGCCGACGTGGTCGTCGTTGAGTCGACCTACGGCGACCGCCTGCACGGCGATGCCGACCCGCTCGAGGCCGTGGCGCAGATTGTCAACCGCACCGCGGCCCGCGGCGGCACCGTGGTCGTGCCGGCCTTCGCCGTCGGCAGGGCGCAGATGCTGCTGTACTGCCTCCACCGGCTCAAGCTCGCGCGGCGCATTCCCGACCTGCCGGTGTACCTCAACAGCCCGCTCGCGGCCGGCGCCAGCGCGCTCTACAGGCAGACGTCGGCAGGCGCCTGTCGCTTGAGCCCGGCAGATCGCACCGCGATGTTCGAGGGCGTTACGGTGGTCGGCAGCGTCGAGGAGAGCAAGCGGCTGAACGAACTGCGCTGGCCGTCGGTGATCATCTCGGCCAGCGGTATGGCCAGCGGCGGGCGCGTCGTGCATCACCTCAAGGCCTATGCGCCGCAGGCTCGCAACACGCTGTTGTTCTGCGGTTTCCAGGCCCCGGGTACCCGCGGCGCCGCGCTGGTCGGTGGCGCCGGCCGCGTGAAGATCCACGGGCAGTACGTTCCGGTGCGCGCCGAGGTCGTGCACCTCGACATGCTCTCGGCGCATGCCGACCGAGACGGGCTGCTCGGATGGCTCGGTGCGCTGCCGCGTCCGCCGCGACGGGTCTACGTCAACCATGGCGAACCGGTTGCATCGGACGCCCTGCGGCTCGCGATCGAGGAGCGCTTCGGCTGGCCGGCCGAGGTGCCCGAGCACGGCCGCCGCATCGCCGTCGACTGAGGGCCGCACACGCGGCGCTCGCCGGCGGCTCGCCGGAACAGGCGCCGCCAGACCTGCTCAGTGCGCCAGCAGCGCGGGCACCGTCATCGCGTCGAGCACGCCGCGACTGACGCCCCCGAGCACCCATTCGCGCGCACGGCCATGGCCGTAGCAGCCCATCACGATCAGGTCCGCGTCGAAATCGGCGGCGCGCGAGAGCACCGCTTCCGCGAGATGGCGTGGCGGCTCGCCTTCGGCGTGGTATCGCGCCTGCACGCCGTGGGCCAGCAGCAACGGCTCCACCTCGCGCGGATCGTCGCCCCAGCTCGCGACATGCACCGCGCGGGCCCGCTTCAACAGCGGCAGCGCGGCGGTGACGGCGCGCGCCGATTCGCGCGTCGGTTTCCACGCCACCAGCACCTGGCCGCCGACGTCGCGGAAGCTGCCCGCGTACGGCACCACGATGGCGGGCCGGCCGATGTCGATGACGACGGATTCGACGAAGTTCGCCGGCGTGCCCTGGGGGCCGCGCGCGGCCTTGTCGTGCTGCCCGAGCACCAGCAGATCGGCCGTGAAGGCGCCGCGCACGATGGCCGGCACGATCGCGGCCTCGTCCAGCTCCCGGTAGACCAGACGCGGGCCGGCATTGCAGGCGTCGAAGCGCTCGCGCGCTTCGCCTCGGCGCTGGTCGTCGAGCTGGCGCCAGGTGTCGGCGAACAACGACGTGCCCTCGCTGCCTGCCGCGGCCATGCGCAGCAGGCTGGACACGACGGCATAGGTCGCGCTGACGGTCGCGTCGTGGTGCTCGGCCAGCGCGGCGGCGATGGCGACGCGCGCGGCGGTGCGGTCCGAGTCATCGAGGTGCAGCAGGATCGATCGGATGGCGTCCATGACGGCGCCTCCGTCACGCGACGCGCGGCGGCGCGGTGCGCACCAGCATCACCGGCACCGGGCTGGCCTGCACCACCGCCATCGCGTCGCTGCCGAGCACCAGGCGCCCCAGGCCGCGGCGACCGTGGGTGCCCATCACGATGAGGTCGCACTTCGACCGGCGTGCCTCGTCGACGATGGTGTCGGCGGCACGGCGGTCGGTCGTCTCGCGCACCGACGTCTCGGCCTGGACGTCGCGGGCCGCTGCGGTCTGGCGGGCCTTCTCGACGACGTTCTCGGCGTAGCGCAGCACCTCCTGGTGCGCTTCGGCCGAGCTCGCGATGGCCGCGCCCTCGACAAGCCAGTCGAGGTCGTTGACGACGCTCAGCAGCAGCAGCCGGGCCTTCATCGGCTGCGCGATGGCGATGGCTTCGGCGAGTCCGAGTTCGGCGGTCTGGCTGCCGTCGACGGGAACGAGGATGCGTTGGTGCATGGTCGGCTCCGGTGGTGGGGACAGGACGTGGTCAGCCTAGGCAGCCGGGGCGAGGCGCGCCTTGACGCCGCGCAAGCCGGCCGCGAGGTCCACCGCCGACACTGGCCGCACCCACCGAGCCATGATGGAGCGAACACCGCCGCATCCCGCCCCGGCCGACGCGGCCGCGTGGGATGAGGCCGACGCGTTGGCGCGCTTCACGCGCCGCGTGCCGTCGGCAGGGACGGCGCTCGTGGCGTCGACCTTCGTCGTGGAGGGCATGACCTGCGCCGCCTGCGCCGCCGACGTCGAGCGGGCGCTGCGGCAGGTCGACGGTGTCGTCGCGGCCGATGTCGTCGGCGCGACCGGCCGCGCCCGGGTGCGATGGCAGCCGCAGCGCACCTCCGCGTCGACGCTGGTGTCGGCGATCCGGGCCGCCGGCCACGGCGTGCGGCCGGCGCTCGGGCACGTCGCCGAGGACCGCCGCCGCCACGAGCGGCGGCTCGCGTTGTGGCGGCTCTTCGTCGCCGGCTTCTGCATGATGCAGATCATGATGGTCGCGACGCCGGCGTACGTCGCCGCGCCCGGCGAGCTGGCGGCCGACGTCGACGCGCTGCTGCGCTGGGCCGGCTGGCTGCTCGCGGTCCCGGTGCTGCTGTTCTCGGCCGGCCCATGGCTGCTGGGCGCCTGGCGCGACCTGCGTGCGCGGCGGGTGGGCATGGACGTGCCGGTGGCCCTGGGCGTCGTCGTGACCTTCGTGGCCAGCAGCGGCGCCACCTTCGCACCCGGTGGCGCGTTCGGCCGCGAGGTCTACTTCGACTCGCTGGCGATGTTCGTCTTCTTCCTGCTCGCAGGACGCTGGCTCGAGCTGCGCTCGCGGCACGCCACGCTCGGCGCGCTCGATGCGCTCGTCGAGCGTGTGCCGGAGCGGGTCGAGCGCCTGCTCGACGACGGCCGCAGCGAGGCGGTGCCCGCGACGAGCCTGCGCGCCGGCGACCGTGTGCGCGTGCGGCCCGGACAGGCCTTCCCGGCCGACGGCTGCCTCGACGAGGGCTCGACGCAGGTCGACGAGGCGCTGCTGAGCGGCGAGTCGCTGCCGCTCGCGCGGCGCGCCGGCGACGCGGTGCTGGCGGGCAGCATCAACCTCTCGTCGCCGGTGGCCGTGCGCGTGGAGCGCACCGGCGAGGACACGCGTTACGCCGCCATCGTCGCGCTGGTGGAGCGCGCCGCGCTCGACCGGCCGCCCTTGGTGCAGGCGGCCGACCGCGTCGCCCGTCCCTTCCTGTGGGGCGTGCTGCTGCTGGCCGCCGCCGGTGCGGCCATGTGGGCCTCCGTCGACCCGTCGACGAGCGTGCGTGTCGCGGTGGCGGTGCTCGTCGTCACCTGCCCGTGCGCGCTGTCGCTGGCCGCCCCGTCGGCGCTGCTCGCGGCCGCGGGTTCGCTGGCGCGCCGCGGCGTGCTGGTGCAGCGGCTCGGTGCCATCGAGGCACTGGCGCGCGCCGACGTGTTCGCCTTCGACAAGACCGGCACATTGACCGAGGACCGGCTGGCCCTGGCGGAAGTCCGCTGGTGCGCCGAGGGTGCGATGGGCAGGCCGATGCCGCAGGTCGTGGCGCTCGCCGCGGCGTCGCTGCACCCGGTGGCGCGGGCGCTGCGCCAGGCGGGCCGCGGCGTCGCGGCCGCGCCGCTGCGCTCGCTGGTCGAACACCCCGGGCAGGGCGTCGAGGGTGTCGACGCCGATGGCCGTCGCTGGCGGATGGGGTCGGCGGCGTTCACCGGGGCGCCGGCCGGGGCGGCGCCATTGCGCGGAACGACCGCGTGGTTGTCGGTCGATGGCCTGGCGGTCGCCTGCTTCGGGTTCGAGCAGGCAGTGCGCGCGGGCGCGGGCCCGGCGCTCGCTGCGCTGCGTGACGACGGTGCGCAGACCTGGATGCTGTCCGGCGACCGGCCCGACGCGGCGGACGACGTCGCCCGTGCACTCGGCATCGGCCGGGTGCACGCCAGCGCGACGCCCGAGGACAAGCTGGCGCTCGTCGCCGCGCTGCAGGGCCAGGGACGGCGCGTCGCGATGGTCGGCGACGGCATCAACGACGCGCCGGTGCTGTCGCGGGCCGACGTGTCGGTGGCGATGGGGCAGGGCGCGGCGCTGGCCCGGGCGCATGCCGACTTCACGCTGCTGTCCGGCCGGCCCGACGACCTCGTCGCCGCGCGCCGGCTCGCGAAGCGCACGCTGTCGGTGATCCGCCAGAACCTGGCGTGGGCCGCCGTCTACAACCTGGCGTGCGTGCCGCTGGCGCTGGCCGGCTGGCTGCCGCCGTGGGCGGCGGGGCTCGGCATGGCCGCGAGCTCGCTGTGGGTGGTGGTGAACGCGCAGCGGCTGCGCCGGCCCGCGTCGCCTTGACGCAGCGCAAGCGGCCGTGCGCACGGCCGCCCACACTGCCGCGATGGACATCCTGTTCCTGCTCGTTCCGATGTCGGTGGTGCTCGCGCTGCTGGTGCTGGCGCTGTTCGCCTGGGCCTTGAACGGCGGGCAGTTCGACGACGTCGAACAGGAAGGCGAACGCATCCTCCTGGACGGCGGTCAGGCGCCGTGCAGCGCCGGGCTTAACGCACGTCAAGGCGCGCCGGCGGCGGCCCTTCCAGAATGGCCCGGCAACACAAGAGGGACGCCATGACCACCACCGCCGCCGCACCGCCGCCCGGCTACGACGACGCCGCCGTCCGCCTCTTCACCGTGGCGTCGGTGGCGTGGGGCGTCGTGGGCATGGCGGTGGGGCTGCTGATCGCCGCGCAGCTCGCGTGGCCCGAACTGAACTTCGGCGTCCCGTGGCTCAGCTACGGGCGCCTGCGCCCGCTGCACACCAACGCGGTGATCTTCGCCTTCGGCGGCTCGGCGCTGTTCGCGACCAGCTACTACGTCGTGCAGCGAACCTGCCAGGCGCCGCTGTTCCTGCCGCGGCTGGCGCGCTTCACGTTCTGGGGCTGGACGGCGGTGATCGTCGCCGCGGCGATCTCGCTGCCGCTCGGCTACACGCAGGGCAAGGAGTACGCCGAGCTCGAATGGCCGATCGACATCCTGATCGCGGTGGTCTGGATCGCCTACGCGGTCGTCTTCTTCGGCACGGTCGCCAATCGGCGCGTGCGCCACATCTACGTCGCCAACTGGTTCTTCGGCGCCTTCATCCTCACGGTGGCGTTGCTGCACATCGTCAACAGTGCGGCCATTCCGGCCGGCTGGATGAAGAGCTACAGCGCCTACGCCGGCGTGCAGGACGCGATGGTGCAGTGGTGGTACGGCCACAACGCGGTGGGCTTCTTCCTCACCGCCGGCTTCCTCGGGATGATGTACTACTTCATCCCGAAGCAGGCCGAGCGACCGGTGTACAGCTACCGGCTGTCGATCGTGCACTTCTGGGCCCTGATCTTCACGTACATGTGGGCGGGCCCGCACCACCTGCACTACACCGCGCTGCCCGACTGGGCGCAGTCGATCGGCATGCTGTTCTCGCTGATCCTGCTCGCGCCGAGCTGGGGCGGGATGATCAACGGGATCATGACCCTGAGCGGTGCCTGGCACAAGCTGCGCGACGACCCGATCCTCAAGTTCCTCGTCGTCTCGCTGTCGTTCTACGGCATGTCGACCTTCGAGGGTCCGATGATGTCGATCAAGACGGTCAACGCGCTGTCGCACTACACCGACTGGACGGTCGGCCACGTGCACAGCGGCGCCCTCGGCTGGGTGGGACTGGTCTCGATGGGCTGCCTGTACCACCTGATCCCGCGCATGTTCGGGCAGCGGCAGATGCACAGCGTGTCGGCGATCAACCTGCACTTCTGGATCTCGACCGTCGGCATCGTGCTCTACATCGCCGCGATGTGGATCGCCGGCGTGATGCAGGGCCTGATGTGGCGCGAGGTCAACGCCGACGGCACGCTGGCCTACGGCTTCGTCGAGGGCGTCAAGGCGACCTACCCGTACTACGTGATCCGCTTCGTCGGCGGCGCGCTGTACCTGGCCGGCATGCTGGTCATGGCCTGGAACACCTGGATGACCGCCAGCGAGGGCGGACGCCGGTCTGCCGGGGCGCTGCCGGGCGCCGCGGCCGCGGCTTGACTCGACGGGAGGATCCGATGACCGAGCACACCAAGGTCGATGCGCTGTCGCACGAACGCATCGAGACCAGCAACACGCTGATGATCGTGCTGATCGTGCTGGTGGTGGCGATCGGCGGGCTGGTGGAGATCGTGCCGCTGTTCTTCCAGCGTTCGACCACCCAACCGGCGCCGGGCCTGAAGCCCTACTCGCCGTTGCAGCTGGCCGGCCGCGACGTCTACGTGCGCGAGGGGTGCTACGGCTGCCACTCGCAGATGGTCCGGCCCTTCCGCGCGGAGACGCTGCGCTACGGCGCGTACTCGCAGGCCGGCGAGTTCGTCTACGACCGCCCGTTCCAGTGGGGGAGCAAGCGCACCGGGCCGGACCTCCACCGCGTCGGCGGACGCTACACCGACGAGTGGCACCGCGTGCACCTGCTGCAGCCGCGCGACGTGGTGCCCGAGTCGAACATGCCGGCCTACCCCTGGCTGGAACGCAGGGCCGTCGACGGCCCCTCGATGACGCGGCACATGAAGGCGCTGCGAACCGCCGGCGTGCCGTACGACGAGGCGGAGATCGCCGGCGCCGCCGATGCCGTCGAGGGCAAGACGGAGCTGGACGCCCTGATCGCCTACCTGCAGGTGCTCGGTACCAGCGTCAAATGAGGAACGCGCCGTGAACCTGGACGTCAACGACCTGCGCGTCGCCGCCACGCTGGCGTCGTTCGCGGTCTTCCTCGGCCTCTGCGTCTGGGCCTGGTGTCGGCGCAACCGTGCCCGCTTCGACGAGGCGGCGCAACTGCCCTTCGAGGACACCCGCCCTTCGAGCCGGAGCTTTTCATGAGCGACTTCCTGCACGACGGCTGGTCGGTCTACATCGCCACGACCACGCTGGCCGGCATCGTGGCCTGCCTCGTCCTGCTGAGCCTGGCGGCTCGGCGCAAGGTCATGTCCGGCGACAACACCACCGGCCACGTCTGGGACGACGACCTGCGCGAGCTGAACAACCCGCTGCCGCGCTGGTGGATGGGCTTGTTCGTCATCACCATCGTGTTCGCGCTGTGCTACCTGGCGCTCTACCCCGGGCTCGGCACCTTCGCCGGCTCGCTGGGCTGGACGCAGCAGGCGCAGTACGACGCCGAGCTGCGGCGCGCGCGCGAGCTGGAGGCACCGATCTACGCCCGCTTCGCCGCGATGGAGGTCGATCGACTGGCCGCCGACCCGCAGGCGCTGCGCATCGGCGAACGCCTGTACGTCAACCACTGTGCGCAGTGCCACGGCTCGGACGCCCGCGGCAGCAAGGGCTTTCCGGACCTGACCGACAAGGACTGGCTGTGGGGCGGCACGCCCGAGCGGATCGTCGAGACGATCACGGTCGGGCGCCACGGCGTGATGCCGCCGATGGCCGCGGCCGTCGGCTCCGGCGAGGAGGTCCGCCAGCTCGCGCACTACGTGTTGAAGTTGTCCGGCAGTGCGCACAACAACCTCGCGGCGCAGCTGGGCCGGCCGAGGTTCGGCGTGTGCGCCGCCTGCCACGGCGTGGACGGCAAGGGCAACACGGCGCTCGGCGCGCCCAACCTGACCGACAAGGTGTGGCTGCACGGCTGGGGCGAGCAGGCGGTGGTCGCCGCCATCGAGCGCGGCGTGGACAACCGCATGCCCGCCCACGCCGACAAGCTCACGCCCGAGCAGGTCCGCGTGCTCGCTGCGTACGTCTGGGGACTGTCGCAGCCGCTGCCGCTGCCGCAGCCGCAGCTGCAGACACAACGGCTCTCGGCCCGGTGAACCGGCGCGCGACGCCGACGCGGCCGGCACCATGATCCCGATCGTGCCCTCCGGTGCGGCCGGCGGCGGCGGCGAAACAGCGCGCGTCGTCTCGCTCTACCAGAAGGCGCCCACCATCTACGCCCGTGCGGTGCACGGCCGCTTCGCCCGCTGGCGCTGGGCCTTCGTGTGGCTGACGCAGCTCGTCTTCTACGGACTGCCGTGGCTCGGTTGGAACGGGCGCCAGGCCGTGCTCTTCGACCTGGAGGCGCGCCGCTTCTACCTCTTCGGCCTCGTGCTGTACCCGCAGGACTTCGTCTACCTGACGGCGCTGCTCGTGCTGTCGGCGCTGGGCCTGTTCCTGTTCACCGCGGTCGCCGGCAGGCTGTGGTGCGGCTACGCCTGTCCGCAGACGGTCTACACCGAGCTCTTCCAATGGGTCGAGCGCCGCATCGAGGGCGACCGCGTCGCGCGCATGCGGCTGGACGCGTCGCCGTGGGGCTGGAACCGCGTCTGGCGCAAGGGGGCCAAGCATGCGTGCTGGGTCGTGATCGGCCTGGTGACCGGCGTCACCTTCGTCGGCTACTTCACGCCGATCCGCGGGCTGCTGGGCGCCGTCGCGTCGTTGGACCTCGGGCCGTGGGAGACCTTCTGGTCGCTGTTCTACGGCGTCGCGACCTGGGGCAACGGCGGCTTCATGCGCGAGCAGGTGTGCAAGTACATGTGCCCTTACGCCCGCTTCCAGAGCGCGATGTTCGACCGCGACACGATGGTCATCGGCTACGACGCCGAGCGCGGCGAGCCGCGCGGCCCGCGCCCGCACAAGGCCGACCCGAGGGCGCGGGGCCTCGGCCACTGCGTGGATTGCACGCTGTGCGTGCAGGTCTGCCCGACCGGCATCGACATCCGCGACGGACTGCAGTACGAGTGCATCGGCTGCGCCGCCTGCATCGACGCCTGCGACGGCGTGATGGACAAGCTCGGCTACGCGCGCGGGCTGATCCGCTACGCGACCGAGAACGGCATCGCGGGCCGCTGGAGCCGCTCGCGGATGCTGGGGCGGGTGCTGCGTCCACGGGTGCTGGTGTATGCCGCCGTCGTGGGCGCCGGCGCGCTGGCCGTCGTCACCAGCCTGGCGCTGCGGGCCCCGTTCAGGGTCGACGTGCTGCGCGACCGCGGCGTGCTCGCGCGCAGCGTCGACGACGGCCGCATCGAGAACGTGTACCGGCTGCAGATCATGAACGCGACCGAGCGTGTGCAGCGGTATGCCGTCGCCGTCGAGGGCCTGCCCGGCCTGGCCGCCGTCGACGCGCCGACGGCCGAGGTCGGACCGGCGCAGGCGCGCTGGGTGCCCGTGCGCGTCCAACTGCCGGCCGACGCCGCCGCCGCGGCGAGCCGGGGCTCGAACCCGATCCGCTTCCGCGTCGAGCGGCTGGCCGAGGGTGCACAAGGCGCCAGCGTCGTGCTCGAGAAGTCGACCTTCATCGTGCCGCGTTGAACCCCGAAGGAGAGCGACCGTGAGCGAAGCCCGTTCGACCCCCACTCCCACCCCCACCCCCCGCCCCCGCCCCCGCCCCGAGCGCGTGGCGCGAGCCGATGGTGTGGCTGGTGTTCGCGCTGCCGGCCGCGGCGGTGGTCGCCAGCGTCGGCACGGCGGTCGTCGCGCTGGCGCGGCCCGACCCGGTGATCGCCGTCGCGGCGGGGCGCACCCCCGCGGTCCAGGGCCGCAACCATGCGGCCACCCCGGGCGCGACGGCGCCGCGGCGATGACACGGCGGCTGATGTGGATCGCCTGGCCGGCGTTCCTGGCGGCCGCCGTCGCCGAGATGCTGATCTTCGCCTTCGTCGATCCCGGCCGGCTGCACGGGCCCGACGGCGAGCCCCTCGGGTGGTCGCGCACCGCCGTCTACACGGGGGTGTTCGTCGCCCTGTGGGCGACGACGTTCGCCGCCAGTGCGCTGACCACGCTGCTCGCGGCGTCGCCTTTCGAGCAGGACCGTTGTCCGATGCCGCGCGCCCGGCGGCCGCCGGCCTGTCCGAAGTAGGGCGCTCGCAGCGCCGGTTGCGTTGGGTCAAGGTGGCCGCGCCGCCGGCCGCAGAGTCGTCGCCATGATCGACTCCACCACGTCCGCGCCGGCGGCGCGCGCCGCGACGGCGCTGCTGTCCGGGACCACCGCGCCGCGCTACACGTCGTACCCGACGGCCGACCGTTTCCGTGAGGACTTCGGGCCCGACGACTATGCGCGCGCGCTCGGCCAGCACGCCCGCGCTGCGCCGCGCCCGCTGTCGCTGTACGTTCACCTGCCGTTCTGCGAGTCGGTCTGCTACTACTGCGCGTGCAACAAGGTCGTCACGCGCGACCGTGGGCGGGCGGTCGAGTACCTGGCCGCGCTCGAAGCGGAGATCGAACTCCACGCGCGCCTGCTCGGCACGCGGGCCGCGGTCTCGCAGGTGCACTTCGGCGGCGGCACGCCGACCTTCCTCGACGACACCCAGCTCGCACGCCTGACGGAGGCGCTCGAGCGGGCGTTCGCGATCGCGCCGGGTGCCGAACGCGCCATCGAGATCGACCCCCGCACGGTGGACGCGGCTCGCCTGAGCGCGCTGGCCGGCCTGGGGTTCGACCGCCTGAGCTTCGGCGTGCAGGACTTCGACCCCGCGGTGCAGCAGGCGGTGCACCGCGTGCAGCCTTTCGAGTCGGTGGCGTCGCTGGTGCACGCGGCGCGCCGCATCGGCTTCGAGGCGATCAACGTCGACCTCATCTACGGGCTGCCGCGGCAGACGCCGTCGTCCTTCGCCCGCACGCTGGATCGCGTGCGGCGGCTGCGGCCGGACCGCATCGCGCTGTACGCCTATGCCCACCTGCCGGAGCGCTTCAAGCCGCAGCGCCGCATCGACGCCGCCGAGTTGCCGCCACCGGACGACAAGGTGGCGATGCTCCGCACGGCGATCGACACCTTCGTCGCGGTCGGCTACGACACCATCGGCATGGACCACTTCGCGCTCGGCCACGACGCGCTGGCGGTGGCCCGGCGGGAAGGCCGGCTGCAGCGGAACTTCCAGGGCTATGCCAGCCACACCGGCGGCGACCTGATCGGCCTGGGCGTCTCGGCGATCGGCCAGATCGGCGACTGCTATGCGCAGAACGCGAAGGCGCTGCCCGATTACCTCGACGCGGTGCGCGCCGGCCGCTTCGCCACCGAGCGGGGCCTCGCGCTCCAGGCCGACGACCGGCTGCGGCGCGACGTGATCATGTCGATCATGTGCCGCGGACGGCTGGTGTACGCGGCGGTCGAAGCCGCGCACGCCATCGACTTCCGCAGCACGTTCGCCGACGAGCTGGTGCGGCTTCGCGCCCTGGCCGGGCGCGGCTGGGTCGAATTCGAAGCGGGCGGCTTCAGCGTCACGCCGGCCGGCTGGTACGCGGTGCGCGCGGTGGCCGCGGTGTTCGACCGCCACCTGCAGGCGGCGGGTGGCCGGGGCGCCCACTCGCGCATCGCCTGATGTCGACCGGACTGATCGCCGCGGCCGCGCTGGCCGGCGCCGTCGGCAGCCCGCACTGCGTGGCCATGTGCGGCGCGGCCTGCGCCGGCCTCGGCGGCACACGCGCCCGTGCGGCGGCCTTCCAGGCCGGCAGGCTGGTCGGTTATGCGCTGCTCGGCGCGATGGCGGCCGGCCTGGCCGGCGGCCTGCAATGGATGGCGAACCACGCCGCACCGCTCAAGCCGCTGTGGGCCATGTTCCATGTGGCGGCCATCGTGCTCGGCGCGAGCCTGATCCGGCTCGGCGCGCAGCCGGCGTGGCTGGATCGAGGCGCCCAGGCGGCGTGGCGCGCGCTGCGCGTGCGCACGCTGGGCCTCGACCCGGCACGCTGGCCGGCGCTGGCCGGTGCGCTGTGGGCGCTGCTGCCCTGCGGCCTGCTCTACTCGGCGCTGATGCTGGCGGCGCTGGCCGACGGGCCGCTGCACGGCGCGGCCGTGATGGCGGCATTCGCCGCCACGTCGGGCGGCGGCCTGCAGTTTGGCGCGTCGTTGTGGCGACGCTGGGGCTTGAACGGCGGCCGCATGGGCGTGCGCGTGTCCGGGGCGGCGCTCGCCGCGGGGTCGGCGTGGGCGCTGTTCCGAGGCGTCTGGCCCGGGCTCGCCGAGCGGTGCGGCTGAGGTCGGGCCGCATCGCCCGGCCGTGCGATGGGCCTGGGCGTGGTCGCGGCGGCCGGCGTCGCGGTCCCGGGCGTCACCGTGGCGCGCAAGGCGTGACGCTGGCGAGGGTCCGGAACAGCGCTGCATACTGGGCTTCCGGCTCGGCGCCGGCAAGTGCGTCTCGGTGCGTGCCGAACGCGCGTTCGAGGATCAGCCAGTCGGCCGCGCCGAAGCACCGTTCGGCCAGGGGCAGCACCGCGGTCTCCTCGACGCGCATGTGGTTGAGGTAGAACTCGACGTACTCGTCGAGCGCCCGTTCGAACGCGGGCCGGCGCGCTTCGCCGAGCAGTTCCCACGCCGTCAGCAGGTGCTCCAGCTCGCGCACGCGCCTCGCGCCGCTGGCGTGGTCACCGTCGAGCTGCTTCAGCACCGCGTCGGCTTCGGAGGTCAACTCGCGAAGCCGGGGGAAGAGCATCGTCGTTTCCTTCACGTGGTGCAGGCGTTCCGGAAACTCGTCGACGTAGAACAGCATCGCGCGCAGGCACCTGAAGTCGGGGGCGCGGTTGCGGTGGCGGGCGTCGCGCACCAGCAGCAGCAGGGCGTGCAGCACCGAGGCGAGCGCGGCGTGCTCGTCGCGGATGATCCTCAGCGCGGCGGTGGTGTCGGCCATCTCGAGGGTCTCCGGGGTCCACGGCGGCGGCGATGGCCTGCTGCGCCAGCCGGCCGCGGCGTGGGCTGGGCGCGGCCGCGGAGCCTATCGGACGATCAGCACGGGCACCCGGCACGAGGCCAACACCTGTTGCGTCACCGAGCCCATCACCAGGCTGCCGACCGCCGAGTGGCCGTGGGACCCCATCGCGACCAGGTCGTAGCGGTCGCCGGTCGCGGCCTTGGCGATCTCGTTGCCGGCACGTCCGACGGGCGCGCGGGTGTCGAATCGCCAGCCGTGGCGGCGCGCGAACTCGGCGACGGGATCGAGCACCGCCTTCGCGGTGTCGGTGTAGTGGCCGTCGATGCTGGACGGCTCGATGTGGTGCGTCGCGATCGGGGGCAGCGGCGGCACGACGGCGATGAAGGTGTACGACACCTCCTTCGCCAGCAACTCGTCGTGGGTTGCCAGCCATGCCAGCAGTCGCTTCGTGTAGTCGCTGCCATCGACGGCGACGAGGATCTTCATGGTCGTCCTCCGCGAGCGGGGTTGCGACCATCCTAGGATGCGGTGCGCACGGGCGTTTGCGCTGGATCAAGCCGGCGTCCCGCCGTCGTCCTCAGCAGCGCGACCGCCACCGCGATGCACCCCAGCATCGCCGCCGCGACGGGCGCCGACGGCAGCGCGATGCGGAACACGTCGCGCAGCGCCGGCACGGCGAGCACCGTGCCCCAGGCGGCCAGCGTGGCGCCGACGACGCTCCACAGCACCCCGTTCGGCGCCGCCACCGCCGCGGCGCGGTTGTGGAGGATCAATGCGACGTTGAGCAGCACGATCGAGGTGACGACGACCGCCCGCGTCGCCGCCTCCCCGGCGCCGGCGGCGACGCAGGCCGCGAACGCGCCGACGCTTCCGCCCAGCGCCAGCAGGCCCTGCAGCGCGGCCTGCGCGAACTGCCGCCGTCCCAGCACGTGCTCGTGCACCGGCCGGGGCGGCTGCGCCATCGGATCGCCGCCGTCGGGTTCGGCTTCGAACGCGAGCGAGCACGCCGGGTCGATGACGAACTCGAGGAACATCACGTGCAGCGGCAGCAGCAGCGGCGGCGCGCCGACGAGCAGGGGCAGCAGCGACGCGCCGACGAGCGGCACGTGCACCGCCAGCACGTAGAGCAGTGCCTGCCGGAGGTTGGCGAAGATGCGCCGGCCCTGGCGGATGGCGGCCACCAGCGAGCCGAAGTCGTCGTTCAGCAGCACCAGCGACGCCGCCTCGCGCGCCACGTCCGATCCGCGCTGGCCCATCGCCACGCCGATGTGGGCGGCACGCAGCGCCGGCGCGTCGTTGACGCCGTCGCCGGTCATCGCGACAACGTGGCCGTTGCGCTGCAGGGCCTGCACGAGGCGCAGCTTCAGCAGCGGCGTGGCGCGCGCCACGGCATGCAGCGACGGCAGTCGCTCGTCCAGCGCCGAATCGCTGCAGGCGGCGAGCTCGGCGCCCTCCACGACGCGCGGCTCGTCGGCGATGCCGGCCGCGCGCGCGATCGCCGCCGCGGTGGCCGGATGGTCGCCGGTGATCATCAGCAGGCGGATGCCGGCGCGACGGCAGTCCCGTACCGCGGTCGGCACCTCGGGTCGCAGCGGGTCCTCGAAGGCGAGCAGCCCGACGAAGCGCCAGGCGACGTCGACGAGCTCGGCCGGCGCCTGCTCGCCGTCGTGGTGGGCCGCCGCCACGCCGAGCACGCGCAGGCCGTCGGCGGCGAGTCGCCGTGCCGCCTCGACCACGCGCTCGCGCGCGCCCGGCTCGAGCGTGCAGACCGCGAGCACGTGCTCCGGGGCGCCCTTGGCGGCGAGGGTCCACCCGTCGTCGAGCGACCAGGCGTGGCCGACGACGAGGCGCTCGCTCGCCATCGCGTAGCGCCGCCGCAGCCGCGCCGCGGGTGGCAGTTGGACTGATGTCCCGGCCCAGGCACGACAGGCCTGGTCCATCGGATCGGCCGGCTCCGGCTCGCTGGCGAGCGCCGCGGTCCGGGCGAGGTCGCGCGCGGCCTCGCCGGGCGCGACGGCGCCGTCGACCGCCGTGATCGACGCATCGGCCGTCGCGATGCGGGCCAGGCGCATGCGGTTGCGGGTGAGGGTGCCGGTCTTGTCCACCGCCAGCAGCGTGGCCGCGCCGAGCGCCTCGATGGCACCGGTGCGCCGGGTCAGCACCTGCGCCGCGGTGAGCCGCCGCGCGCCAAGCGCCAGAAAGACCGTGATGACGAGCGGAAACTCCTCGGGCAGCACGGCCATGGCCAGCGTCAGCGCGCGCAGCACCCCCTCGCTCCAACGGCCATCGATCACCCCGTGGCCGAGCGCCAGCAGCAGCGACAGCCCGAGGCCCAGGGCGCCGAACAGGCGCGCCAGCTGGCGCGTGTCGCGCTGCAGCGGCGTGACGGCGTCGTCGAGGCCGTGCAGCGCCTCGCCGATGCGGCCGACCTCGGTCCGCGTCGCGACCGCGGTGACCACCGCTTCGCCGCGGCCGGCGAGGACCAGCGTGTTCGCGTACAGCACGGAGCGCGGCGCCGCCGGCGTGGTGCCGTCCGGCGCGAACTTGTCCACCGGCACCGCTTCGCCCGTGAGCAGCGATTCGTCGACCCGCAGGTTGTGCGCGCGGACCAGGCGGGCGTCGGCGGCGAGGCGATCGCCTTCGGCGACGACGACGACGTCGCCCACCACCAGCTCGCGCGAGGGCACGCGCCGCAGCGTGCCGTCGCGCAGCACCAGCGCGCGCGGGCTGGACAGGCTGCGCAGGGCGAGCAGCACGCGCTCGGTGCGGTACTGCTGCGCCACCGTGATCGCCGCGGCGGCGACGGCCGACGCGACCAGGGCGATGGCGTCGCCGCGCTCGCCGAGCCACGCATACAGCGCGGCGGCGGTGAACAGCAGCAGGAAGAGCGGCTCGCGCAGCAGCGCCGCCAGCGCGTGCAGCACGCTGCTGCCTTGCGTGGTCGGCGCTTCGTTCGGCCCGTCGCGACGCAGCCGCGCGGCGGCTTCGGCCTCGCTGAGGCCGCGACGGGGTGCTGGCTCGGTCATCGGTCGGGCCCCAGGGTCAGGCGTCGTCCCAACGCGAGTCTGTCGGGACGGCCCGGCCGCGCCCTGATCCAGCGCAAGCCCGCCATGCGCCCATGCGACGATGGGCTGGTCGCGGCCGGCGCGCCGTTTGCGCTGCTCCGCCATCCGGGGTGACCCTGAAGGGTCCATCCAGGGTGGCGGCACCGCAGGTTCCCCTGTCGGGCGCACCGCAGCGTTGCACAATGCCGCCGGTGACGAGCAAAGCCACGCCCTTCCGGCTCAACCTCGCCGGCGACCTGCTGCGATGGCGGATGTTCGTCGCCATCGGCGAGATGGGCAGCCTCACGCGCGCGGCGTTGTTCCTGGACTCCAACCCGTCGCTGTTGAGTCGGCAACTGAACGCGCTGGAGCGCGATTGCGGTGCCCGCCTCTTCACCCGCACCGGCCGCGGCGTCGAGCTTTCGGACCTGGGTCAGCGCATCTTCCCTCGTGTCAAGGCGTTGCTCGCCGACGCCGCCCAGCTGGAAGACGACATCGTCGGCGCGGCCCGCGAACCGGCCGGCGTGGTGGCGCTGGGCGTGCTGCCGTCGATCGGCAACACCCTGGTCGACCGTCTCTTCGGGGTCCTGCGTCAGCGGTACCCGGGCGTCATGCTGCGGGTCTTCGAGGGTTCCAGCGGGCAGGTCGAGGAATGGCTGGCCGACGCGCGGATCGACATCGCCATCCTCTACCGGTACGGCAGCCACCTCCCGGATGGTGAGGAGGCGCTGGCCATCGTGGACAGCTACCTCGTCGGCCGGCCGGGAGGGCCGCTCACCGCCACGGGCGAGGTGGCCTTCGACGCGCTCCACGAGCTTCCCTTCATCCTGCCCGGGGCCCCCAACGGCCTGCGCAATGCGCTCGACACGCTGGCGCGGCAGCGCCACCTGTCGCTGGTGCCGGTGATCGAGGCGGACTCGCTGCCGCTCCAGAAGCTGCTGGTGGCCCGCGAGAGCCTGTACACGGTGCTACCGCTCCACGCCGTGTGGCAGGAGGTCGTCGATGGCCGGCTTCAGGCGGCGCGCATCGTCGATCCGCCGTTGCAACGCACCGTGTCCATGGCGTTCTCGCGAGCCAAGGGGCCGGCACGGGCGGTGTCCGCGGTCGCCGCGGAGATCGTGCGCAGCGTGCGCGAGATGGCCGACTACGGCATGTGGCGGCACGACGCCGAGGCGGTGACCGGCGCCAAGTGACGTCCGTCCTCGCCGCCCGGCGGCGGGTGATGATCGGGGCGGCACGGCTGGTTTGCGTTGGGGGTGGTGGATGGCGGGCGGAAGGTCCCCTAAGCTCATCGTCTTGCTTCGACACGCCCCATGCCGCGATTGCCCCTGCCCACGGTTGACACCTTCACGCCCGAACAGCGTGCCGTGCACGACCAGGTGGTGGCCGGCCGCCGGGGTCGCGTGGTCGGCCCGTTGCGCGCGGCGCTGCACAACCCCGAGCTGGCGAGCCGCTGGCAGGCGCTGGGCGAACTGCTGCGCTACGGCACGTCGTTGCCGCCGCAGCTGTCGGAGCTGGCGATCCTGGTCACGGCGGTGGCCTGCCGTTCACCCTTCGAGTGGCACGTGCACCGGGAAGAGGCCGAGCGTGCGGGCCTGCCGGCGGCGGTGATCGAGGCGCTGCTGGACGAGCGCGAACCGCCCGGGTTGGACGAGCCGGCGCAGGCGGTGCACCGCTACGCCGTGGAGCTCAACCATCACCGCACCGTGTCCGACACCACCCATGCCCGGGCCCGTGCGGTGCTGGGCGACAAGGGGGTGGTCGAGCTCACCGCGCTGGTGGGTTACTACACGCTCGTCGCGATGACGCTGAACGCGCACGAGATCCCCTTGCCCGATGGCGCCGCCCCGGCCTTTCCGCTGCCGCAACACGTGCGCGGCCACCCGGTGTGCGCCGACGGGGACGTGCCGGAGGCCAGGCCCTGAGCGCTTCCTCGATGAGTCCTGCGCTGCTGAAGGGCGAGACGTCCACATGATCCGTTGGGACTGCCACGCCCACCTCTTCGGTCCTTACGACCGCTTCCCGTTGGCCGCGGAGCGCAGCTACACGCCGCCGGAGGCGACGCTGGCGCAGTACGAGGCCGTGCTGGCGCGTCAGGCGCTGACGGGCGGCGTCCTGGTGCAACCCAGCGCCTACGGTGGCGACGCATCGCTGCTGATGCATGCGCTGTCGCGCCGGCCGCTGCTGCGGGGCGTGCTCGTGGCGCGCGCCGGCACGGCGCTGGACCTGGCGGCGCTGCGCCGCCGCGGGGTGCGTGCGCTGCGCTTCAGCCAGCGCAGCGGACAGGACGCGAACTTCACCGGGAGCGCCGGTGTCGACGACCTGATGGCGCTGGCACCGCGATTGGCCGATGCCGGCCTGCATGCCGAGCTGTGGACCGACCATGGCGCGCTCGTCGCGCTGGCGCCGTTGCTGAGAACGATGCCGGTGCCGGTGGTGATCGACCACCTCGGCGGCTTCGACGCCCGCGCCGGCCTGGACCAGCCCGGCTTCGTCGCGCTGCGGCGGCTGCTGGCGGGCGGCCATGTGCACGTGAAGCTGACGGCGTACCGCAACCTGCTGCCCCTGGGCGATGCGCTGTCCGAGGTGGGCGCGCCGTTCGTTCAGGCCCTTCTGCAGGACGACCCCACCCGCCTGCTGTGGGGCAGCGACTGGCCGCATCTGCGGGTGTCGCCCGTGCCGGACGCCGTCGCCCTGCAGGCCCAGATGCGGCGCTGGGTGGGCGACGAGGCGTCATGGCAGCGCATCCTCGGCGCCAACGCCCAGGCGTTGTACGGCTGAGGGATCAGCCGTCCGTCGCCTCGGTGGCGCGAAACGATGGCCGTTCGGACAGCGTCGCGAACCAGCCGGCCAGGCGCGGTGCGTCGCCGCGCCAGTCCATGGCACCGAAGCGGAAGTCCAGATAGCCCAGCGCACAGCCGATGGCCACGTGGCCGATGCCGAAGGGTGCGGCGTCCATGGCCGCGGCCTCGCGGTCCAGCTGCTGCAGCGCCGCGCGCGCCTTCACGGTGAGCGACTCGATGAGCTCGGCCAGCGGCTGCGCGCGCTCGCGCTCGTTGCGCCACAGGATGAGCAGGTCGAGCAGGCCGTCGCCCAGCGCCTGCCACCGCAGCGCCTGCCAGCGCGCCGCGCCCCCGCGGGGGAACAGCGAGCCGCCGGCCATCTCGTCCAGGTACTCGCAGATCACCGCCGAGTCGAACAGCGTGCCGCCGTCGTCCAGCACCAGGGTCGGGATCTTGGACAACGGGTTGTCCCGCATCAGATCGGGGTTGGGCCGCAGCATGACGGCCACCGTGCGGACCCGCTGCAGCCGCCCTTCCAGGCCCAGCTCGTGGGCGCACACCATCACCTTGCGCACGTAGGGCGACTTGGGCGACCAATGCAGCCGCATGCTCAGATCACCTCCCTGGCCCGCAGGTCGGCGATGCGCTCGTTCGCATAGCCCAGCTCCGCGAGGATCTGCTCGCTGTGCTGGCCCAGCCCCGGGGGCACGCGGCGCGGTGCGGGCGGTCGGCCGCCGAAACGCATCGGGCTGGACACCAGCGGCAACGATGCGCCGCTGGGATGTGCCACCTTCTGCAGCATGCCGCGGGCGACCACCTGCGGGTCGGCAAAGACCTGCGCCACGTTGTTGATCGGGCCGCACGGCACGCCGACGGCGTCGAGCGCGTTGATCAGCGCCTCCCGCGGCCAGCGCACGAACGCCTCGCGCAGCAGTGGCGACAGCGTCGCGAGGTTGCGCACGCGCTGCGCGTTGGTGGCGAACCGCTCGTCCAGCGCCCAGTCCGGCCGCTGCAGCACGTCGCACAGGCGACTGAACTGGCCGTCGTTGCCCACCACCAGGATGAACTCGCCGTCGGCGCAGGCATAGACGTCCTGCGGCTGGATGTTGGGATGCGCATTGCCGTTGCGACGCGGCACGTTCCCGCTGACCAGGTAGTTCATGGCCTGGTTGGCCAGCGCGGCTACCTGCACGTCCAGCATGCCGATGTCGATCGTCTCGCCCTGGCCGCTGCGTTCTCGACGCGCCAGCGCGGCCAGCACCGCCACCGCGGCGTACATCCCGGTCATCAGGTCGACGATGGGGACGCCCACCTTCTGGGCCCCGGCACCTGGGCGGCCATCGCGCTCGCCGGTCACGCTCATCAGCCCGCCCATGGCCTGGATGAGGAAGTCGTAGGCCGGCTGGTCGCGCCGCGGGCCGGTTTGGCCGAAGCCGGTGACCGAGCAGTACACCAGGCGCGGGTTCACCGCATGCAGCGACGCCGCGTCCAGGCCGTAGCGTGCCAGCGTGCCGGCCTTGTAGTTCTCCAGCACCACGTCGCTGCGTGCCGCCAGCTCGCGCACGATGCGCTGCCCCTCGGGCTTGTCCAGCGCCACGGTGATGGAGCGCTTTCCGCTGTTGACGGCCAGGTAGTAGCCGGCCTCGCGGGTGTCGCGGCCGTCCGCATCCTTCAGGAACGGCGGGCCCCAACTGCGGGTGTCGTCGCCGCTGCCCGGACGCTCCACCTTGATCACGTCGGCGCCCAGGTCGGCCAGCACCTGTCCGGCCCATGGGGCGGCCAGGATCCGGCTCAGGTCGAGCACGCGCACATGCGACAGCAGGCCGGCGCCGGCTTCGCCCCCGGCGGCAGCAGGGGCGTGGAAGAGGTCGCCCATCATCGGCCCGAGAACACCGCGGGACGCTTCTCCCGGAAGGCCGCCTGCGCCTCGCGCGCGTCGTCGGTCTTGGCCAGCATCGCGGTCATGTCCTGCTCGTAGCGGTAGCCGTCGCGCAGGCTCAGTTCCTCGATGACATTGAGCGTGTGCTTGCCCAGCCGGGTGGACAGCGGGCTCTTGGCGGCCACCGTGCGCGCGATCTCGAGTGCGGTGGGCAGCAGCGCCTCGGACGGCACGCAGGCCTCGACCACGCCCAGCCGGTAGAGCTCTTCGCCGCTCAGGCGCATGCCGGTGAGCGCGAGGCGCCGCAGGCGTGAATGCCCGAACAGGCGCATGGCATGGCGGCCGCCCCCCAGCAGGCCGACGTCCACCTCGGGCAGGCCGAGCGAGGCCGTCTCGGCGGCGACCAGGATGTCGGCCGACGCCACCATGGCCAGCCCCGACCCAAGCGCGGGGCCGTTGATCGCCGCGATGACCGGTTGTGCGGCCTCGCGGATGGCGTGAAAGCACTCGCGGGTGCGCCGCGAATGGGCGGGCAGGTCGCCCGGTCCGCGCAGGACCTCGGCACGGCCCTTGAGATCGGCGCCCGCACAGAAGACCCGGCCGTGGCCGGTGAGCACGATGGCACGGACCGCGTCCGTCTCGCTCAGCCGGTCCAGCGCCAGCGTCAGCTCGTCGTTGAGGGTGCGTGTCAGCGCGTTGACCGGCGGGCTGTCCAGCGTCAGCACCGCGACATGGTCCTCGATGGCCAGCCGCAGCTGGGTGTAGTCGTGCATTCGTCCTGTCTCCTGTGGCCGGGGGGCGCTCTCGTTGGACGACCAGTCTAGGCCGCCGCTTGCGGCAAGCGGCTGCAAACCAGCCTTGTCGTGAGCGGCATGTGCAGAGCGACCGTGGGCCGTTAGCGTGCCGCCCCGTCGGCCGACGCTCGACTGCACGGCACGACGCACACCAACGAGGAGGCAAACTCTTGAAAACCCTTGCGAACCCCATCGCTCGCAGCGCCCTGTCTGCGTCCCTCGCGCTGTTCGCCATCGGCGCTCAGGCGCAGGCCAGCAGCGTCACCGTGTTCGGCGTGGCGGACGCTTCCGTGCGGCAGACCCGCGTGCAGGGCGACTCGGCCGTCAACTCGCTGGCCTCCGGCGGTGTCGCCGGCAGCCGGCTCGGCGTGCGAGGTGTCGAGGACCTCGGCGGCGGGCTTTCGGCGCAGTTCTGGCTGGAATCGGACATCGCGCTGGACACCGGCGCGGCCAACGCCACGTCGTTCTGGAGCCGCCGCGCCACGCTGGCGCTGGCCTCGCGTGACTGGGGCGAGCTGCGGGTGGGCCGCGACTACGTGCCGCTGTTCGTCCGCCAGTACGTGCCGTTCTCGCCGTTCGGGCCCAACGGCGTGGCCTCCAACGGAAGCCTGTTCTTCGGCACCCCGTCGCTGTTGGGATCGGGCTCCGGCGCCGGCGTGCGGGCCGACAACATGGTCAAGTACATCCTGCCGGCCCAGCGGCTCGGCGGCTTCTACGGCGACCTCATGGTCAGCGCCGGCGAAGGCCGCAACGTGAACAAGCACCGCGGCGCGCTGGTCGGTTATGCCTCGGGACCGGTCAACGTCAACGTCGGCTTCGGCGACACCGACGACACCGCCGGCACCGACCGCATCCGACTGCGGTCGGTGGGCGGCGCCTACGACTTCGGCGTGGTGCGGCTGACCGCGCTGCTGCAGGACGGCCGCTACAAGCAGCGCCGCCAGCGCACGCTGGACGTGGGGGCCGCGGTGCCCGTGGGTGCCGGCACCGTCAAGGCGAGCATCATCCGCGCCGACCAGTCCGGCGGTGGCACCGACGCCAACGACGCCACCCAGCTCAGCGTGGGCTACACGCATGCGCTGTCCAAGCGCTCGTTGCTCTACGGCACCTTCTCGCGCATCGACAACCGGGGCACCCAGGTGTTCGGTCTCGGTGGTGTGACACCGGCGGCGGGCCGCGACATTCGCGGCGTCGAGGTCGGCATCAGCCACCTGTTCTGAACATGCCCAGGCTCGTCAAACCCCCGAGCGGCCCGCGCCGCCGCACCGTCGCGGCACTGGCGGCGGTCGCCGCCGGCGCGGCGATGCTGGCCGGCTGCGCCACGCCGCCGCCGTCTGCCCGCGAACTGCTGGTCGAGGGCGGACGTCGCGTCGACGTGCGCATCGACGGCCGCGGACCCGCCGTCGTGCTGCTGCCCTCGTCACTGCGCGACTCGTTGGACTTCGATCCGCTCGCCCGGCGCTTGGCAGGTGCCGGCTTCCGGGTGCTGCGACCGCAGCCCCCGGCATGGGCGACAGCAGCCCGCCGCCGCCCGGCATGACGCTGGACACCCTGGCGAACGACGTGGCGTTGACGATCCGTCGCCTGGCCGACGGGCCGGCGGTCGTGGTCGGCCATGCCTACGGCCACTGGGTGGCGCGGGTGACGGACCTGCGCCATCCATCGCTGGTGCGCGGCGTGGTGGTGCTGGGCGCCGCGGCGAAGGAGTTCCCGCCGGGGCTGGTCGAGCAACTCGCCATCGCCTCCGATCCCGCACAACCGGAGGCACGGCGCCTGCAGGCGCTGCAGGCGTCGATGTTCGCGCCCGGTCACGACCCGCGGCCATGGTTGGAGGGCTGGTACCCCCAGTGGCGCACCGCCTACCGCCAGGCCGGGCAGCAGCCACCGAAGGACGTCTGGTTCGGCCGCACCCATTCACCCATCCTCGACCTGCAGGGCGCACAGGACCCATGGCGGCCGCTTGCCACCCGAAACGAGCTGAAGGACCTGCTGCCCGACCGCGTCACGGTGCAGGTGATCGAGCATGCCAGCCATGCCCTGGTGCCGGAGCAGCCGAAAGCGGTGGCCGATGCCATCGTCGGCTGGATCGGCCGACTGCCGCCGCGCTGAGCGCGCGGAGCAACACAGGCTTGACCGCCGGGACATGGCGGCATCGACGGGACCCCGCTTAGCATGACCGCGGCGGGGCACCGACACCGACACCACCGGTTCCCTCGCCATCGAACAACAGAACCACTGGAGACACCATGCTGTTCCACCGCGCCGCACGCCGGCTGCTGTCCGCGCTGCTGTTAGCCGCCGTCGCCACCCAGGCGCAGGCCGCCTATCCGAGCCGTCCGGTACGTCTCATTGTCCCGTTCGCCGCCGGCGGGCCCGTCGATGTGCTGGCACGGGCGATCGGTGCGCATCTGTCGCGGACCACCGGTCAGCAGTTCATCGTCGACAACCGGCCTGGTGGCGGCTCCATCATCGCCTGGGACAGCGTGGCCAAGGCGGCGCCGGACGGCCACACGCTGCTCGTCGCCGGGGTGGGCAGCCGCACCATCCTGCCGTCGTTGGCCACGCTGCCCTTTGACCCTGCGCAGGACCTGGTGGCGGTCACACGGCTGGCCGACGCGGCGAACGTCTTCGTCGCGCACCCGGGCAGCGGGCTGAAGACGCTGCCCGACCTGGTGAGCCGGGCAAAGGCACAGCCGGGCAAGGTCAGCATCGCCATCCCGGCCCCGGCGACCGTCACCCACTTCGCCGCGACGCTGCTGCAGCGCGACGCCGGCATCGCGCTCAACGAAGTGCCGTACAAGGGGGTGCGCCGGCGGCCCAGGCGGTGGTGGGTGGTGAGGTGGAGGCCATGGTGGCCGACATCGGTGCCGTGCTTGGCCAGGCACAGGCCGGGCGCGTGGTGGTCCTGGCGACGGCCACGTCGAAGCGCCTGCCCGTGCTGCCGCAGGTGCCCACCACGACGGAAGCTGGGCTGCCCAACATCGTGGCGGTCAACGTCTACGGCCTGTTCGCGCCGGCCGGCACGCCCCGGGACCTGGTGGCGCGCCTCAATGCGCTGGCGGTCGAGGCCATGCAGGCGCCTGAGGTGCGGGAGAACATCGCGAAAGTGGGCATGCAGGCGGAAACGAGCAGCCCCGAGGCCTTCGAGACCTACCTGCGCGAGCAGACGCAGAAGTGGGCTCCGCTGGCCAAGGCCAGTGGCGTGCGGCTGAACTGACGAGGACCGAATGCTCGACCACACCCACGACCCGCAGGCGCGCAGCTGGGTGCCCGGCGCCAACGACAAAGAGACCCCCCTTCCCGCTGCAGAACCTGCCGCTGGGCTGTGTCGATGACCGATTGGCCGTCGCCATCGGGGACCGCTGGCTGGACCTGCGGGCCGCCGCCGAGGCCGGCCTCCTCGCGACGTTGCCGTCGACGGTGGCGCAAGCGCTGCGGGCGCCGAAGCTGAACCCGCTCTTCGGGCTGGGTCGGCCCGCGATGTCGGCGTTGCGGCATGCGCTGTTCGACCTGCTGCGCGAAGGCCATGGGCACGCCCATCGCGCGGCGGACTGCCTGCGCCCGCTGCCCTCGGCGCGGCCGGCGCTGCCCTGCGACGTCGGCGACTACACCGACTTCTTCGCCTCGCTCAACCATGCACGCAACACGTTCGAGCTGTTCCGTGCCGGCCAGGCCTTTCTGCCCAACTACAAGCACCTCCCCATCGCCTACCACGGCCGGGCGTCCACGGTGTTCGCCGCGCCCTTCGACGTGCGCCGTCCGGTGTCGCAGATCAGGCCGGAGGCCGACAAGGACCCGCTGACCGCGCCTTCACGCAAGCTCGACTTCGAGATCGAGCTGGGCTTCTGGATCGGCAAAGGCAATGCACATGGCGACGCGATCCCGCTGGACACGGCGGAGGAGCACATCGCGGGCGTCTGCCTGCTCAACGACTGGTCGGCGCGCGACGTGCAGGCCTGGGAATCACAGCCGCTGGGGCCGTTCCTCAGCAAGAATTTCGCGACCGTTGTGTCGCCCTGGGTGGTGACGCTCGACGCGCTGGCGCCGTTCCGCGTTCCCCCGCCGGCGCGCGACGACACCGATCCCGCGCCGCAGGGGTATCTGTCCGGCTCGCTCAACGACGCGGAGGGTGCGTTCGACATCGAGATCGAGACCCGCCTGCAGACTCGAGAGATGCGCGAGCTCGGCCTGGCGCCGACCGTGGTGGCGCACGCCAATGCCGCCCGCGACCTGTGGTGGACCGTGGCGCAGATGGTGGCCCATCACACCGTGGGTGGTTGCCACCTGCGGCCGGGCGACCTGCTGGGCAGCGGCACCATCTCCGGTGCCACGCCGGGCAGCGAAGGCAGCCTGCTCGAGCGCACGTGGAACGGCGCCTGGCCACTGGCGTTGCCCGGTGGCGAGTCACGCCGATTCCTGGAGGACGATGACGACGTGCTGATCGAGGCGTGGTGCGAGGCCCCTGGTCGGCGGCGCATCGGCTTGGGACAATGCCGCGGCCGGGTCCTGCCCGCACGCAAGGCGACGACATGAGCCGCATCATCGACATCTCCATCCCGCTCGAAAACGACGTCCTCTCCGACCCGCCTCACCTGGCGCCGAAGATCCAGTACATCGAGCACCGCGGCGCGGTGGACTCGATGTTGAAGTACTTCCCCGGCGCCACCGCCGATGACCTGCCCGACGGCGCGGCGTGGGCGTTCGAGCGGGTGCAGCTCAACACGCACAACGGCACGCACCTCGACGCGCCATGGCACTTCCATCCGACGATGAGCCGCGGTGAACGGGCGCTCACCATCGACGAGGTCCCGCTGGAATGGTGCTTCCAGCGCGGGGTCAAGCTGGACTTTCGGCACCTGCCCGACGGGCATGTGGTGAGTGCGGCCGAAGTCGATGCGGCGCTGGCGAGCATCGGCCACGTTCTCGAGCCGCTGGACATCGTCGTGGTCAACACCGCGGCCGGCGCGCGCTATGGCCACGACGACTACGTCGATTCCGGCTGCGGCATGGGGTATGAGGCCACCATGTACCTGCTCGAGCGGGGTGTGCGCCTGACCGGCACCGACGCCTGGAGCTGGGACGCCCCCTTCCGGTACACGGTCGAGAAGTTCGCGGCCAGCGGCGACGCGAGCCTGATATGGGAGGGCCACAAGGCCGGCCGCCACATCGGCTACTGCCATCTGGAGAAACTCGGCAACCTGGCCGCGCTGCCTCCGACGGGCTTCCGCATCGCCTGCTTCCCGGTGAAGATCAAGGGGGCTTCGGCCGGCTGGACGCGTGCGGTCGCCATCTTCGACGAATGACCCGTGCAGGGCGGTTCGATCGCAGGCCGGTCCTTGATCGGGGACCGGCACAGGGTCCCCGTGCGCAAGAATGGGGCGCCTCGTCTGCCGCCCCCGTCATGCCTGCGAAAAGAACGCCCTCCCTCCCGGCCGCCGACGGATCAAAGCGCCGGGCGGCCGCGCCCCGACGCGCCAGCGTCGGACGCACCGCGGCGCCGCGCGAGGCCCAGCCGGACCGGCGCACGAGCATCCTCATGGCGGCGGAGAAGCTCTTCGCGCTTCGCGGGTTTCACGCCGTGTCGATCCGGGACATCGCCGGCGAGGCGGACGTCCCGATCGGCCTCGTCGGCTACTACTACGGCGCCAAGCACGAGCTCTACCACGCCATCTTCGAGTCCTGGGCGCCGACGATGGCGGCCCGGCTGGACGCCTTGCGCCTGTCCTGCGAGGAGCCGGATCCGAGTACCCGGTTGAATCGCATCTTGGAGGCCTTCGTGGGTCCCATCTTGGACCTGCACCAGCACCCCAAAGGGCAGTACTACGCGCTGATGGCGGCCCGGGATCTCGTGGCGCCCACGCCGGAAGCGGACCGCGTGCACCGGGAGTTCTTCGATCCCTTGGCCAACGCCTTCATCGACGGGTTGATGACCACGGTCCCGAACGCCAGCCGTGGCCGGGTGGCATGGTGCTACCAGTTCACGCTGGGCGCGTTGCTGCACTTCCTCACCGACCAGCGCGTCGAGCGGCTCTCGAACGCCGAGAACCGGGCGTCCGACCCGGCTGCCAAGGTTGAACTGCTGACCTTCATCGGTGGCGGCTGCCAGGCCCTGCTGGGCGTGAGCCGGAAGTAGCCGCATCCGCAACGGGCAGCGTGAGCCGCTGGGTGCGATGGCCTCGGGCGGCGCTGCCACACGACCGCCGTCAAGGGCGGCGCCGGGTGTCCCGCCCGACGATTGCCGTCGATCAGCCGGAAGGCTCGGCCGTGCCGAAGGCGGCCGATCGGTTCACTGCTCCGGCGTGAAGCCCACGCGCTTGACGATGGGCCCCCAGGCAAGGTGTTCTCTTTCGATGGAACGGGCCAGGTCCGCCGGCGGGGCCAGGTCCACTTCCAAACCGTAGTGCCCCAGCGCCTCGGAGGTTTCGGGGCCGGCCAGCGCGGCCCGGATGGCCGTCGAGGCCCGCTGCACCACCTCGGCCGATGCCTTGCCGGGCAGGAGGAAACCGTACCACTCGACCTGCTCGATGGCCTTGTAGCCCTGTTCGGTGAAGGTGGGCACGTCGGGAAGGAAGCGCGAGCGCTTGGGGCCCGACGTGGCCAGCACCCGCAACCTGCCCGAGCGCACGTGCGGCAGGTAGTCCCCGATGGGCCCGCTGAAGGCGGAAATCTGGCCGCCCAGCAGGTCCTGGATGCCGGGCACCGTGCCGCGGTAAGGCACATGGTTGAGGTCGACGCCGCTTTCCTTCTCCAGCAAGGCACCCACGTAGTGGGGGAGGGGAACCCGCGCCTGGGGGAGCCGTAGCTCCCGCGGTCCGGGTTCGCCTTCGCCCAAGCGAGGAAGTCCTTCACCGTCTTCACCGAATCGGGAACCGCAGGACCGACGCCGAAGCCGAACACCACGGTGGTGGCGCCGCACACAGGCGTCACGTCCTCGATGCGGTAGGTCAGCTTCGGGTACAGGTGCGGGTACAGCGTGATCATCGCCGCCGGCGTGATCAACAGAGTCGATCCGTCGTTGGGGCTGCGGCGCAGTTCATCCACTGCCAGCCGGCCGCCGGCGCCGGGACGGTTCTCCACCAACGCGACTTTCGCGTAGCTGCCGCGAAGTTTGTCGGCCACGCGGCGCGCGACGACATCCAACGTGCCACCGGGAGGGAAACCGGTGAGGATGCGCACGGTGTCGATGGCCTGTGCACGGGCGACGTGGCTCAGCGGTGCAAGCAGGGCGGCAGAGATCAGGTGGCGGCGCAGGAGCATGGCAGGTCGGCAACGGAGGTTGGTGCGACGGGATGATGCTGCATGTTTGTACGGTCGTACAATAGATGGTTGTACGAATGTTCAACCTCGAGCGGCGGCAGGTTCAATGCTTGCGCATATCCCCGATCGTGACCATGCCCAGACGCTTCATCGACCTTTCCATCTACCTTGAAAACGAGGTCGCTTCGGACCCGCCGGGACTGGAGCCGCACATCCAGTACTTTGCGCACGACAGCAGCTACGAGCAGATTGCCCCTTTTTTTCCTGGGCTTCGCAAGGAGGACCTTCCCGATGGCGAAGGCTGGGCGGTGGAACTGGTTCGGCTGTCGACGCACAACGGTACGCACCTCGACGCGCCCTATCACTTCCACAGCACCATGGACAAGGCCCTGGGCGCGCAGCGCTCGGCCATCTCCATCGACGAGGTGCCGTTGGAGTGGTGTTTCCAACCCGGCGTGAAGCTTGATTTCCGCCATTTCGAGGACGGCTATGTCGTCACCGCGGCCGACGTGGACGCGGAACTGGCCCGCATCCAGCACCGACTCAAGCCGCTGGAGATTGTCATGGTCAACACGAGCGCGGGCCAGCGCTATGGCCAACGCGACTACGTCAGCGCCGGCTGCGGGATGGGGCGTGAGGCGACGCTGTACCTGCTGGAGCGTGGTGTTCGCCTGACCGGCACCGACGCCTGGAGTTGGGACGCTCCCTTCGTGCACACGGCCAAGAAGTATCGCGAGACCGGCGATGCATCCCTCATATGGGAGGGCCACAAGGCAGGCCGCGACATCGGCTACTGCCACCTGGAGAAGCTGCACAATCTCGAGTCGTTGCCGGCGCATGGCTTCTACGTCAGCTGCTTCCCCCACAAGATCCGCGGTGCCTCCGCGGGCTGGACCCGTGCGGTGGCCATCTTCGACGATGCCCTGACCGCGGCGGATGCGGCGGCGTCCTGAAATACCGGAGCACCCATTGCTGACCGGCATCGACTTCACGCACGACCCCGGCGCCCGCAGCTGGGTCGTGTCCGCCAACGCGGCGGAGACCGACTTTCCACTGCAGAACCTGCCACACGGGGTCTTCCGCCGCCGCGGGCGTCACGAGGCCTGGCGGGGTGGTGTGGCGATCGGTGCGCAGGTCCTGGACCTGGCCGCCGTCGTGGCGTCCGGCCGTTTGTCGGACGGGTTGGAGCGCACCGCGATCGAGGCTGCATCGCGGGACTCGCTGAACTCGTTGATGGCGTTGGGGCGACCCGCCTGGCGCGCGCTCAGGGCGCTGCTGTTTCGCCTGCTGCGTGACGGTGCGCAGGAAGCCGTCTGGCTGTCGGAATGCCTCGTGCCGCAGGACGAGGTCGAGTTTGCACTGCCGGCACAGGTGCGCAACTACACCGACTTCTTCACGTCGCGCCACCACATGCTGAATGCGGGCCGGATCTTCCAGCCCAATGCGGGGCCGCTCGAAAACTTCGGGTGGCTGCCGATTGCCTACCATGGCCGCGCATCGACGGTCGAGGTCAGCGGCGCGGACTTCGCTCGACCGCGGGGCATCACGGTGGATGGGGAAGGTCGCGTGGGGTTCGGCCCGACGAAGGCGCTCGACTACGAACTGGAACTGGGTGCCTGGATCGGCCCCGGAAACCATCGGGGAGCGCCGATCGCCGTTGCCGATGCCGAAGAACACCTCTTCGGACTCACGCTGCTCAACGACTGGTCGGCGCGTGACGTGCAGCGCTTCGAGGCCCTTCCGCTCGGCCCGTTCCTGGCGAAGAACTTCCTGACGACCGTCTCGCCCTGGATCGTGACACTGGAGGCGCTGGCGCCCTTCCGCTGCGCCTTGCCGCGCGAGCCGGGGATCCGCCCACGCTGCCGCACCTGAGGACCGCCGAGCCACGGCCTGGCATCGATCTGCAACTGCAGGCGCTGCTGCGAACCGCGACCGGCGGTCCGGTGGAGATGCCGCTGTCGCGCAGCAGCTTCCGCCACTGCCATTGGTCGCTGTCACAGATGGTCGCTCACCACACCGAAGGCGGCTGCAGCCTGTTGCCGGGAGATCTGCTCGGAACTGGAACGCAAAGCGGTCCGGTGGACGGCGAGCAGGGGTGCCTGCTGGAACTGACGCAGAACGGACGTCGACCGCTGACGCTGCCCACCGGTGAGTCGCGTGGTTATCTCGAGGATGGCGACACCGTCATCCTGCGCGCCTGGGCCGAAAGCCCGGGGCGGCGTCGCATCGGCTTCGGCGAGTGCAGGGGAACGGTGTCACCGCCTCGTCCTCCGGTCGCGGACACGCCGTCCCATGGCGCCAGCAGGGGGTGACCTGTGCCGTGAGCCCATGAGCGGCGCATGGCTGGCGCGCATCGGCCGGCCGCATGTCGGCGCCGGCCGCGGGTTCGACGAGGGGTAGGGCGGGGGCCTCGAGGGCCGAGACCCCCGCGCCAGGACGAGGGCCGGCGCCGCTCAGCCAGCCGATGCCAAGCGGATCGGCTCCACGGCATGGCGCAGCACCGCCACCAGGTGGTCGCGCTCGGCCTCGATCTCGCGCAGCGGACCGCCCACGCTCAGGCTCATCGGTTCCCGGTCCCGTGCCACCGGGATCAGCACCGCCAGCGCCGCCGCACCGGCCATCGACGTGCCCAACGAAATCGCGTGGCCGCTTCGGCGCACCTGCGCGATCTCCCGCCGCACGGCGTCGAACGCCAGCCGCTGCGCAGGGTCCGCCTCCAGTGCGTTGGCCTTGCGCAGCAGCATGGCCATCTCGCGTTCCGAGATCGTGGTCAGCAGCACCTTGCCGGCCGCGCTGCGGAAGAGCGGCCTCAGCGACCCGGTCTTGGCGATGAAGCGGCCTTCGCGCGTGGCCTGCAGCACGTGCAGGTAGCGCACCTGGACGCCGCGGCGCGTCCCGATCATCACGGTGTGGCCGGTGCGCTCGAGCACGCTTTCCATCAGGCGCAGCAGGTTGTGCTCGCTGTACAGATGCTCCTGCAGCCAGGCGGTGGCCAGCGCGATGCGCACGTTCGGAACGTACATCCCGGTGCGCCCGTCATGGTCGAAGAAGCCGGTGTCGGCCAGACCCTTCAGCAGCACCGACGTGCTGGACTGCGGCCAGCCCAGGGCCTGCGCGATGACGCCGACCCCCGCCGGACGGCGCTCCTCGGCGAAGAACTCCAGCAGTTCGAGCACCCGCTGCGCGGATTTCACCGGTGGTGCCATGGCATCTCATCCGAGAAGTTGAATCACGAATGTGATTCTGCGCGCCGAACGGCGGCCGGCGGGCATGCTCCGCGTCGTCGTGCACCGCCCTGCTGCCGGGTGCGCGGTCGACATCAGACCAGAGGAGACATTCATGCCGGACATCAAGCCGATCGCCATCGCGCGCCGCCCGTTGCTGCTGGGAACCTTGCTGTGGGCCGCGTCCGGCGCGGCCATGGCCCAGCCGGCCTATCCGGAAAAGCCGGTTCGCCTGGTCGTGCCCTACGCGCCGGGTGCGGCCGCCGACCAACTCGGCCGTGCGGTCAGCGAGCGCCTCGCCCAGGCGCTGGGCCAGCCGGTGGTGGTGGACAACCGGGCGGGCGCCGGCGGCACGCTCGGGTCCGACAACGTGGCCAAGGCGGCGCCCGACGGCTACTCGATCGTCCTGGGCACCGACGCCTCGCACGCCACCAACATCTTCGTGGCCAAGCGGTTTCCGTACGACCCCATCAAGAGCTTCACGCCCATCGCCCCGGCGGCCATCAACCACATCGTGCTGGTGGTCCACCCGTCGCTGCCGGTGAAGTCCGTGGCGGAGCTGATCGCCTATGCCAAGGCCCATCCGAACAAGCTCAGCTTCGGCAGTTCCGGCCCGGGGTCGGCCCACCACCTGGCGGGTGAACTGCTCAAGGAGACGGCGGGCATCGACATGGTCCACGTCGCCTACAAGGGCGGCGGGCCGGCGATGACGGACCTGCTGGGCAACAACATCCCGATGGTGTTCGCCAGCATGGCCACGGCGCGGCCGCACATCGATGCCGGCAAGGTGCGGGCGCTGGCGGTGGTGGAGGGCAAGCGGTTCCATGGCCTGCCGAACCTGCCGACGGTCGGTGAAACCGTTCCCGGTTACGCCATCGAGTCGTGGTTCGCCTTCTTCGGGCCGGCCGGGATGCCGCCGGCCGTCACCGCCCGGCTCAACGGCGAGATCAACAGGGCGCTGGCCCAGCCGGCGCTGCGCGAGGGTCTGGAAAAGGCCGGCATGTCGGCCACGGGCGGCAAGGCCGAAGACCTCGCGGCGTTCCTGCGGACCGAGCTCGCACGTCGCGAAAAGCTGGTGAAGGCGGCCGGCATCGAGCCGGAGTGAGCCCGCCATGAGCGAAGGGCACATCCCCGGTCTCGAGGTCGACGGCCCGGTGGCCACGATCCGCCTGCGCCGGCCGGCGCAGCGCAACAGCCTGCGCGACGAGGACCTGCGTGCGCTGCTGACCATGTTCGGCCAGCTCGACGCCGACCCGGCGGTGCGCGTCGTCGTGCTGACGGGTGAGACCACGGCGCAGAAGCGCCCGGTGTTCTGCGCCGGCTACCACGTCGCCGGCTTCGACGACGCCACCCACGACCCGCAGCTGTTCGAGCGCGTGCCCGATGCGCTCGAGCGCCTGCGCCCGATCACCGTGTGCGCGCTCAACGGCAGCGTCTACGGCGGCGCCACCGACCTGGTGCTGGCCTGCGACCTGCGCCTGGCGCTGGCCGGCTGCGAATGGCGCATGCCGGCCGCGGCGCTGGGCCTGCACTACTACCCCAGCGGCCTGCGGCGCTATGTCTCCCGCCTCGGCCTGGCCGGCGCGAAGCGGGCCTTCCTGACCGCGCAGGCGTTGCCGGTGGAGGCGCTGGCCGCGTCGGGGCTTTTCGAATCGGTCGTCCCCGCCGAGGCCTTCGACGGCGCCCTCGCGTCGCTGGTCGGCACCGTGGCCGCGCTGGCCCCGCTGGCGGCGCAGGCCACCAAGCAGTCGCTCAACGAGATCGCCGCCGGCCGGGCCGACGAGGCCGCTTGGCGCGCCCGCGAGCAACTGACCCAGCGCAGCGCCGATTTCGCCGAAGGCCGTGCCGCCTTCGCCGAGCGCCGTCCGCCGCGCTTCACCGGTCGTTGAAAGGACCCAGCATGCCCGTCGCCCAAGCCCACCGGCCGCTCGCCGGCGTTCGTGTCGTCGAGATGGCGCAGATCATGGCCGGTCCCACCTGCGGGATGATGCTGGCCGACCTCGGCGCCGAGGTCATCAAGATCGAGAAGTTCCCCGGTGGCGACGACGCGCGCCAGTACCAGAAGCCCGGCGACAGCGCGATGCCGCCGTCGTTTCGCATGATCAACCGCGGCAAACGCTCGCTGGCGCTGGACGTGCGGACGCCCGAAGGCAAAGCCGTGCTGCTGCGCCTGGTCAAGGAAGCGGACGTGCTGACCGAGAACTTCCGCTCCGGCGTCATGGAGCGGCTGGGGCTGGGCTACGAGGACCTCAAGGCCGTCAACCCGGCGCTCATCTACTGCTCGATCACCGGTTACGGCCGCGTCGGGCCGATGGCGCGCGTCGGCGGTTTCGACCTCATCCTGCAGGCCTTCAGCGGCATCATCGACGCCACGGGGGAGCCCGAGCGAGACCCGGTCAAGCCGGGCGTGTCGCTGGCCGACACCAACGCCGGCATCCTGGCTGCGCTGGCCATCCTCTCGGCCTATGTGCACCGCCTGAAGACCGGCGAAGGGCAGCACGTCAGCACCTCGCTGCTGCAGGCCGCGATGCAGCAGACCTACTGGCTCGCCGCCAACTACTTCTCCAGCGGACGCGAGACGCAGCGGCTGGGCACCGCGCACTCGCTGATCGCGCCCTACCAGGTGTTCAAGGCGGCCGACGGGCGCATCGTCATCGGCGCCGGCAACCCCAAGGCGTGGCAGGGCGCCTGCCAGGTGCTGGGCCACCCCCGAATGGGTCACCGACCCCCGGTTCGACCATCCGCAGCGACGGGTCCAGCACCGGCTCGAGCTGCAGGACCTGATCGAAGCGGAACTGGCCAAGGCCCCGGTCGCGGACTGGTGCGCCCGCTTCGACGCCGCCGGCGTGCCCGCCGGGCCGGTGAACAGCGCGGGCCAGGCGCTCGAGCACCCGCAGGTGCGCGCGGTCGGCATGGTGATCGACGTGCCCGACGGCGAGGGCGGCATGGCGCGGGGCATCGGCAACCCGATCACCCTGAACGGCAAGGCCGAAGCGGCCACCACGCCGGCGCCCAAGGTCGGCGAGCACAGCCGTGCCGTGCTGCGGGAGCTCGGGCTGTCGCACGCGGAGATCGACGGCCTCGTGGCGGCCGGCGTGGTGCAGGTCGCGGGTCACTGACGCAGCGGTCCCCGGGGAATGCGTGAAGGCCGCGGTGCGCCACGCCTGGCCCCGCGCACGGCCTTGGAGCCGGCCCGCGACGGCGGGTGCCGTCAGGCGCTGCCCACCCGGGCCGGCGGGTCGGCCGGCAGCCGCATGGTGGCGGACCGGCCGCGCATGATCCCGCTGTGCCGCAGCACGCGGAAGTGGTCGGTGACCAGGCCGCGCATCCAGACGTTGCCCGGGTCCAGGTCGAAGCGCGGGTGCCAGAACTGCTTGAGGCTGTAGCGGGCCAGCGGCACCGGCACCTCCAGTTGCTGCAGCGGGTGCTCCTCGCACAGCCGGTGGCCGAGCAGTTCGGGCACCGTGGCCAGCAGTTCGGTGCAGGCCACCACCCGGCCGACGCCGACATGGCTGGGCAGCCCCAGCACCACCCGGCGCTTCACGCCGTGCCGCAACAGCCCGCGGTCGACCACCGACTGCACCGCCAGCGGTCCGTGGATGCCGACATGCCCCTCCGCTTCGTAGCCGGCGACGTCGATGCGGCCGTCGACCCGCGGGTGCCCGCGTGCCGCCAGGCAGACGAAGCCCTGCTCGAACAGCACCGCCTCCTGCACCAGCCCCTCCAGCGCGGGCAGGTAGCCGACGGCCAGGTCGATCTCGCCGCTGTCCATCAGCCGCTTGGTGTCCGGCGTGCTGCGCTGCACGTCCAAGGTGACGCCCGGTGCCTGCCGCGTGATGGTGTTGGCCAGCGCGCTGAGCAGACCGGCCTCGGACATGTCCGACACGCACAGCCGGAAGCGCCGGGTCGAGGTGGCCGGCTCGAAGCAGGCCAGCGTGGTCTCGGCCCGCTCCAGGTCGGCCAGTGCACTGCGCAACAAGGGGTACAGCGCCCGGCCCTTGGCGGTGGGCTCCATGCCGCTTGCCGTGCGGCAGAACAGCGGGTCGTCGAAGTGGCGGCGCAGCTTGGCCAGGGTGGTGCTGGCCGACCCCTGGCCCATGTCCAGGCGCTCGGCGGCGCGCGTGACACTGGCTGTTTCATAGATGGCGACGAAGACGTCGAGCCAGTGGGTGTCGAGGTGGCGCATGGCGGACTATCGGCAGTCGAGATGATCGGCATCGCCGCTTGTGGATTGACCCGATGCTAGGCAGGTCGAAGACTGGTCTTCCTCCGGGATGACCCGGCGACCGGCCACCTGCAGGCACCGACCGGCAGGGGCACAAGGAGACAAGACATGCACAAGCGATGGGGCCTGGGCCTGCTGGCCGGCATGGCGGCGGCGAGTGTGGGTGCGGCCGTGCCCGCCCTGCCCAACGTGACCGGACCGGTGCCCGATCCGGACCCGGTGCTGGGGCCGATGTTCGCCGGCCTGCGGCCGAGCCTGACGCCGGGCCACCAGCTGAGCGACTTCCAGTACGTCACCGAGGAGTACTGGATCAGCGGCATGGGCTGTTCCGTGCCGTACAAGACCCGCATCGTCGTGCGCCGCCCGGCCGATCCGGCGCGCTTCAGTGGCGTGGTGGTGGCCGAGCCTCTGCACCGCGGCGGCAACGCACTGATCTTCAACTTCAGCCGCTTCGGTCTCATGCAGCGCGGCCACATCGGCGTCGAGATCGACGCGCGCAGCATCAACCTCAACAACGCCAACAACCCGCTGCAATCGCTGCAGCCGTTCAACCCCACCCGCTACGGCGCGGTGGGCAACACCAACGTCAGCACCGGCTTCGTGCTGGCGCCCAACAACGCCGGCCAGGCCAACGAGGTGCTGGCGCAGGTGGGGCGGCTGATCAAGTCCAACGTGGCCGCCAACCCGCTGCGGCAGTGGGGCGTGCAGCGGGTGGTGATGGCCGGCACCTCGGACGCGTCCGAGGTCGTCCGCCAGTACCTCGCCGGCGCCACCGGCGCCGGCTGCGACGGCACGCTCGGCCACGCCTCGCTGCGCATGCCCGACGGCGGCCCGGTGTTCGACGGCTTCTTCCGCGGCTCCATCCTCAACCGGGTGCCGACGCCCGCGCTGGCCGACGTGCCGCACATCGAGATGCCCACGCAGTTCGAACTGCACAGCAGCAACGGCTTCCGCAAGCCGGACAGCGATGCCGCCGACAACCGGTACCGGCTGTACGAGGTCTCCGGCATGGCGCACAACGACAGCCGCGACAACGCCGGCTTCGACCCGCGCTTCCCCGGCGGCCAGCAGTGCGACCCGGTGATGAGCCGCTTCCACTTCCCGGCGTTCTACTTCCTCGGGCTGCAGCACGTCATCGACTGGACCTACGGCCGCACGCCGCCGGTGGCGCCGTCGCGCATGGGCGTGGACGACAACCTGGCCGGCGACGGCACCCGCGTCGCCACGGACGCCCTGGGCAACGCCACCGGCGGCGTGCGCTCGACCTACCTCGACGTGCCGCTGTTCCGCTACCGCACGCCGGGCACCGGCCCGGGCAGCCTGTGCAGCCAGATCGCGCAGCAGTTCCGCTTCGACGACGAGACGGCGCGCCGGCTGCACCTCAACCCGCGCCACTACGCCGACAAGTGGAAGCAGCGGCTCGGGCAGTTGCTCGACGAGGGCTGGGTGCCGCCGGAGTACGCCGACGAGGTCCGCGCCGACGCCCGCGAGTACTGGGACAACGGCCCCGAGGCGGTGTTCTGGCGCCGCGGCCGCGAGCTGGCCGTGTGGCGGCTCGACGGCGAGCGACTCGTCGCAAGCGGCGTGCTGCCGGCCGTGCCGCCCGGCTGGGACATCGCCGCCCGCGGCGACCTCGACGGCGACGGACAGCTCGACCTGGTGCTGCACCACGCCCGCGGCGACGTCGCGGTCTGGCTGGTCCAGGGCACCGGCCTGAAGGCACAGCTGGCCCTGCCGACGGTGCGGCCGGGGGCCCGCCTGGTGGGCAGCGGCGACGTCGACGGCGATGGCTTCGCCGACCTGGTGTGGCAGCTGCCGGGGCAGGGCCTGTCGGTGCAGCGCATCCGTCCGGGCGGCGCACCGGGCGCCGTGGCGCTGCCGCCGGCGGCCCCGGGCTGGCGCCTGGCCGGCGTCGGCGACGTCGATGGCGACGGCCGGGCCGACCTGCTGCACGCCGGCCCCGATGGCCAGCTGGCCGTCTGGCGCCTGGACGACAGCGGCGCCGCACGCAGCGAGCCGGTCGTGGCACGGCTGCCCCGCGGCACCACCGTGCTGGCGCTGGCCGACGTGACCGGCGACGGCCGCGCCGACCTGCTGCTGCAGCACGCCGGCGGCGGGCTGTCGCTGTGGGCGATGCGCGGTGCCCAGGTGACGTCGGACCGGCCGTTGCCGACGCTGCCCGGCGGCTGGCGCCTGTCCGCGCAGGGCGACTTCGACCGCGACGGCCGGGAGGACCTGGTCTGGCAGGCGGCGGACGGCCGCAACGTGGTCTGGTTCATGGGCGCGACCGGCGTGCTGCGCAGCGCCTACACGGCCAGCAGCGAACCCGGCTGGTCGCCGGCCCAGCCCTGACCGACACCCACCGAGGATCCGCACGATGTCAGCGCTTCACACCCGAACGTTCGTCGCCGCCCTGGGCAGCGGCCTGCTGCTCGCCGCCTGCGGCGGCGGCGACGACGATCGCCGCGTCGTTCAGCACGACGTCGCCTGCACGGCCTTGCCCACCACCTTCCAGGGCACGGTCGACGCCGTGAGGATCACCTCGGCGACCGAGGTTGCCGCAACGGCCACCGTGCCGGCCTACTGCGACGTGCGCGGCACGATCAAGGGCAACGTCAAGTTCGCCGTCCACCTGCCCAAGGCCTGGAACGGCCGCTACCAGATGGTGGGCAACGGCGGCAAGGCGGGCACCATCTCGTTCCCCGCCATGGTCACCGCCGTGCAGCAGGGCTACGCCAGCGCCTCCACCGACACCGGCCACGACGCCGCGGTGCCGGCGCAGAGCGGTGCCCGCTTCGGCTACGACGCCGAGTTCGGCGACGAGATGGAGATCGACTTCGGCTACCGGGCGGTCAACCTCACCGCCCGCGCCACCAAGGAGATCGTCAACGCCCACTACCCGCGCGACCTGGCCTACGCCTACTGGAACGGCTGCTCCACCGGCGGCCGGCAGGGCCTGATGGAGGCCCAGCGCTTCCCCGAGGACTTCGACGGCTACGTCGTCGGCGCGCCGGTCTACGACTACACCCGCCAGCAGCTCTCGGCGCCGGCCCTGCTGCAGCACCTCTACAAGAACGGCATCGCCGGCGGCTCGGCCCTGCCGCCGGCCAAGCGCGACCTCATCGGCAACATCGTCTACAACGGCAACGGCGGCAACTACGCCGGCTGCGACGCGCTGGACGGCGTGCAGGACGGGCAGATCCGCAACCCGCTGAAGTGCAACTTCGATCCCGCGGTGCACGTGCCGGCCTGCGGCGCCACCAACGGCCCCAACTGCCTCACGGCGTCGGAGCTGGCGGCGGTGCAGGGCGTGTACGCCGGCCGGCCCGCGGTGGGCGTGCACCCGCTGCCGGTGGGCTCGGAGAACACCAGCGGCGGCTGGAGCCAGTGGCTGGTCAGCACCGGCACGCCGGGGCTGCACACGGTGATGGTCGACGCCTTCCAGTACCTGCTGTTCCAGCCCGACCGGCCGACCTTCGACTACCTGACGCAGCTCGACTGGACCAACGACCTGACCAAGCTGGACAAGGCCAAGCAGCTCTACAACGCCACCCAGGCCGACCTGCGCAGCTTCGCCGCCGCGGGCAAGAAGATCGTCATGTACCACGGCTGGACCGACCCCGGCGTCAACCCGATGGGCACCCTCGAGTACAAGACCAAGGTCGAGGCGGCCTCGGGCGGCAGCGCCGCGGTCGCAGGCTTCCTGCGGCTGTACCTGGTGCCCGGCCTGGGCCACTGCAGCGGCGGCCCCGGCCACACCGAGGTCGACTGGATGGCCGCCGTCAGCGACTGGGTGGAGAAAGGCCAGGCGCCGACCGCCATCGTCGGACGCAAGCCCAACTCGACCAGCACCCGGCCGCACTGCCCGCACCCGCAGGAGGCGGTGTACGCGGGCAGCGGCGACGTCAACAGCGCCGCCAGCTACACCTGCGCCGTGGTGCCCTGACGCGGGCTCGTCGGGGGGCCGGCGGTGCGTCAGCCCAGCGTGGCTTCCGGCACCGTCCTCAGCCCCGAGATGTCGCGGACCGGCGGCGCACCGAACTGCCGGCTGTACTCGCGGCTGAACTGCGACGGGCTCTCGTAGCCGACGCGGTAGGCGGCGGTGGCGGCGTCCAGGCCGTCGGCCAGCATCAGCCGGCGCGCCTCCGTCAGGCGCAGCCGCTTCTGGTACTGCAGCGGGCTCATCGCCGTCAGCGCCTTGAAGTGGTGGTGGAAGGTGGACGGGCTCATGCGCGCCTGTCGCGCCAGGTCCTCGATGCGCAGCGGCTCGGTGTAGCGCGTCTTCAGCAGCGCGATGGCGCGGGCCACCTGCGCGGCCTGGCCCTCCACCGCCGCGATCTGGCGCAGCCGTGCCCCGGCCTCGCCGACGAGCAGCCGGTACAGGATCTCGCGGCGCACCAGCGGCGCCAGCACCGCCAGGTCCTGCGGCTGGTCGAGCAGGTCGAGCAGGCGGCGGAAGGCGTCGAGCAGCGGCGGCGTCACCACGCCGGTGGCCATGGCCGGGCCCTGCGCCGACGACGCCACCCGGGGCGGCGGCACCGGCTCGTCGAGCAGCAGCGCCGCGATCTCGCGCAGGTCCAGGCGCAGCGCCAGTGCCAGGTAGGGCCGCTCGGCGCTGGCTTCCAGGATGGTGGCCACCACCGGCAGGTCGAGCGAGGCGATGAGGAAGCGGCCGCGGCCGTAGACCACGCTGTGGTCGCCCATCAGCACCTGCTTGCTGCCCTGGAGGATCAGCGCGACGCAGGGTTCGTAGACACCGCAGACGGAGCCGAGCAGGCTGTCGCTGCGGTACAGCGTCAGCCCGGGCAGCGCCGTCGTCGCCATCTGGCCGTCGGTCGCCAGGCGGGCCACGCGCCGGGCCAGTTCGTCGCTCAGGCGGGCGAGGTCGGCGTCGGCGGAAGAGGCGGCGGTGCGCTGGGTCATGGCCTGCGCATGCTAGCGAAGGCGCAACGCCGCGCGCCGCCCGGCCGGAGGATCGGGCAAACAAGCGGCAGCTTCAGGCTAGCGCACGCGCCGTGTGCGGAAGGACACTGCCCGGCACCCAAATCCTCCTCGTCCACCATGGTCTCCTTGAACGTCAACGGCCGCCAGCAGGCGCTGGACGCCGACCCGGGCACCCCCATCCTCTGGGCCCTGCGCGACCACCTCGGCCTCACCGGCACCAAGTTCGGCTGCGGCCAGGCGCTGTGCGGCGCCTGCACGGTGCACCTGGACGGCCAGGCGGTGCGGTCCTGCGTGACGCCGGTGTCCGCCGCGCAGGGCCGGCACCTCACCACCATCGAGGCCGTGGCCGCCGGCGACCGGGTCGGGCAGGCGGTGCAGGCGGCCTGGGTGAAGCACGACGTGGCCCAGTGCGGCTACTGCCAGAGCGGCCAGGTGATGACGGCCACCGCCTTCCTCAAGTCGCTGCCGCGCGGCCAGCGGCCCACCGCGGCGCAGATCGACGCCGCCATGGCCGGCCACCTCTGCCGCTGCGGCACCTACGAGCGCATCCGGGCCGCCGTCGGCGATGCCGCCCGGGCGCTGGCCTGACCGGAGGATCGGACATGCTGCCCTTCACCCAGGACCCCGCCCTGATCGCCGAACTGCCGCCGGCCGTGCGCCGCCTGCTGCAGCCTGCCGCCGAGGCCGGGGCACCGACCGGCCTGCCGCGCCGCAGCGTCCTCAAGCTGGCGGGCGCCGGCGGGCTGGCGCTCGGCGCCTTCCCGCTGTCGGCGTCCACCGCCGCCGCGCCGGCGGGTGACGCCGGCCTCAAGCCCACCCAGCAGCCGTCGGCCTTCGTGCAGATCGCGCCCTCCGGCGAGGTCACCGTCGCCCTCAACCGGCTGGAGTTCGGCCAGGGCGTGCAGACCGCCCTGCCGATGGTGCTGGCCGAGGAACTGGACGCCGACTGGCGCCTGGTGCGGGTGCGCCACGGCAGCAACGATCCCGCCTACGCCGACCCGCTGTGGGGCCTGCACCTCACCGGCGGCTCCACCGCGCTGAAGAACAGCTTCACCCAGTACCGCGAGCTCGGCGCCCGGGCGCGCGCGATGCTGGTCGCCGCGGCGGCCGCGCGCTGGAACGTCGACGCCGCCACGCTGCGCACCCGCGACGGCCGCGTGCTGGGCCCCGGCGGCCGCAGCCTGGGCTACGGCGAGCTGGCCGAGGCCGCGATGGCGCAGCCGGTGCCGCTGCAGGTCGCGCTGAAGGACCCGAAGGACTTCCGCCTCATCGGCCGGCCGACCGGCCGGCTGGACGCGGTGGCCAAGAGCAGCGGCCGCCAGGTCTTCGGCATCGACGTGCGCCTGCCCGGCCAGCTGACGGCCGTGATCGCCCGGCCGCCGGTGTTCGGCGCCAAGGTGAAGTCGGTCGACGATGCCGCCGCGCGGGCCGTCAAGGGCGTTCGCGCCGTGGTGCGCGTGCCGCTGGACCGCGGTGCCGAAGGCGTGGCGGTGATCGCCGACGGCTACTGGCCGGCGCGCCAGGGCCGCGAGGCGCTGAAGCTCGACTGGGACACCGACCGCGTCGAGAAGGTCGACAGCGAACGCCAGCGCGCGATGTACCGCGAGCTGGCCGGCCGCCCCGGCCCGCGCCACTTCGACGCCGACATGGCACCGCTGGCCAGCGCGCCGCGCCGCCTCGAGGCCGAGTTCCACTTCCCCTACCTGGCCCATGCGCCGATGGAGCCGCTGAACTGCACGGTGCAGGCCGTTGGCGACGGCGTCGAGCTGTGGGTGGGCACGCAGATGCCCGGCCTGGACGGCGCGGCGGCCGCCCGCGTGTTCGGCCTGAAGCCCGAGCAGGTGAAGGTGAACGTGCAGTACGCCGGCGGCGGCTTCGGCCGCCGCGCCATCCCGAGCAGCGAGTACGTGGTCGAGGCCTGCGAGGTGGCCAAGGCCGCCCGCGGCGCCGGCCTGCAGGGCCCCATCCGCACGCTGTGGAGCCGGGAGGACGACCTCCAGGGCGGCTACTACCGGCCGTCGCAGCTGCACCGCGCGCGCATCGGCTTCGACGCCGCCGGCCGCGTGCTGGCCTGGGACCACGTCATCGTCGGCCAGTCCATCATGGCCGGCACCTTCTTCGAAGGCGCGATGGTCAGGAACGGCATCGACACCACCGGCGTCGAGGGCATGCGCGAGCCCTACGAGCTGCCGATGCGGCTGACGGTGCACCACCCGCAGCAGAACGTGCCGGTGCTGTGGTGGCGCAGCGTGGGCTCGACCCACACCGCCTTCGTCATGGAGACGCTGATCGACGAGATCGCCCGCGCCAGCGGCCAGGACCCGGTGGCCTACCGGATGAGGCTGTTCGGCACCGAGCACCCGCGTCACCGCGCGGCCCTTCAGCTCGCCGTGGACAGGAGCGGCTACGGCAAGAAGGCGCTGGCGCCGGGGCGGGCCTGGGGCGTGGCGGTGCACCAGTCGTTCGACTCGGTGGTGGCCTACGTGGTCGAGGCCTCGGTCCAGCAGGGCCGGCCGGTGCTGCACCGCGTGACCGCGGGCGTGCACTGCAACCTGGTGGTCAACCCGCGCACGGTGGAGGCGCAGGTGCAGGGCGCCGCGCTGATGGGCCTGGCCATGTGCCTGCCCGGCCATGCCATCACGCTGAAGGACGGCCGCGTCGAGCAGCGCAACTTCGGCGAGTACGCCCTGCCGCGCATCACCGACATGCCGCAGGTCGCGGTGCACACCGTGCCCAGCGCCGACCCGCCCACCGGCATGGGCGAACCCGGCCTGCCGCCGCTGGCGCCGGCCTTCGCCAACGCCGTCGCCCGCCTCACCGGCAAGCCGCAGCGGCAGCTGCCCTTCCAGCTGGCCTGAGGCAGGTCAGCCGGGCGCCTGGCCGCCGCCCCGGCCGGCCATGCGCTCGGCCATCTCCGCCCGCCATTCGGCCCGCGGGCGGAAGCCGGGCAGGGTGCGGGCATGGGCCTCGGCCCAGCGCATCAGCGCGTCGGCCGGCAGGTCGAACGGCGCCGGCACCCGCGCCGGCTGGCTGACGTACCAGGGCGTGTCGACGTAGACCTCGATGCGGTTGCCCTCGGGGTCGCGGAAGTACAGCGACAGCGCGTTGCCGTGGGTCACCGGCTGCAGGTCGTCCACGCCCCAGGCCAGCACCTGGCGGTGGAAGGCCAGCAGCGAGGGCAGGGTCCCGGCGTGCAGCGAGATCTGGTTGATCGGGTTGAAGGCCAGTCGGGACGGCCGGCCGGACACCAGCACAATCTGGTGGTGCTCGTCGGGGTCGCGGCTGAGGAACACCAGGTCCAGCGTCTCGCCGTCGGCGCCCGGCAGGCGGCCGCGATCGGTCTCGGTGAAGCCGAGCAGGCCCTGGTAGAAACCGGCCATCCGGTCCAGGTCGTGCACGCGGAAGCCGATGTGGCTGAACCGCAGGACCACAGGGTCGTCTGCCATGGGCCGCTCCTCTTCGTTCGTCAACGTCATGCCGACATGAACCCATCGCTACGGCAGCTGCGCGGGCTTCATCGGCGTCGCCTCCTCGGGAAGCTTCACCAAGACCGCCCAGCGCCTGCACCTCAGCCAGGCCGCCCTCAGCACGATGGTGCGGGAGCTGGAGTCGCAGCTCGGCTGCCGGCTTTTCCACCGCACCACGCGCGCGGTGGAACTCACCGAGGCCGGCCGGCGCTTCCTGCCGGTGGCCACCCAGATCGTCGAATCGCTGGAGGCCGCGGCCACCGAGCTCGGTGCCCTCGACCGCCTGAACGGCAGCCGGCTGAACATCGGCGTGACGCCGATGATGGCGACCAGCCTGCTGCCGCTGGTGCTGACCCGCTTCCGCGCCGTCATGCCCGACGTGGAGATCGGCGTCGCCGACGCCGCACCGGCCGACCTGCGCGAGCTGGTCGAGTGCGGCGACATCGACGCCGGCTTCGGCGCCTTCTTCACGCGGGTTTCCGGCCTCGACCGCGAGCCGGTCTTCACCAGCCGGATCCAGGTGGTGCAGCCGCGCGGCGCGGAGGTGCTGAAGGGCGGCACCATCCGCTGGTCCGACCTCGCCGGGCAGGCGGTGGTGACGGTGACGGAGGCCAGTCCGGTGCAGCAGCTGGTGGAGGCGCAGCTGACGAAGCTGACCATCGCGCCGAAATCCCGCCTGGTGGTCAACCAGCTGGAGACGGTGATCGCCTTTGCCGAAGCGGGCCTCGGCATCGGGATCATCCCGTCGTTCGCGGGGGCCGCCTGCCGCCGCTATGCGGTGTCCATCGCCAACCTGGGCCCCGCGGTGGAGTTCCAGTTCCAGCGCATCGTGCGCGCCGGCCACCCCAGCAGCCCGGCCCTCACCGCCTTCTCCGAGCTGTTCGCCGCGGTCGCCGAGGAACTGGACAGTTCCGGCGCGCGGGGCACGCCGCCCGCGGTGGCGGGCGGCGGCTGAGCGCCGGGCCCGGGTCATCTCATTCCGGCTGGATGCCGGCCAGCTGCACCAGCCGGCCCCAGCGCTCGGTGTCGCTCTGCACCCGCTGCGCCAGCTCCTGCGGCGTGCTGGGCTGCGGTTCGGCGCCGATGCCGCGCAGGAAGTCCACCGTCGCCGGGTCCTTCAGCGTGGCCTGGATGAAGCCGTTGAGCCGGGTCACCGCGGCGGCCGGCACCTGGGCCGGCATGAACACCGCGAACCAGCCGGCCAGGTCGTAGCCGGGCAGGCCGGACTCGGCCACCGTCGGCACGCCGGGCAGGGCCGCGATGCGCTGCGAGCCGGTCACCCCCAGCGCCTTGATCCGGCCCGCCTTGACCATCGGGATGGCCAGCGTGGCATCGGCGAAGACCAGCTGCACCCGGCCGCCCAGCAGGTCGGTCATGGCCTGGGGCACGCCCTTGTACGGCACGCCCAGCAGGTCGACGCCGGCCAGGCTCTTGAACAGCTCGCCGGCCACCAGGCCGGTGGCGTTGCCGCTGCCGTAGCTGTGCTTGCCCGGTTCGCGCTTGAGCAGCTCGCGCAGCTCGCCGATGGAGTTGACCTTCAGCACCGTCGGGTCGCAGACGACGACGAAGCTCAGCGTGGCCACGCTGCTGACCGGGGTGAAGTCGCGCACCGGGTCGAAGGGCAGCTTGCGGAAGAGGTGGGTGTTGGCGGCGTGGGTGGAGTTGGGCGTGAACAGCAGCGTGTAGGGGTCGCCGGGCGCGGCCGCCACCGCCTGCGCGGCGATGTTGCCCAGCGCCCCGGCCCGGTTGTCGACGAGCACCGTCTGCCCCGACAGCTTCTCGATGCCACGCGCCAGCTGGCGTGCGGCGGCGTCGATGCCGCTGCCCGCGGGGTAGCCGACGATCATGCGCATCGGCCGCGAGGGCCAGGCCTCCTGCGCGCGCAGCGACAGGGTGGCCGTGCCGGCGGCGCCGGCGGCCCATTGCAGGACACGGCGGCGCGAGGGGGTGTTCAACGGCATGGCGGCCTTTCGGTGGGTGTTCAGTAACGCGCGGACAGCGCGGTGGCGGCCAGGTGGCCGGCGAAGCCGCTGGCCGCCGTCGGGCCCATGCCCGGGGCCAGCTGCAGGTACTGCTTGACGGCGCGCAGCGCCACCGGGCTGCGGTCGAGCATCGGCGCCAGCACCGCCGTCGCGGCCGCTTCCAGTTGGTCCGCCGGCACGGCGGTGGTCACCAGGCCGGCGGCCTGCGCGGCCCGGCCGTCGAGGCCGAGGCGGGTGAGGACGAGGTGGGCCAGCGTCTTCGGCGGCACGCGGTCGATGAGCGCGGCCATCACCAGCGTCGGCGGGATGTCGCGTTCCATTTCCGGCACCTGGAACTGCGCGTCCTGCGCCGCCACGGTGATGTCGCAGACGCAGGCCAGCGCGGTGCCGACGCCGATGGCCCGGCCCTGCACCACGGCGACGGTGGGCAGCGGGCAGGCCTTCAGCGCGTCGTACAGCGCCAGCGCCGGCGCGGCGACGCGCAGCCGCAGCTGCTCGGCCGAGGGCACCGGCCCGCCCTTGGGCGGCGTCGGCGATTCGCGGCCGGCGCAGAAGTCGGCGCCTGCGCCGCGCAGGCAGACCACACGCACGTCCTCGTCCAGCGCCTGCAGCGCGGCGACGATGGACGCCGCCATGCCGGCGTCGAGCAGGTTGCCGGTGTCGGGCCGGTTGAGCGTGAGCGTGAGCAGCCCGCCGTCGCGGCGGCTCAGGACGGTGTCGTGTGGCATGCGGTCTCCTGGTCGGTGCCCGGTCGGTGGATGGCCTGCCACAGCGCCAGCGGCGTGGCCGGCATCGGCAGCTCGCCGGTGGTGTGGTCGGACAGCGCGTCGTGCAGCGCGTTGAAGGTGGCCGCGGTCGCCGGCGTGATGCCGCTCTCGCCGCCGCCCTTCACGCCCAGCGGGTTGCCGTGGGTCGGGTCCTCGGCCAGCGCGATCGCCAGCGGCGGGATCAGGCCGGCGCGCGGCATGCCGTAGTCCATGAACGAGCCGGACAGCACCTGGCCCTCGTCGTCCATCGCATGCGTCTCGCACAGCGCCTGGCCCAGGCCCTGCGCCAGCCCGCCGTGCACCTGGCCCTCGACGATGAGCGGGTTGATCGGGCGGCCGACGTCGTCCACCGCCGAATACCGCTGCAAGTGGACCGTGCCGGTGTCGGGGTCGACCTCCAGCTCGCACACCGCGGCGCCGGTGGGGAAGGCCGGCAGGCGGCCGCTGAACTCGGCCTCGGCGACGAGCGAGCGCACCGACCGGTCGTCGGGGCGGCCGTGTCGGGCGACGTGCCGTGCCAGCTCGAACAGGCTCACCGAGCGCCGGTCGTCGGCGACGAAGCGGTGCCCGTCGCGCTGCACGCGCGCGGGCGGTGCCTCCAGCACCTCGGTGGCGGCCAGCGCGGCGTGCTGCAGCAGCGTGGCGCAGGCCTGCAGCAGCAGCGTGCCGCCCAGGCGCATCGAGCGGTCGGAGTGGGTGCCGCCGCCGACGGCAATGTCGGCGGTGTCGCCGGTGCGCAAGCGCACCTGCTGCGGCACCAGCCCCAGCTGGTCGGCCACCACCTGGGCGAAGGTGGTGGCGTGGCCCTGCCCGGTGGACTGGGTGCCGGCGACGATCTCCACCGCCTGGGCCTCGGGGTCCACCGTCAGCCGAACGCGTTCGCGCGGGGCGCCCACCGGCGACTCGATGTAGTTGGCCAGCCCGATGCCGCGCAGGCGGCCGCGGGCGCGGGCTTCGGCGCGGCGGGCGGGGAAGCCGTCCCAGTCGGCCATCGCCAGCACCCGCTCCATGTTGGCGGGGAAGTCGCCGGCGTCGTAGGGCAGGCCCATCGGCGACAGGCGGGGCAGCTGCTCGCGCCGCAGGAGGTTGCGCCGGCGCAGCTCGATGCGGTCGAGGCCCGTCTGGCGGGCGGCGATGTCGAGCAGCCGCTCGAAGACGTGCATGGCCTCGGGCCGGCCGGCGCCGCGGTAGGGGCCGGTGGCCACGGTGTGGGTCAGGGCGGCGCGCACACGCAGCGACACCGCGGGCACGTCGTACACGCTGGTCAGCACCCGCGTGTGGTTGGCCATCGGCACGTAGGAGACGGTGTGCGCGCCGACGTTGCCCAGCAGCTCGTGGTCGAGCGCGAGGATGCGGCCGTCGGCGTCGAAGGCGATGGCGGCGCGCACCAGCAGGTCGCGGCCCTGGTGGTCGCTGACGAAGGCCTCGCTGCGGTCGCTGGTCCACTTCACCGGCCGGCCGACGCGCCGCGCTGCCCACAGCACCGCCACCTGCTCCATGTTGAGCGAGCTGCGCGGCCCGAAGCCGCCGCCGACGTCGGGGCAGACCACGCGCAGCCGGTCGGCCGGCAGGCCGAGCGCGTCGCACAGCCCCAGGTGCTGCCGGTGCACCCCCTGGCTGCCGGAGATCAGCGTGTGCAGGCCGGTGGCCGCGTCGAACTGGCCGATGGCCGAGCGCGGCTCCATCTGCGCGTTGACGATGCGGCTGTTGCGGAACTCGCGGCGCACGGTGAAGGCGGCGCGGGCGAAGGCCTGCCGCACCGCGTCGGCGTCGCCGTGGTGCGCCTCGAAGCACAGGTTGCCCGGTGCGTCGTCGTAGAGCTGCGGCGCGCCGGGCGCCAGCGCGTCGTCGGCCCGCAGCACGGCGGGCAGCGGCCGGTAGTCGACCACCACCGCCTCGGCGCCGTCGCGGGCCTGCAGCGGCGTTTCCGCGATCACCATCACCACCGCCTCGCCGACATGCCGCACCCGGTCCACCGGCAGGGGCAGCTGGCGTCGGTTGTAGACCGGCCCGCTGGCCGGCGGCGCGAAGGCCTTGTCGGCGGGTCGCACGGCGTCGGCCGGGTTGGGGATGTGGTCGACGCCGCGGTGGCCGTCGGCCAGGTAGTCGGCGCCGGTCAGCACCGCCAGCACGCCGGGCAGCGCGAGCGCCGGCGCGACGTCGATGCCGGCGATCTGCGCGTGCGCATGCGGCGACCGCAGGAAGGCCGCCCAGGCCTGGCCGGGCAGCGACACGTCGTCGGTGTAGCGGCCGCCGCCGGTGACGAGCCGTCGGTCCTCCAGCCGCGGCAGGCGCCGGCCGATGTGCGGGCCGCTCACCCCCGGCCCTCCGCATCGCGTGGGGCCGCCGCCGCCTGCCGCACCGCGTCGATGATGTGGACGTAGCCGGTGCAGCGGCAGAGGTTGCCCTCCAGCGCGGTGCAGATGCTGTCGTGGTCCACCGGCCGGCCGGACCGCAGCAGGCCGTCCGCCGCCATGATCATCCCCGGCGTGCAGAAGCCGCACTGCAGGGCGTGGCAGTCGATGAAGGCCTGCTGCAGCGGGTGCAGCGTGCCGTCGTCCTTCTGCAGGCCCTCGATGGTCACCACCTCGCCGCCGCTGGCCTGCACCGCCAGCACGGTGCAGGACTTCACCGCCAGCCCGTCCAGCCGCACGGTGCAGGCGCCGCACTGGCTGGTGTCGCAGCCGACGTGGGTGCCGGTCAGCCCCAGGTCGCGGCGCAGGAAGTCGACGAGCAGGGTGCGGTCGTCGACGCGGCGGCGCACGGCCTGGCCGTTGACCGTGAGCTCGACGTTGGGGGCTTCGTCAGCAGGGTTCATCGGGTCAGGGCGCGAGGTCGGCCATCGCGCGGCGGGCCAGGGTGGACACCAGGTGGGCGCGGTAGTCGGCGCTGGCGCTGCGGTCTTCGTTGAGCCCGGCGGGCGACAGCGCCAGGCGCTGCAGGGCCGCGGCGTCGAAGCGCTGCGCCAGCCTGGCCTCGGCCTCGTGCCAGCGGAAGGCGCAGGGGCCGACGCCGGTGACGCCCACGCGCACCGCGCCGTCGGCGTGGCGGGCGATGAAGACACCGGCCACCGCATATCCCGAGGCCGGGTGGCGCTGCTTGGCGTACAGCGACCGCTGCGGCCGCATGAACTCCACCGCGACGATCAGCTCGCCGGGGTCGAGCGCGGTTTCGAACAGGCCGGTGAAGAAGTCGTCGGCGGGGATGCGGCGGCGATCGGTCAGCACGGTGGCGGCCAGCGCGAGCAGCGCCGCCGGGTAGTCGGCCGCCGGGTCGCTGTTGGCCACCGAGCCGCCCAGCGTGCCGCGGTGGCGCACCTGGGCGTCGCCGATGAGGCCGGCCAGCGTCGCCAGGCCGGGGGCGGCCTGCCGCACCGCGGCCGAGTCGGCCACCTCGGCGTGCCGGGTGGCGGCGCCGATGCGCAGCGTGGTGTCGCCGAGTTCGATGCCCTGCAACTCGCGCAGCCGCGCGACGTCCACCAGGTGCGAGGGTGCGTCCAGCCGCTGCTTCAGCGTGGGCAGCAGCGTCATGCCGCCGGCCAGCGGCTTGGCCTCGGGGTGGCGGGCCAGCCACTCGGCCGCCTCGGCCAGCGAGCTCGGGCGCAGGTAGGCGAAGGGGTACATCCGGCGGGGTGTTCGTCGGGCGTCAGGCTCAGGCGGTGAGCCAGCGCTGCAGCGCGGTGGCGGTGGCCACCGGCGCTTCGAGCATCGGGTAGTGCCCGGCGCCGGGCAGGGCCTGCAGCTCGGCCTGCGGGTGGTGCAGGCGCCAGCTGCGTTCGGCCGTGTCGAGGTTGATGCTGGGGTCGTGGGCGCCGACCAGCACCTGCACCGGCAGGCCGCGCAGGGCCACCACCTCGTCGGCGAAGCCGGGGCCGCTGCCCCATTCGCGCAGGTAGCCCGCCATGGCCTGCGGCCGGTTCGCCGCCAGGCTGTCGGCGGCGATGCGCGCGCACCAGGCGGGCGACAGCCGCTGGCCGGTGGAGAAGTCGACGATGCGCTGGCGGGCGCCCACGTCCTGCACGGCTTGCTCGAACAGGGCCAGGCGCGGGCCGTCCAGCTGCGAGCCGGCGGCCGACACCGGCGCCAGGCCGAGCAGGCGCGTCACCCGCTGCGGCGCCATCAGCGCCACGCGCTGCATGGCCATGCCGCCCATCGAGTGGCCGACCAGCGCAAAGCGCTCCCAGCCCAGCGCGTCGGCCAGCGCCAGCACGTCGGCGGCCGCCTCGCGGAAGGTGAAGTCGCCCTCGACGTCGCGCCGGGCGCCGTAGCCCCGGTAGTCGAAGACGGCCAGCTGCAGCGCCTGCGGATCGAGGGACTGCAGCATCCAGTCCCAGTGGTGCGGGCTGCCCAGCCAGCCGTTGAGCAGCACGGCCTTGTGCGGGCCCTCGCCGTGCAGGCGCGCGCCGGGCGCCGTCATGCGAGGTCCCCGGCGAGCGCGGGCAGGATGCGCCCGCTGCAGGCGCCGAAGCCGATGGGCACCGCGCCATCGCGCTGGGCGCGGGCGCGCAGCTCGATCTCGTCGCCGTCCTGCAGCCACAGCCGCTCGTCGCCGTCGGGCAGCCGCAGCGGCTCGCGGCCGGCGCTGGTGATCTCGGTCAGGCAGGCGCGGCTCTCGTCGGCCTCGCCGGAGACGGTGCCGCTGCCGATGAGGTCGCCCGGCCGCAGGTCGCAGCCGTTGGAGGCGTGGTGGGTGAGCATCTGGGCGAAGGTCCAGCTGAGGTGCGACAGGTGGGTGGCGGCCAGCCGCAGCGGCGGCCGGCCGGCGCGGCGCATGCGCTCGCTGCTGAACCAGGCCTCCAAGTGCAGGTCCAGGCCGCCGGCCGCGCGGTCGCGGGCGCTGTGCAGGTAGGGCAGCAGCGGCGGCGCCTCGGCCGGTCGCGCGGGTGCCTCGCAGGCGAAGGGCCACAGCGCCTCGGCCGTCACCACCCAGGGCGAGACGGTGCTCATGAAGCTCTTGCCGAGGAAGGGCCCGAGCATCTGCTCCCACCACTGCACGCCCTTGGACGACCAGTCGTTGAGCAGCACGTAGCCGAAGAGCTGCGCCGGCGCGTCGTCCAGCGCGATCGGCTGGCCCAGCGTGTTGCCGGGGCCGACGAAGGCCGCCAGCTCCAGCTCGAAGTCCAGCGCCTCCACCGGGCCGTGGCGCACGGCGCCGCTGTCGGCGTCGCGCCACTGGCCGCGCGGGCGGCGCAGCGGCGTGCCGCTGACGCGGATCGACGACGCCCGGCCGTGGTAGGCCACCGGCAGCGAATGGAACACCGGCGGCACCGGGTCCTTCAGGCCCTTGAAGCGGCCATGGCGCGCGGTGTGGTGGAAGGAGGTGAGGAAGTCGGTGTAGTCGCCGATGGCGACGGGCAGCACCATCTCGACGCCGTCCATCGGCCGCAGCAGGTGCTCGGCGCGGTCGCGCAGCCCGGTGTCGGCACCGTCGGCGCGCAGCAGGTCGGACAGCCGCGCGCGCAGCGCCGACGCCGGCGCGTGCCCCAGCGCCATCAGGCCGTTGAGGTGGCCGTCGACGCTGCGCACGGCCGCCGCCGCCAGGCCGCCGAGCAGGCCCGCCGCGTCGACGGCCTGCAGGTCGACCACCCGGTCGCCGATGGCCACACCGGGACGCGGCCGGTCGGCCGGCCGTTCGCGGAACAGGCCCAGCGGCAGGTTCTGCAGCGGGAAGTCGCCGCCCGGGGCGGCGCTGGCCAGCCAGGCGCCGCGCCGCGGGTCGTGGGTGGCGTTGAGGTCCGGCCGCGTCATGCCCGGCCTTCCCGCGGCCGGTCGGTCCAGGCCGCGAGCAGGGCGTGGGCCGAGGCGCGGTGGGCCCGGTCCTCGGCTTCGGTCATGGTCGGCACGGTGAACTCCACCCGCAGGCCGTTGGGGTCGAAGCAGTAGATCGAGCGGCAGATGCCGTGGTCGGTCACGCCCACCACCTCGACACCCTCGGCGGTGAGCCGGCCGCGCAGCGCCAGCAGCGCGTCCTCGCTGGCCACGGTCAGCGCGATGTGGTTGACCCACGGCGGCGTGTTCGGCGAGGGCAGCGCGGCGGTGTCGTCGCCGAGGTCGAAGAAGGCGATGCTGGAGCCGTCGGCCATGCCGAAGAAGATGTGCACGTAGGGGCAGTACTCGCCGGTGCTCGGCACGTGGTCGAGCGCGATCACGTGCACCAGCGGCAGGCCGACCACGTCCTCGTAGAAGTGGCGCGTCTGCTCGGCGTCGCGGCAGCGCCAGGCGAAGTGGTGCAGGCCCTTGGCGACGGGGGTCTTGGTGATGGTCATGTCAGTGGCGCCCGGCCGCCCGGAGGCACTGAGCGCCCCCTCGGGGGGCAGCGAACGAACGTGAGCGTGGGGGTTTCATGTCAGATCGGCACCTCGTCGACGCGGTAGTCGAACAGCCAGTCGTAGCGTTCCTTGACCTTGTCCTCCTGCCACTCGCGGTCGACGTAGTCGGCGGCGCCGGCGGCATGGCCGAGCGCGGGGTTGTGGAAGCGCTTCGCGTTGGCCGAGGAGCCGAGCACGATGCGCGCGGTGCGGTCCTGCCGCGCGGCCTCGTAGCGGCGCAGGCCGGTGGCCGGGTCGTCGCGGTGCGCGTCCAGGCAGCGCGCCAGCACGTAGCCGTCCTCCAGCGCCATCACCGCGCCCTGGGCCAGGAAGGGCAGCGTGGGGTGGCAGGCGTCGCCGAGCAGCGTCATGCGGCCCTCGCCCCAGCGCGGCATCGGGTCGCGCACCATCAGCGCCCACTTGTACGGCGTCTCGATGGCGCGGATGAGGTGGTGCACGTCCTCGTGCCAGCCGGCGAAGTCGGCCAGGCAGTCCTCGGTGCGGCCGCGGTGCGACCACGACTCCACCTCCCAGCCCTGGCGCTCGACCGCGCCGACGAAGTTGAACAGCTGCTGCCGGCGCAGCGGGTAGTGGATGACGTGGGCGCCGGGCCCCACCCAGTTATAGCCGTAGGGGTCGCGCAGGTGCGCCGGCAGGCGCTCGGCCGGGATGACGCCGCGCCAGGCGATGATCCCCGAGAAGCGCGGGCTGTCGCCGCCGAAGACGCTGTGGCGGATCGGCGAGTGCACGCCGTCGGCGCCGATCAGCACGTCGGCCTCGGGCAGGTCGCCGCCGTCGCCCAGCGGCGTGGCGCCCTGCGCGCCCAGCCGCACGCCGGTGATGCGGGTGCCCAGGCGCACCGCGTCGGGGTCGAGCGCCTGCACCGCGTCGAGCAGCACCCGGTGCAGGTCGGCCCGGTGCAGCGTGAGGTAGGGGTGGCCGTAGCGCTCGCGCGAGACCGAGCCCAGGTCGAACAGGTTCCAGGTCTGCCCGGAGTTCCACAGCCGCACCCGCTTGCCCAGCGGCTGCGAGGCGATGCCCTGGATGGCCGCGTCCAGGCCGAGCAGCGAGAACACGCGGGTGCCGTTCGGGCTGATCTGCACGCCGGCGCCGATCTCGCCCAGCACCTGCGTCTGCTCGTACACCCGGACGTCGAAGCCGAGGCGCAGCAGCGCCAGGGCGGCGGTCAGCCCCCCGATGCCCGCGCCGACGATGGCAATCTTCATGTCGACTCCGTTTGCGGCCGCTTCATTCGGCGTGTCATTCGGCCTTGGCGCCCGAGGCCTGGGCGATCTCGGCCCACTTGCGCGCTTCCTCGCGCACGAAGCGGGTGAACTCGTCGACGGACAGCCGCTGCGGCGCGGTGCCCAGCAGGCGCAGCTGCTCGACCACCTCCGGATCGGCCACCACCTTGGCGATGTCGGTCTCCAGCCGGGCCAGCACCTCGCGCGGCGTGCCGGCCGGCGCGACGACGCCGCTCCAGAAGTCGGCCACCAGCTTCGGGAAGCCCGACTCCACCGCCGTCGGCAACGCCGGCACCAGCGGGCTGCGCGACTCGCCCAGCAGGCTCACCGCCTTCAGCCGCCCGGCCTTGACGAAGGGCAGCATGGTGCCCACCGCGTCGATGGTGAACTGCGTCTCGCCGGCGACGACGGCGTTGACCGCGGGCGAGCCGCCCTTGTAGGGCACGTGCAGCGCGGGGATGCCGGTGACCGACTTCAACAGCTCGGCGGTCAGGTGGCCGACCGAGCCGTTGCCCGCCGACGCGAAGCTCATCGGCTGAGCCTGCCGGCGCGCGAAGGCGACGAACTCCTTCAGGTCGGCCGCGGGCACCGACGGGTGCACCACCAGCATCTGCGGGCCGCGGGCCACCAGCGCCACCGGCTGGAAGGCGGTGGCCGCGTCGTAGGGCAGCCGCGGGTACAGCGCCGGGCTGACGGCCAGCGTGCTGGTGCTGCCGAACAGCAGCGTGTAGCCGTCGGCCGGGGCCTGGGCCACCGCGGCCGCGCCCACCGTGCCGCCGGCGCCGGGCCGGTTGTCGACGATCACCTGCTGGCCGAGCAGGGCGCCCAGCTTCTGCGCCAGCAGGCGGCCGGCCACGTCGGTGGGGCCGCCGGGCGCGAAGGGCACCACCAGCCGCACCGGCTTGTTGGGGTAGGCGCCGGCCTGGGCGCGGGCCAGGCCGCACAGGCCCGTCGACAGCGAGCCGAGCGCGGCGAGGACGAGACGGCGTTGCATGCGCGGGGCCCTCATTCGCGGCTGAAGCCGGTCGACTTCATGACCCGGCTCCAGGTCGCCGTCTCCTTGACCAGGAAGCGGGCGAACTGGTCGGGCGTGCTGCCCACCGGCTCGAAGCCCATGCCGACGAACTTCTCGCGCAGCGTGGGGTCCTGCAGCGACCGGGCGACGGCCTTGGACAGCGTGTCGATCACCGGCGCCGGCGTGCCGGCGGGCGCGTTGAGGCCGATGAAGTTGTACCAGGCGTAGGACGGGTAGCCCGACTGCGCGACGGTGGGCACCTCGGGCAGCAGGCGCGAGCGGCTGCTGCCCACGTTGCCCAGCACCTTGATCTTGCCCTCGCGCAGCAGCGGCGCCGCCAGCGAGGCCGAACCGAAGACCAGGTCGATCTGGCCGCCGAGGAGGTCGGCGATGGCCGGGTTCTCGCCCTTGTAGGGCACGTGCACCAGCTTGCCGCCGGTCTCGGTGCGGAACCATTCGCCGCCGAGGTGGTGGGTGCCGCCGGCGCCCGGCGTGCCGAAGGTCAGGCCGGCCGGCTGGCTGCGCGCCAGGGCCACCAGGTCCTTCAGGTTGTCGGCGGGCAGGTCGCGCCGCGCCATGATGACGTTGTCCATGTTGATGACATGGCTCACCGGCACCAGGTCCTTCAGCGGCTGGTACGGCACCTTCGGGTCGGTCAGCGGCGTGATGGTCAGCGGGCCGGTGGGGCACCAGCACAGCGTGTGGCCGTCGGCCGGCGCCTTGGCCACGAAGTCGGCGCCGGTGGTGCCGGCCCCGCCGGGCCGGTTCTCGATCAGCACCGTCTGGCCGAGGATCTTGGTCATCTCGGTGGCCACCAGCCGGGCCGAGGCGTCGAGCGCGCCGCCGGGCGCGTACGGCACGACGATGCGCACCGGCTTGGTGGGAAAGGATGCGGCGGTCTGCGCCGGCGCGCTGCCGCACAGCCCGGCGAGCAGCGCCAGCACGGCCAGCGGTGCGGGGTTCCGCGTCATGGGTGTCTCCTCGTCGTCATGTCGTTCAGGCGGCCCGGGCCACCGGGCCCTGCACCGCGTCGTGTCCGTAGATCCAGTCCACCGGCAGCGGCGGCGGCGGCGGCACGAGCTGGTTGTTGAGGAACTGCTGGCGCGCCTGCAGCTGCACGCGCGAGGCCCGCGGCTGGCGCTCGCGCTCGTAGGCGGCGAGCGCGGCCACCGGGTCCGCCGCGCCGTCGGCGAGGTGGCGGGCCACCGCCGCGCCGTCCTCCATCGAGATGGCGGCGCCCTGCGCCAGCGTGGGCATCATCGGGTGGGCGGCGTCGCCGAGCAGGGCGGCGCGGCCGCGGGCCCAGCGCTGCAGCGGGTCGCGGTCGTAGATGCCCCACTTGAAGCACTCGCTGGCGCGGCGGAAGACGGCGAGCAGGCCCTCGTTCCAGCCGCGGTAGGCCTCGATCAGTTTGTCGACGTTGCTGCGCACCGCCCACGACTCGTCGGCCCAGCCGTGGGGCTCGACGCGGCCGGCGAAGACGTTGAGCAGTTCGCCGCCGCGCAGCGGGTAGAACAGCACGTGGCCGTTCGGGCCCAGCCAGCCGGTGTACTCGCTGCCGTCCAGCGGCGTCGGCAGGCTGTCGGCGCAGGCGGCCAGCTCGGCCATCGGCAGGATGATCCGCCAGCAGATCTGGTGGGTGAAGCGCGCCTCGGCCGGGCCGAAGAGCGCATCGCGCACCACCGAGTGGATGCCGTCGGCGCCGAGGATGACGTCGGCTTCGATGGCCTGGCCGTCGGCGAAGCGGGCCGAGGCGACGTCGCCATCGGCGTCCAGCGCCACGCACTGCCGGCCGGTGTGCACCCGGTCCTCGGGCACCTTCGACAGCAGCAGGCGGTGCAGGTCGGCGCGGTGCGCGGTGTGGTAGCGCGCACCGTAGCGCTCCTGCATCTGGCCCATGAACTGCTCGCGCGCCCGCACGCTGCCGTCGTCCCACTTCAGCGACAGGCGCACCTTCGGCTCGGCGCCGACCGCCCGCAGCGCGTCCTCCAGGTCCAGCGAGCGCAGCACCTTGATGGCGTTGGGCGCGAGCTGCAGCCCGGCGCCCACCTCGCCCAGCTGCGAGGCCTTCTCGTAGACCGCCACCTCGCAGCCCCGGCGGTGCAACGAGGCCGCGGCGGTCAGCCCGCCGATGCCCGCACCGATGATCGCCACGCGCGGTGCACGCCGCCCCGGCAGAACCATGTCGTCTCCTTGTCGTGCCGGGGGCTTGCCGTCGCGACCGTCGCCGACCGTCGTCCCCGGGCCGGTGGATCCCGGCGACGGCCATTGGAGGCGATCCGGCCCGGGCTGTGAATCGCAAAGATTCGATGACTCAACAGCCGTGGCTTATGAGTCGGCCCGCGGGCCGCTCAGCGCGGCACCTTGCCCAGCGCCTGCAGCACCCGCTGCGGGGTGATGGGGATCTCGGTGAGGAAGGCGCCGAAGGGCGCCAGCGCGTCGTTGACGGCGTTGAGCACCGCGGCGGAGGCGCCGGCGACGCCCGCCTCGCCGGCGCCCTTGGCGCCGAGCGTGGAGGTCCGGGTCGGCGTGTGCAGGTGGGCCACCTCGATGTCGGGCATCTCGCCGGCCATGGGCACCAGGTACTCGGCCAGGCTGCCGTTGAGCAGCTGGCCCTCGTCGCCGTAGAGCACCTCCTCGTACAGCGCGGCGCCCAGGCCCTGCACCACCCCGCCGCGGATCTGCTCGTCGACCAGCAGCGGGTTGACCACGGTGCCGCAGTCCTCCACCACCCAGTGGCGCAGCAGCCGCACCCAGCCGGTGTCGAGGTCCACCTCGACATGGCTGGCGTGCACGCCGTTGCTGAAGACGCTGCCGTAGGCCCGCTGCGAGAAGCTGCGCGTGACCATCAGCTCGGGCGTGATGTCGGCCGGTGTCAGGTCGGGCCGGAAGTAGGCGCGGCGGGCCAGGGCTTCCAGGCTCAGGTGGCGCTCGCCGCCCTCGCGTTCCACCACCTCGCCGCCGCGCAGGTCGAGCGCGTCGGCCGGCCGGCCGAGCACCCGGGCGGCGAAGGCGAGCAGGTTCTCGCGCAGCGCCCGCGCCGCCAGCCACACCGCCTCGCCGCCGATGCCGGTGCCGCGCGACCCCCAGTTGCCGCCGCCGTAGGGCGTGACGTCGGTGTCGCCGAGCAGCACCCGCACGCGCTCCACCGGCACGCCGAGGCCGCTGGCCGCCACCTGCGCCACCATCATCGCCGCGCCCTGGCCGAACTCGGTGATGCCGACGGCGCAGTGCACCATGCCGCTGGCGGTCAGCCGCAGCATGCAGGCGTCCTGCGAGGCGATGGGCGCCCCGCCGGCGCCGTACACCCGCCCCGACGGCGAGGTCATCTCGACGAAGTGCGCCAGCCCGATGCCGCGGTGCACGCCGCGCGCCCGCTCGCGCGCCTGCGCGGCGCGCAGCCCGTCGTAGTCCATCATCTGCAGCAGGCGGTCCAGCGAGGCCTGCTGCGACAGACCTTCCACCACCGGGCCGGTGGCCAGCGTCCACGGGTAGGCGTCGTCGGCCACCAGGTTGCGCCGTCGCGCCTGCGCGGGGTCGACGCCGACGGCGCGTGCCGCCTGCTCCAGCATCACCTCGGTGGCCAGGCAGGCCACCGGGTGGCCGACGGCCCGGTAGGGGCCGACCATGCCCTTGTGCTGGAAGGCGACCCGCAGCCGGCCCCGGTAGTGGCGGTTGCGATAGGGCGCGCCGGCCAGGTTGAGCACCTGGTTGCCCTCGCCGGTGCCGGCCCGCGGGTAGCAGCCGTAGGGCCCGAAGGTCTGCACGTCGTCGAGCTCGAAGGCCAGGATCTCGCCCTCGGCCGACACCGCCATGCGGGCCTCGATGCGGTGGCCGCGGGCGTGCACGTCGCTCTGGAACGACTCCAGCCGGTCGGCGACGAACTTCACCGGCCGACCGAGCTGCAGCGCCATCGCCACCGCGGCCATCTCGTCGCCGAAGACGTGGATCTTCAGCCCGAAGCTGCCGCCCACGTCGGGCACGATCACCCGCACCTGCGACTCGGGCAGTCCGAACTGGTCGGCCAGCAGCCACTGCATCATGTGCGGCACCTGCGACGCATGCCACACCGTGAGCTGCCGGTCCGCCGGGTTGAAGTCGGCCAGGATGGCCCGCGGCTCCAGCGTGACGTGGGTGTGGCGGCCGGTGCGCAGCGTGGCGCTGACCACCGCCGCGGCGGCGGCGAAACCCTGCTCGACGTCGCCGCTCGCCACCTCGCGGCGGTAGCAAACGTTGTCGGCGTCGCCCGGGTGCACCGGCCGCGCGTCCGGCGCCAGCGCGGCCAGCTCGTCGGCCACCACCGGCAGCGGTTCCCAGGTCACCTCGACGCGCTCGGCGGCGTCTTCGGCCTGGGCCCGCGTGCCCGCGACCACGACGGCCACCGGCTCGCCCTGCCAGCACACGCGGTCGATGGCCAGCGCGTGCTGCGGCGGCGAGCGCATGCCCGGCGCGGTGGCCAGCGTGCCGACCCAGGGCTTGCACCAGCCGGCCATGTCGCGGCCGGTGGCGACGGCGAGCACGCCCGGCGCCCGCCGCGCCGGCTCGACGTCGATCGAGACGATGCGGGCGTGCGCGTAGGGGCTGCGCACCATCACCGCATGGGCCAGTCGCGGCGGCTGCAGGTCGTCGACGTAGCAGCCGCGGCCCTGCAGCAGGCGCTCCAGGCCGCGGCGGGGCAGCGGCTGGCCGATGCAGGCGTCGGCCGTCTGCGCCTGCGGCAGGTCGCGCGGGCTGTTCATCCCTGCAGCGCCCGGCAGGTCGCTTCGACCGCGTCGACGATGGCCTGGTAGCCGGTGCAGCGGCACAGGTTGCCGGACAGGTGCTCGCGGATCTCCTCCCGGCTCGGGCGGTCGGGCCGGTCCAGCAGGTCCGCCGCGGTGAGCAGCATGGCCGGGGTGCAGAAGCCGCACTGCGCGGCGTTGTGCCGGTGGAAGGCCGCCTGCAGCGCCGCCATGCGGGCATCGGCTGCGCCCTCGATGGTCTGCACCGAGGCGCCGTCGGCCTGCACCGCGAGCACCAGGCAGCCGCGCACCACCCGGCCGTCCAGCCGCACGGTGCAGGCACCGCACACGCCGTGTTCGCAGCCGACATGGGTGCCGGTGAGGCCGAGGTCCTCGCGCAGGAAGTCGGCCAGGTGCCGGCGCACCGCCACCGGCCGCTCGACGGCCTCGCCGTTGACCTGCAGCCGCAGGGTCATGGACTCGATGGGCTCGGTGCTCATGGTGGCGCGAGGGTGGTGAGCAGCCGCCGCAACTGCACCGTCGCCAGGTGGTGCTTGGTGGCCGCGGCGGTGTGCAGGTCGCCTTCGCAGCGCAGCTCATCGCGCAGCGCGGCGCAGGCGTCGTCGATGGCCTCGGCGTCCAGCCGGCGGCCGCACAGCGCCGCCGCCGCGCCGGGCAGCCGCAGCGCGCGGTCGGCGACGCCGAACTGCACGACGGTCGCATCGTGGATGCGATCGGGGCCGCCGGCCAGCCGCACGCAGGTGCCGACCACCGCATAGTCGCCCCGGCGGCGCGCCAGCTCGTCGAAGGCCACGCGTTCGCCGGGCGGTGCGTCGGGCAGCACGATGGCCGTCAGCAGCTCGTCGGGGTCCAGCGCGGTGCTGAAGGCGCCCTGGAAGAAGTCCTCGGCGGCGACGGTGCGCGGTCCGCGGCGACGCGACCGCAGCTCGAAGCGGGCCGCGAGCGCGGTACACACCGCCGGCACTTCGGCGGCCGGGTCGGCCAGCGCCGCGCTGCCGCCCAGGGTGCCGCGGTGGCGGATGGCCGGATGGGCCACGTGCGGCAGCGCCAGCGCGAGCAGCGGTGCCGCTGCGGCGAGCCGCGGGTCGGCCTGCGCCTCGTGGTAGGTGGTCATGGCGCCGAGGCGCACGCCGCCTTCCCCGCGCGCGATGCCGCGCAGCGCCGCCACGTCCTGCAGGTCGACCAGCACCGCCGGCGCGGCCAGCCGCAGGTGCAGCACCGGCAGCAGGCTCTGCCCGCCGGCCAGGGGCCGGGCGTCGGCACCGTGCTGGTCGAGCAGGGCCAGCGCCTCGTCGAGGTCGCGCGGCCGGCAGTAGGCGAAGGCGGGCGCCTTCATCGTGGTGCGGCTCAGTCCTCGGCGACGAAGCCGGTGGCGCGGATGGCCGGTCCCCAGCGGTCGTGGTCGGCCTTCTGCACCCGGGCCAGCACGTCAGGGCCGCCGCCGGTGAGCTGCAGGCCCACCTTCGCCCCCTGCGCCCTGAGCTCGGGCTGCCGCGTGGCCTCGACCAGCGCCTGCGACAGCCGCTGCACCACCGGTGCCGGCGTGCCGGCCGGCGCGTAGGCGCCGTACCAGAAGCTGCCCTCGATGTCGTGGCCCAGTTCCTTGAAGGTGGGCACGTCGGGCAGGGTGGCCTCGCGCCGCGGCGCCGACACCGCCAGCGCGCGCAGCTTGCCCGCCGCGTGCTGCGGCGAGATGTCGTTGACGGTGAGGATGGCCGCCTTGATGTGGCCGCCCAGCAGCGCGTTCATGACGTCGGCGCTGCCGCGGTGCGGCACGTGCGTCATCGACACCCCGGCCGCGCGCTCGAACATCGAGATGAAGAAGTGCGACGGCGAGCCGACGCCGGTGGAGCCGTACAGGCCCATGTCGCGGTCGCGCTTCACCGCCTCGACGTACTCCTGCAGCGTGCGCGCCGGGGCGTCGGCGCGCACGGCCAGCGCGAGGCCGAACTCGGCCAGGTGCGCCACCGGCACGAAGTCCTTCGCCGGGTCGTAGCGCAGCTGGCGGTAGGTGTGGGGGAAGATGGTCATCACCGCCATCGGCGCGACGAGCAGGGTCGAGCCGTCGGCCGGCGTCCGCTTGACGTGCTCGGCGGCGAGCCGACCGGCGGCGCCGACGCGGTTCTCCACGATCACCGGCCGGCCGAGGGCCGGCGCGATGCGCTCGCCGAGCTGGCGGGTCAGCGCATCGATGCCGGCGCCGGGCGGGAACCCGAGCACCAGCGCCAGCGGCCGCTCCTGCGCGGCAACGGGCCAGGGCAGTGCGCCGGCCAGCGGCGCGGCGAGCAGGGCGAGGGCGCGCCGGCGGCGCAGCGGGGTCGACGGCATGGCGGCCTCCGGGCTCACAGGTACAGCCGCGCCACCTCGTGCACGGCCTTCGCTTCGGGGAAGCGCTCGACCAGCTGGGTCCAGCGGGCGTGGGCGTTGCGCAGGCCGGGCAGGTCGATGCCCAGGGCGTCGGCTTCTTCCAGCGCCAGCGTCAGGTCCTTGACCACGTGCACCGGGTGGAAGTTGGGCGGGAACTCGCCGCGCAGGGCCAGCGGCGCCAGGCCGTGCAGCGACTTCGAGTCGGTGAGGCCGGCCTGCAGCATCTGCAGCATCTGGTCGGTGTCCAGCCCCGCGCGGCGGGCGAAGAACAGGCCCTCGATGGCGCTGATCATGTTCTGCATCGCCACGCACTGGTTGACCAGCTTGGCGCGCTGGCCGTTGCCGGCCGGCCCGTAGTGCAGCACGGTGCGGCTGAAGGTGTCGAGCAGCGGACGGGCGCGCTGCAGGGCGTCGGCCTCGCCGCCCACCATCACGATCAGCGCCCCGGCCTGCGCCCCCTGCGGCCCGCCGGTGACCGGCGCGTCCAGCGCCTGGTGGCCGTGGGTGGCGGCGGCCTCGTGCAGCCGCTGGGCCAGCCGGGGGCTCGAGGTGGTCATGTCGATCAGCAGGGCGCCGTGCGGCGCCGCGTCGAGGATCTCGCCGAAGTACAGGCCCTCGACGTCGCGCGGCCCGCCGACCATGGTGAAGACCACTTCCGCGTCGCGCACCGCCTCGGCGGCGGTGGCGGCCCAGCGGGCGCCGCGCTCGACCAGCCCCTGGGCCCGCGACGGCGTGCGGGCGTGCACGCTCAGCGTGTGGCCGGCGGCCATCAGGTGGCCGGCCAGCGGCCCGCCCATGGTGCCGGTGCCGATGAAGGCGATGTTCGACATGGCAGCTCCCGCGGCCACCCCGCGGGCCGGTGCGAAGCATTGTCGAAGCCGCCGGCGCGGCCGGGGCGCGATGACGGTTATCGCCGCCGCGACCGCGAACTGCGGGCTAGTCCCGAGAGACAGCGTCGGCCGGTGTGGGGGCCGGCGCCTGCTGGAACTGCGCGGCGATCTGCTGGCGCAGCCAGACCAGGCCGGGGTCGTGGTGGCGGCGCCGGTGCCAGAACTGGCGCACCTCCCACTGCGGCAGCTCGAAGGGCAGGGCGCAGTGGCGCAGCCCGGGCTGGCGGCAGAACAGCTCGGCCACCGTGGCGGGCACGACGGCGACGAGGTCGGTGCCGGCCAGCACATGCGGCGCGGCCGACAGGCTGGACAGCTCGACGACGATGCGGCGTTCGATGCCGCGCTGCTTCAGCGCCGCCTCGCACAGCGCCTGGTAGCCGATGTCGGTGCCGACCACCGCATGGTCGAGCCGGGCGAAGGCCTCCAGCGTGAGGGCGCCGGACGCGGCCGCCGGGTGGTCCTGCCGCATCAGCACCACCAGCGGCCGCGCGGCGTAGAGCTTCTGCTGGAACATGCTGGCGCCGCCGAACTCGGGGAAGAGGCCGACGGCCAGGTCGGCCTGCCCGCTTTCGAGCAGCGCCTGCCGGTGTTCCGCCGAGCCGCCGAGCACCTTCAGGTCCACCCCCGGCGCCCGCTGGCGCAGGTGGGCCAGCAGCCGGGGCACGAACACCATCTGGCCGAGCTCGCCGAACACCAGCACGAAGGTGCGCCGCGAGGTCGGCGGGTGGAACGCCGGGGCCGTCAGGATCTCGTCCTGCAGCAGCGCCAGCACCTGCGCCAGCGGCGCGCGCAGCGCCAGCGCGCGGGCGGTGGGCTCCACGCCCAGCGCGTGCTTGACGAACAGCTCGTCGCCGAGGGCGGTGCGCAGCCGGGCGAGGGCGGTGCTCACCGTCGACTGCGCCAGCCCCAGGCGTTGCGCCGCGGCGCTGACGTTGTGGTCCTTCAGCAGCGCGTCCAGCACGAGCAGCTGCTGCAGGTCGAGGTGGTGCAGGCTCACGCCCGTTCGAGCTGCGCCTTGGCCTCGGCCTCGAAGGCCAGCGCCCGCTGCACCGACGCTCGCGCCTCCATGCGCGTGCGGTGGGCCTGCGCGCGGGGAAGGCCGACAGGTCGAGCCCCAGCTGCGACGCGCGGCGGACGCACCAGTAGTAGTAGGCGTCGGCGGCGCTGAAGTCGCCGAACAGCCAGGCCTGCTCGCCCAACGCGGCCTCGCCCACCGCGAAGTGCTGGGCCAGCAGCTTCTGCGCGCAGCGCCGCACCGACTCGGCCGAGTCGGGCAGGTCGCAGTAGCGCTCGGGCCGGGCGTTGGGCGTCAGCGACGGGTGGATGGCCGAAGCGCACCAGGCCATGAAGGCGATGGCCTTCAGTTCCTGCAACGGGTCGGCGGGCAGCAGGCGCGCGTCGGGGAAGCGCCGCGCGACGCACTGCTGGATGGCCACGTTCTCGGTCAGCGGCTCGCCGTCGATCAGCAGCACCGGCACCTTGCGCTTGGGGTTGAGCCGGGCGAAGTCGTCGCCCAGCTGCTCGCCCTTGGCCATGTTGACCAGGCGCACCGAGAAGTCGGCGCCGGCCTCGGTGAGGGTGACGTAGGGCACCAGCGAACAGGCCAGCGGCGCATAGAAGAGGACAAGGCTCATCGAAAGCTCCGGAAGGGGGTAAGGGCGCCGGGCGTGGCAGGCTCGGCATTGTCGAGGTCGGTCCGAAGGACTCGACGCCGCGCTAACCAAGTGTCATGGGCTCGTCGATCTTTTCAATGGGCGACGGACGAGGGTCACCGAACAATCGACGCGCCCGCCCGGAGCTCGCCCGATGTCCACCGCCTCCCTCGCCGCCCCTCGGCTGACCGTGCACCACCCGCAGGGCGACCCGCCGGTGCCGGCCACCCGGCAGCCGGCCCGTCGCCCGCCGAGCCTGGAGGGCAGGACGGTCTACCTGGTCGACACCCGCTTCGACGACGGCGTGGAATTGCTCAAGCAGGTGCAGCGCTGGTTCCACGAGCGGATGCCCGGCGTGACCACCCGCCTGGTGCAGCTGTCCAGCTACTACGGCCAGGACGACCCGGCGCTGTGGACCGAGATCCGCGAAAAGGGCCATGCTGCCATCGTCGGCGTCGGCCACTGCAGCACCTGCGCGCCCGCGGTCTCCACCCATGCCATCACGCTGGAGACGCAGTACGGCGTGCCCACGGTGGCCCTGCACACGGCCGCCTTCCGCCGCGTGGTGCAGTCGGTGGTCCGCGTCGCCGGCCTGCCGCAGGCGCCGCTGGTCTTCGTGCCGCAGCCGGTGATGGGCAAGGGCGAGGACGAGCTGCGCGCCTACGTGCACGGCGCCGACCCGGTGACCGGCCGGCCGGTGATGGAGGAGGTGATCGAGGCGCTGACGCGGCCGCTGCCGGCCAGCGCCGACGTGGCGCCGGTGCCGCACCGCACGCCCCGGCTGCTGCCGCCGGACAGCGAGGACCGGCTGCACGAGGCCTTCGCGCAGCGCGGCTGGACCGACCACCTGCCCATCGTGCTGCCCACCGAAGAGCGCGTCGCCGCCATGCTGGCCGGCACCCGCCGGCGGCCCGACGAGGTGGTCGGCCGCCTGCAGCCCACCGCCAACCGCGGCGCCTGGCAGTTCACCGTCGAACGGGTGGCGGTGAACGCGGTGATGGCGGGCTGCCGCCCGGAATCCCTGCCGGTGCTGCTGGCCCTGGCGGCCAGCGGCATCTCGGCGCGCGGCAGCACCTCCAGCTCCGCCTCGGCCATGGTGGTGGTCAACGGGCCGATCCGCCGGCAGATCGGCATGAACGGCGGCCTCGGCGCGATGGGGCCCTACAACCAGGCCAACGCCACCATCGGCCGCGCGTACGGGCTGCTGTCGCAGAACCTGCAGGGCGGCTCGGTGCCGGGCGACACCTTCATGGGCTCGCTGGGCAACAACTACACCTACAACAGCCTGACCTTCGCCGAGAACGAGGAGCGCAGCCCCTGGGAGCCGCTGCACGTGCAGAAGGGCTTCGCCGCCGACGCGAGCACGGTCAGCGTCTTCCACGGCTGCCGCTCGACCACCTTCGGCCTCGGCCTGCGCCGCGCGCACTGGCGCGAGCACGTGCGCGACATGCTGCTGGGCACCGACGCCATCACCGCGCCGGTGCTGCTGCTCGATCCCATCGCCGCGCGGCAGTTCGTCGAGCGCGGCGGCTTCGTGCGCAAGGCGGCGCTGATCCGCTGGCTGCACGAGACGGCGGAGATGCCCGCCGCGCGCTACTGGGACCTGCAGCTGGTGCAGAACTACGTGCACCCCCGCGCCACCGCCGGCCAGTCGCCCAAGTCGCGTTACCTCGACACACCGCCCGACGCACCGGTGCGCGTCTTCGAGGAGCGCGACATCCACGTCGTGGTGGTCGGGGGCGAGGCCAACGGCTACTGGCAGATGATGGGCGCGCACCATAAGGCCACCGTGTCCATCGACGACTGGCGCTGACGCCGGGGCGGTCGGCGGGCCGGGCGCCAGGACCTCAGCCCCAGCCCGGCTCGCGCGGCGGGTGGGCGCGCACCGCCTCCTCCACCACGTCGGCGCCCCAGCCGGGCCCGGTCGGCAGCTGCAGCCGCCCGCGTTCGACACGCGGCGGCACGGTGAGCAGCGAGTCCTTCCAGGGCACGTCGTCCACCTCCACCTCCATGATGCGCAGGTTGGGGATGGCGGCCGCCAGGTGGGCGTTGATCAGCGTGTACAGCGGGCCGCAGAAGTTGTGCGGTGCCACGTTGACGTCGTAGGCGTCGGCCATGGCGGCGATGCGCACCGACTCCAGCAGCCCGTTCCACGGCGCGTCGACGATGGCCACGTCCATCGCCCGCTGCTCCAGGAAGGGCCGGTAGGCGCGGCGGCCGTGCAGCGCCTCGCAGGAGGCGATGGGCGTGGCCGTGGCGGCGCGCACCATGGCCAGCGCCGCCGCGTCGAAGGTGTCGACCTCCAGCCAGGTCAGGTCCAGCGGTTCCAGGTCGCGGGCGATGCGCAGCAGCGCCTCCGGCCGCACGCCGAAGTTGAGGTCGACCATCAGCCCGGTGTCGGGGCCGGCGCCGTCGCGGAAGGCCTCCAGCAGCGCCACCATGTCGCGCCGTGTGCCGGCGTCGGGGTTGAGCTCGAACGCGGTCGGGCTGGGGCCGAAGCCGGGGTAGACCATCGACACCCCGTCCGGCGTGAAGCGCAGCGGGTTGGTCTTCAGCGCGGCGAAGCCCCGCGCACGCACCTCTTCGCCGATGCGCTTGACGTCGTCCAGCGTGCGCAGCGGGGGGTGCCGATGACCTGCTCAAACAGCTCCGGCGCGCGGGCGCGGAACGAGCCGCAGTGCGACCAGTACAGCGGCAGCTCGTGCCGGAAGGGACCCCCGAACAGCGCCACCACCGGCACGCCCAGCGCCTTGGCCTTGACGTCCAGGCAGGCGTTCTCCAGCGCGCCGATGGCCTGGTGGTTGAGGCCGCCCTCGGTGACCCGGGTGCGCGCGGCCAGCTTGGCCGACAGCCGCGCCACCTCGCGCGGGTCCTCGCCCACCAGCACCGCGCCGAGCCGGCGGATGACGTCGGTGAGGCCGCGGCTCCAGTAGGTCTCGTAGTACTCGGCCCAGCCGACCAGCCCTTCGTCGGTGATCAACTTCAAGAAGCTGAAGACGCGCCAGCCGCCGTCGGCGTGCAGGGTCTCGATGCCGGTGATGCGCATCTAGCGACCCTGCAGGTTGGCCGCGCGCACGGTGTCCTTCATCGACTCGTCCATCCGGGCCGCCCAGTCGGCGTAGGCCTTCGAGCCCTGCAGCCAGCGCTCCTTCTTCAGGTCGTCGAGCAGCTTCTCGGTGGCGGGGTCGGTCAGCGCCTTGCTGAACGCGGCGTGCAGCCGCTGCACCACCTCCTCCGGCATGCCCTTGGGGCCGACGATGCCGATGGTGCTGCTGGCGGTGTCGTAGCCCTTCTGCCGCGCCGTGGGCACGTTGGCCATGTAGGGCGCCGGCTCGGCGTTGAACTGCAGCAGGTAGCGCACGCGGTCGGCGGCGACGAAGGGCAGGTTGGCGCCGGCCAGGTCGGAGGTGACCATCACCTCGCCGGCGACCAGCGCGCGGATGACCTCGGCCGTGCCCTTGTACGGCACATGGGTGGCGCTGACGCCCAGCTTGCGGAAGAGGTTCTCGGCGACCAGGTGCATGGTGGTGCCGACGCCCGGGCTGCCGTAGGTCAGGCGTCCCGGGTTGGCGCGGGCCCACGCCACCAGGTCCTCCATGGTCCTGAGCGGCGAGGCGGACGCCACCTGCAGCGACAGCGAGTCGCTGGTCAGGCCGATGATGTAGGTGAAGTCGGTCAGCGGGTTCCAGTCCACCTTGTTCATGTGCGGATAGGACAGCAGCGACGCCGAGAACATGGAGACGGTGTAGCCGTCGGGCTTGGCCGTCTTGGCCATCATCACCGGGCCCAGCGAGCCGCCGGCGCCGGGGCGGTTGACCACCACCACCGCCTGCCCCAGGTCCTTGCCGGCCTGCTCGGCCAGCGCCCGCATGATGGTGTCGGCCGGCCCGCCGGTGAAGGGCACGATGAGCGTCAGCGGCTTGGTGGGGAAGGGCTCGGCCGCACGCGGCGCGCCGGTCGCCATCAGGAGGGCGCTGCTGGCCAGCAGGGACAGCAGGCTGCGGATCACGCGGTTCATTGCACATCTCCGGGGGGTTGGGTCAGCAGGCGGTGCCACTCGCGGTAGCAGGCGTGCATCACGGTCTCGCCGCCGAAGGCCATGCCGCCGGCCTGGGCGTCGGTGGGGCGCACGCCGAGGTCGCGGGCCAGCTGCCAGGGGTCCAGCCGCGGCGAGGCGGGGGCCGGGCCGAGGCCGCGCAGGTGCCCTTCGGTCACGCCGGCGGCGGTGGCCGCCAGCCCGCGCTGTGACAGCTCGAACATGGTGTTGTCGTCCGAGGTCGCCATGCCGCTGGGGTTGAAGAAGTCCTCGTACTGGCGGATGCGGTCGCGGCGGGCCGCGGCCGCTTCGCCCACCGGCGCCAGGCACCACGACCGCATCAGCGTGCGATCGGGCGCCAGCGGCTGCCAGACCCGCAGCTGCAGCGAGTGCACGTCGATGATCTGCAGGTTGGGGAAGATGGTCAGGTTGCGGTTGAGGTGCATCCACTTCAGCCGCAGCGGGTCGGTGCTGCCGCTCACCCGGTCGAACAGACGCGGGTCGGCGCGCAGCGGCCGTGTCACCCGCAGCGAGTTGCGGTTGCCCCACATCACCGCATGGCCGCGGTCGAAGCCGAAGGTGCCCTGGTCCATGGTGTCGTCGGGGAACCAGCGCTCTGGCGCGGGCGGGTTCGCGCCCTCGCCGCCGCGGTTGCGGATCACGTCCATGTAGGACGCGTGCGTCGACGAGAAGTGGTAGTAGTCCAGCCCGTTCTCGAGCTGCAGCTTCCAGTTGGCGTTGAAGGTGTAGGCGATGGCGCCCGGCACCGTCTCGAAGCCGTCGGGCGCCTGGTCCATCACCAGGTCGATGAAGCGGCGCGCGTCGCCCAGGTGCGCCTCCAGGTCCGGCACGTCCGTCGACAGGCTGGCGAACAGCAGGCCGCGGTAGCCGGCGAAGCGGGGCACCGGCACCAGCCCGTGGTCGGACGACGCGTCGAAGGCCGGCGGGTAGCGGCCGTCCTCCTTGCCGGGCAGGAAGGCGCAGCGGCCGCTGGGCTCGTAGGCCCAGCCGTGGTACTGGCAGACGTGCACCCGCTTGTTGCCCGCCGGCTCCAGCGCCACCAGCGCGCCGCGGTGGCGGCAGCTGTTGAGCAGGCAGTGCAGCCGGCCGTCGCCGTCGCGGGTCAGCAGCACCGGCTGCCGTCCGAGGGTGGTGGTGAGGTAGTCGTAAGGCCGCGCCACCTGCGACTCGAGGCCGACGAAGACCCAGGTCGACTCGAAGATGCGCGCCTGCTCCAGCTCGAAGACGGCCCGGCTGGTGTAGGCCGACCGGTCGACGCGGAAGAGCCCGTCGGCGGGCCGGTCGTGCAGCAGACCGGCGAGGTCGGGCGTGTCGTTGCGGTCCTGCGTCATGGCAGGGCCCTCCTAAAATCGAGGCGATGGACCACGACCCGTCGGCCCGGCCGATCAGCCTGGATGACCATGTGCCGACGCTCGCGTCGATCCTCGCCAGTCGTCTGCGGCGCGTGGCCAGCCGGTACTACCTTCGTCATTTCGGGGTGGGCATCGTGGAGTGGCGCATCGTGATGTGCCTGGGGGTGCAGCCGGGCCTGAGCGCCATCGAGATCTGCCGCCGCACCGACCTCGACAAGGCCGCGGTCAGCCGCACGCTGATCGAGCTCGAAGGCCGCGGCTGGACCGAGAGCACGCCGCTCAACGAAGGCGGGCGGCAGAAGCAGATCTGGCTGACGGCCGAAGGCCGTTCGCTGTACGCGCGGCTGGGCGTGGCCATCGCCCAGCGGCACGAGACGCTGCTGAGCACCCTCTCGCCCGAGGAGACGCGCACGCTGGTCGACCTGATGCGCCGGCTCATCGCACGCGCCGACGTGCTGGAGGCCGAACAGGGCGAGGCCGGCGAGCGCGACGACGACATGGCGGGCTGAGGCACGGCCTACAGGCAGTAGACGTCGATCAGGGTGGACACCCGGTCGTTGACCAGCACCACCTTCTTCGCCGCGATGCGCAGCGGCGCGCCGGGCCGCCGGGTCATGCGCACCTCGTAGCGGCCGAACAGGGTGTGCTGCTCGGCCGTGCGCGGGTGCACCGTCATCACGCACCAGGTGGCCGCCACCTGCAGCCCGCCGGCCTCGGCGGCGTCGGCCACCACGTTGCTCACGAAGTGCGCGGTGCGCGGCAGCGGCATCGCCGTCACCGACTTCTGCGAGGTGATGCGCCGCACGCGCTCGACCAGCCCGGCCTTCGACGGGTGGTAGATCCAGGAGATCTCGCGGTCCGGGTCGTCGGTGGTGGTGCCGTCGTCGCGCCAGGCCGGCACCCAGAACACCGCGTCCTCCTCGTAGAGGTCCAGCCAGGCCGCCCAGTCGCGCCGGTCCAGCGCGGCGCCCTCGCGGTGCAGCAGCGCCGCCGCCTGGGCGGCCGCGTCGCGAAGGTCGGGGCCGGCTGGCGTCAAGGGCGCTCCCTGGGAAAAGGCGAGGTGCATCGGGCGAAAGTTCAGTCTAGGATTGGCAAGTTGACAAATCAACTCAACAGAAACCCCTAGCCGCTCGCCATGAAGATCGTCGACGTCCAGAGCCTGCATGCCGATGGCGGCTACCGGGTGTGCTCCTACCTCAAGGTCACCACCGACGAAGGGCTGGTCGGCTGGTCGGAGTACTACGACAGCTTCGCGCTGACGCGCATCGACCCGCTGATCCAGGACCTGGCCCGGGCGGCCATCGGCATGGACCCGCGCCAGTTTGGGCGCGTCAGCGAGAGCCTGCTCGCCACCACGCGGCTGTCGGCCGGCGGGCTGGCGCACCAGGCCGTCGCGGCCATCGAGAACGCCTGCCTGGACATCGCCGGCAAGGCGGCCGGCCTGCCGGTGCACACGCTGCTCGGCGGCCCGCTGCGCGACCGGGTGCCGGTGTACTGGACCCATTGCGGCAGCTTCCGCGTCGGCCCGCGCAAGCGCTTCTACACCGAGGTGCTGGGCTGCCCGCCCGTCCGCACCCTGCAGGACCTGGCCGACGTGGCGCGGCAGGCGGTGGCCCAGGGCTATCGCGCGGTGAAGACCAACCCGGTGTTCTTCGACGGCGAGGAGCCCACCTTCTTCAACGGCGGCTTCCGCATCGCGCCGGGGTTCCTCGACCGCTCGCTCTCCGACCGGCAGGTCGGCGCCATCGTCGAGCAGATGACCGCCTACCGCGAGGCGGTGGGGCCCGACGTGGGGCTGATGCTGGACCTGAGCTTCAGCCAGCGCACGGAGGGCTACCTGCGCATCGCGCAGCGGCTGGAGCCCCTCAACCTGTCGTGGCTGGAGCTCGACACGCCCGACCCGCAGGCGCTGGCGCTGATCCGCCGCCACACCCGGGTGCCCATCGCCTCGCTGGAGTCGCTGCACGGCATCGGCCAGTACCGGCCGTTCATCGACCAGCAGACGGTGGACACCTGCATCGTCGACCCGATGTGGAACGGGGTCTGGCAGTCGGCCCGCATCGCCGCCTTCGCCGACGCCTACGAGACCACCATGGCGCCGCACAACCCGGTGGGCGCGCTGGGCAGCCTGATGAGCCTGCACCTCAGCGCCGCGGCGCCCAACCTGCGCATCATGGAGCTGCGGGTGGACGAGGCGCCGTGGACGCGCGACTTCCTGACCCATCCGCCCGAGGTGGTCGACGGCGCGATGCGCGTGCCCGACCGGCCGGGCTGGGGCAGCGACCTCGACGAGGACGCGCTGCGGGCCCGACCGCCGCGCGGCCGCTGACCTTCCGACCGAGGAGCCTTCCCATGCGCATCGTCTACTGGGCCCGCATGAAGCTCGGCCGCGACGAGATCGTCGACGCGGTGAAGCGGGTGCCGGGCGTCGAACTGCAGGTGACCACCGAGCTCGACGAGACGCTGCAGGCGCTGCCTGGCGCCACCGGCCTGGTGCTGGCGCACGGCCCGCAGGACGAGGCGCGGCAGGTCTTCGCCACGCTGCGCGGCCCGGCCCGCAGCGTGCGCTGGCTGCACTTCACCACCGCCGGCCGCGAGGGCTACGAAGAGCTCGGCTGGCCCGAGGGCGTGACCGTCAGCTACGCCGGCGGCGGCGTGTCGCCCGCGGTGGCCGAACACGCGATGGCGCTGCTGCTGGCCATGGTCCGCCGCGTGCCCGACCTGGTCGGCAGCGTGATGGCCCGCCGTGCCTTCGACCGCACGCTGGTCGCGCCGCGCGCCCGTTCGCTGGAGGGCGGCACGCTGGTGGTGGTGGGGTACGGCCACATCGGCCGGGCGCTGGCGAAGCGGGCGCGCGCCTTCGACATGCGCATCGTCAGCGTGTCGCGCACCGCGCGGCCCGACGGCCTGGTCGACGAGGCGCTGCCGCTGGCGCGCCTGCACGACGCGCTGGCCGTGGCCGACGCGACGGTGGTGGCGATCGCGCTGACGCCGCAGACCACGCGGCTGCTCGACCGCGCGGCCTTCGCCGCCTGCAAGCCGGGCGGCCTGCTGGTCAACGTGGCGCGGGGCGGGGTGATCGACCAGGCGGCGCTGTGCGAGGCGCTGCACAGCGGGCGGCTGGGCGGCGCGGCGCTGGACGTCACCGACCCCGAGCCGCTGCCCGCCGACGACCCGCTGTGGGACTGCCCCAACGTGCTCATCTCGCCGCACTACGCCGGCGCCGGCAGCCCGCACAGCGTGCTGCGCCTGGCCGAAGGCGTGGGCGAGAACCTGCGACGGCTGACGGCGGGCGAGCCGCTGCTGCACGTCGTGTCCGGTGATTGACGCAGGAGACCGCATGACCACCCGACGCCAGCTCCTTCAATCGGTCGGCGGCAGCCTCGCGCTGTCGGCGATGGCCCTCGACGCCCGAGCCCAGGCGGCACCGCCGCTGCTGCGGCAGCTCACCCTCGTGGTGGGCTTTCCGGCCGGCGGCGGCACCGACGTGGCCGCGCGGGTCATCGCGGAGGGACTGCGAGGCCGATATGCCGAGACGGTGATCGTCGACAACCGGGTCGGCGGCAGCGGCCGGCTCGGCGCCGCGTACGTCAAGGACGCGCCGGCCGACGGCAGCGTGCTGCTGTTCACGCCGGCCTTCCCGCTGGCCATCTTCCCGCACATCTACAGGAAGCTGCCCTACGACGCGCTGGCCGACTTCACCCCGGTGGCCACCACCAGCAAGGGCGCGCTGGGGCTCTCGGTGGGGCCGGCAGTGCCGGCGTCGGTGCGCACCGCGCAGGAATTCGTCGCCTGGTGCAAGGCCCACCCGGATGCGGCCACCTACGGCGCGCCGGCCGGCGGCGGCCAGCACTTCGCCGGCGTGATGTTCGCGCGGCGTTCGGGCGCGCCGCTGCGCATGGTGCCGTACAAGGGCGGCGCGCCGTCGGTCACCGACGCCCTGGGCGGGCACATCGCGTCGGTGGTGACGCCGCTGTCGGAGGTGCTGCCGCACGTGAAGGAAGGGCGGCTGCGCCTGCTGGCCACCACCACCCGGCAGCGCAGCCGATTCACGCCCGACGTGCCGTCCATGCAGGAGCTGGGCTGGGACGTGGTCTTCGACGACTGGTCCGGCCTGGTGGCGCCGGCGAAGACACCACGCGAGGTGGTGGCGCGGCTGAACGCGCTGGTGGGCGACATCGTGCGCGCGCCGGCCGGCACGGCGGCGCTGCAGAACCTGGGCATCGACATCGACCTCAACAGCCCCGAGGACTTCGCCGCGCTGTACCGCACGACCTGGGAGCGCTACCGCGACGTGGTCCGCTCCACCGGCTTCACCGCCGAGGACTGACAACCGGCACTGGCAGGACACATGAAGATCACCGACCTCACGATCACCGTCTTCACCTGGGACGGCCTGGTGCCGCTGCGCTATTCGCGGCACGTCGCGTCGAGCAAGCCCTCGTGCCAGCTCGGTCTGCTGCAGGTCCACACCGACGAGGGGCCGGTCGGCCGCGCGTTCATCGGCTCCCCCACGTCGCCGGCCGAGTTCGACGTGCAGCGGCTGATCGACGTGCTCAAGCCCATCGTGATGGGGCAGGACCCGCTGCAGCGCGAACGGCTGGGCCGGCTGATGTGGGGGCGGGTGCGGGCGGCCAGCGTGCGCACCGTCGGCGCCGTGGACACCGCGCTGTGGGACATCGCCGGCCAGGCGGCGGGGCTGCCCATCCACGCGCTGATCGGCGGCTACCGCCGCAGCCTGCCGGCCTACGCCAGCTCGCCGGCGCGCGACGACATCGCCTCCTACTGCGAGGAGGCGCTGCACTGGAAGTCGCGCGGCGTGACGGCCTACAAGATCCACGCGCCGCACCCCTGGCGGCAGGACATCGCGGTGTGCGAGGCGGTGCGCCGTGCGGTCGGCGACGACCACGTGCTGATGCTGGACGCCAGCTGGAGCTACGACTACCCGACCGCGCTGCGCGTCGGCCGGGCGCTGGAGGCGCTGAAGTTCCACTGGTTCGAGGACCCGCTGGGCGAGTGGTCGATCCCCAGCTACGTCAAGCTGCGGCAGAAGCTGGACGTGCCGCTGATGGCCACCGAGCTGCCCTTCGCCGGCTTCGACACCTACGCCCCCTGGCTGATGGCGCAGGCCACCGACTTCCTGCGCGGCGACGTGGCCTTCAAGGGCGGCATCACCACCATGCTGAAGACGGCGCACCTGGCCGAGGGCTTCGGCATGAACTACGAGATCCACCACGGCAGCAACTCGCTGAACAACGTGGCCAACCTGCACGTGGCGGCGGCCATCCACAACTGCGAGTACTTCGAGGTGCTGCTGCCCGACGCCAACAACAAGCACGGCCTGGTGCAGGACCTGGAGATCGACGGCCAGGGCCAGGTGCACGTGCCCGACGGCCCCGGCCTGGGCGTCGAGGTGGACATGGACCGGGTGCGCCGGCAGCAGGTGGCGGTGCTGCGCTGAGCGGCGGGCCGACCCCAACGACAGGAGACGACCTTGCAACGCAGACACCTTCTCGCCTCGGCGCTGGCCGCGCCGCTCCTGCCCGCCGCGGCGCAGGCACCGGACGGCTTCCCCAACCGCCCGCTGCAGCTGGTGGTGCCGTTCCCGCCCGGCGGGGCGGTGGACATCGTCGGCCGCAAGATGGTGGAGAAGTTCAGGGACGGCCTGGGCCAGCCGGTGGTGGTGGTCAACCGGCCGGGGGCCAACGGGGTGGTGGCCTGGCAGTCGCTGCTGACCGCCAAACCCGACGGTCACGACATCCTGGCGCCGGCCGGCCAGGGCCTGGGCTTCATCCACCTGATGAACCCGCGCATCACCACGCCCTTCCTCAGCGAGTTCGCGCCGGTGGCCTCCTATGCCAACTACCCGGTGGTGTTCCTGGTGCACAAGGACCTGCCGGTGAACAGCCTGAAGGAGCTGGCCGCGCACGCGCTGCGCCATCCCCGCACCTTGAACTACGGCACCACCGGGGTCGGCTCCGGCGGGCACTTCCTGTTCGAGCTGTACAAGTCGGTGGCCGGCGTGCCGGACGATGGCCTGCAGCCGGTGCACTACGCCGGCATCGCGCCGGAGCTCACCGCGCTGGTCGGCCAGCAGATCCAGGCCGCCATCATGCCGCTGACCTCGCTGGCGGCGCAGCAGATCGACGCCGGCAGCATCCGCGCGCTGGCGGTGTCGGCGGCGACCCGCTCGCCGTTCCGCAAGGAGATCCCGACGGTGGTGGAGCAGGGCTTCCCCGACCTGGTGGCCAAGGACTACCTGACCTACTGGGTGCCGGCGCGCACGCCGGCGTCGACGGTGCGGCGGCTGGCCGACGCCACGCGGGCGGCCGTGGACGACCGCGAGGTGCGCAAGATCCTCGAGGACCTGTACCTGGAGGCGGAGTTCCTCGACGGCGCCGGCGCACGGCGCCAGTTCGAGCAGCGGGCGGCGGCGTACGAGCCGCTGATCAAGCGGCTGAACATCCGCCTGCAGTGACGGGCCGGCGGGCTGCCGCCGGAGGCCGCGTCCTAAGCTGAACGCGCGTCGGTCGTCGAATGTGTCAATCGACGCCGCGGCCCCCGCCGCCAATACTGGGGGGCCGGGCGAATTGACCCGAGCGCGAAGGAGACCTGAATGACCCTCAACCGACGCGACCTGCTGGTCCATGCCGCCGGACTGGCGGCCTCGGCCGGCGTGCCGCTGGCCGCGCAGGCCCAGGGTGGCGCCGCCGCCAACTGGCCCCGGGGCCCCGTGCGCATCATCGTGCCCAACGTGCCGGGCGGCGCGCTCGACATGACCGCGCGGCTGCTCGAGAGCGAACTCGGCAAGGTGTGGAAGACCCCCATCGTCGTCGAGTTCAAGCCCGGTGCGGGCACCATCACCGGCACCGACGTGCTGGCCAAGTCGCCGCCCGACGGCCACACCCTCGGCATCCTGGCGGTGGGCTCGCTGGCCATCCAGCCGGCGCTGCGCAAGGACATGCCCTTCGACCCGCAGCGCGACCTGTCGGGCATGCTGCTGGTGCTGGGCAACATCCTGCTGGCGGCCTCGCCCAAGCTCGGTGTCAACAACCTGGCCGAGCTGATCGCCTACGGCAAGGCCAACAAGGGCAAGCTGACCTACGCCACGGCCGGTGCCGGCAGCTCCATGCACCTGGCCGGCGAGCAGATCAACCTGCTGACCGGCATCGAGATGACGCACATCCCGTACAAGGGCGCGGGCGGCGCCTACGGCGACGTGTTCGAGAACCGGGTCAACCTCATCATCGACCCGCTGTTCAGCACCATGCCGCACGTCAAGAACGGCCGGCTGAAGCCGATCGCGGTGATGTCGGCCAAACGCGACCCCAGCGCGCCGGAGATCGGCGCCGCCGGCGAGGTGTTCGCGGACTTCGACTTCTCCAGCAACACCGGCCTGGGCATGCCGCGGGGCACGCCGCGCGAGATCGTCAACAAGATCGTCACCGACGTGAACCAGGTCATCCGGTCGGAGGCGCTGGCGCCGCGGCTGAAGGAGGCCGGCCTCATCGTCACCGGCTCGACGCCCGAGCAGTTCGACGAGTACATGCGCCGCAGCACCAAGTACTTCGCCGAGATCGTGGCCAAGGCCAAGGTCACGATCTGACCGGCCGGCCCGCCGCCCGGCGGGTCGGACAGGGTCGGCGCGGCTCGGCAAGAATCGGCCGCAACCGACACGGAGGCACAGGTGCTCGAACGTTTGCTGGCCGAACGCCATTCCTGCCGGGCGTTCCGGCCCGACCCGGTTGCGCGCGCGACCATCGAGCGGCTGCTGTCGCTGGCGCAGCGCACCGCGTCCTGGTGCAACACCCAGCCGTGGCACGTGCACCTGGTCTCGGGCGACCGGCTCGACGCCCTGCGGCGCGACTACGTGGCGCGGCAGCGCGGGCGCTCGCCGGCCGAGGCCGCGCCGGACCTCGAGTTCCCGCTGGCGTACCGCGGGGCCTACCAGGACCGGCGCCGCGCCTGCGGCTTCGGGCTCTATGCAAGCCTCGGCATCGGCCGCGAGGACCGCGACGGCGCGCAGCGGCAGAACCTGGAGAACTTCCGCTTCTTCGGCGCGCCGCACCTGGCGGTGGTCTCGACCGCCCGCGACCTCGGGGTCTACGGCGCCATCGACTGCGGCGGCTACATCGCCACCTTCCTGCTCGCGGCGCAGCACCTCGGCCTGGCGGCGGTGGCGCAGGCGGCGGTGGCGGTCGATTCGGCCTTCGTGCGCCAGTCGCTCGGCATCGCCGACGACCGCCAGGTCGTGGCCGGCATCTCGTTCGGCCATGAGCAGACCGACCACCCGGCGAACGCCTTCCGGGTCGACCGCGCGCCGATCGAGCAGGCGGTGACCTGGGTCGACTGAGGTGGACCGACCGGGGTGGCGACGGGCTCGGAACCGGTCGCGTGCGGCCGGCGGCCGGTCGCTCGAAGGGTTGACTGCGCCCCTGGGTCGGGGTCGACGTGGTAAAAACCCGTGGTTGCCGTGGAACTTGTTGTTGCGTTGCCGGCTCCGTCACCCGCCGCAACGCTCCAGCCCTTCCCTTCGTGACCTTCGCCAACCCTGCCCGCCGCCTGCCGCCCGGTCTCCACCGGGGGCTGGTGCTCGGGCTGCTGCTGTTGCTGGCGCTGCTGTCGTGGGCGGTGTCCGCCTCGGACTGCCCGACGCGCAGCGCGCGGGCGGGCCGCACGCTGCTGCCGGCGGAGCCGGCCAGCGCGACGGCGGCCGTCGCTGCGGCGCGTCCCTCGTGGAGCCAGGCCGCCTCGGTCACCACCGCCACGGTCGCGGCCTGCGCGGTGCGCGAGGCGCCGGCCCCGGCCCTTCCAAAGGAGGCGGCGACGGTGGACGCGCCGGAGTTCGGCCCCATGCCGGGGCTGGCCCTGGCCGCCGGCGGGCGCCCGTCGCAGGCGTGGCCGCTGGCCGCGGGCCCGGCCCATCCCAACGCGCCGCCGCAGCGGCTGCTGCGCCCGCCCGCCCTGGGTTGACGGTGTTGCCCGCCGCGCCGGTCTGGTGACCCGCGCGGCGGTGCGTGTCACGATCCGCCGTCCCGACAGCCCAGGCTTCGGGCGGCGGCCGCGGCCCGTAGCCCCTTCGACCGCTCGGCACCGGACTGCCCCCTCGGCAGGTCGTGGCGTGAAGCGTGCAGGGCTCCGGCCCAACCTTGTCCCGCCCCCCCATGCGCTCCTGCCGTTCGTCCCGTTTTCCCTGGTCGGCCTGTGCCCTGGTCGCCGCGCTGCTCCTGCCCGTCGGCGCCCTGGCCCAGCCGGCCGACCCGGTGCCGCCGCTGCCGGCCATGCCGGCGCCGGCGCCGCTCGGTCCGGTGCCCGAACTGGTCGTGCCCCAGCTCAACCTGCCCTCCGGCCAGGCCTACCGGCTCGACGACCTGCTCGCCCTGGCGCGGGAGGCCAATCCCGCGCTCGCCGCGGCCCGTGCCCGCATCACCGCGGCGCAGGCCGGCCTCATCACCGCCGGCGCCTACCCCAACCCCGACATCGAGGTGATGACCGGCCGCCAGCGCGCGCGGCTGCCGGCCGCCGCGGGGGGCAACGGGCAGAGCCTGTCGATCACGCAGCCGATCGAGCGGCCGGCGCTGCGCGAGGCGCGGCGCAACGTCGCCGAGTCGTCGCTGGAGGGCTCGCGTGCCGCCGCGGGCAGCTTCTCGCTGGACCTGCTGACCGACCTGCAGCTGCGCTACTACGCGCTGCTGCGCGCGGCGGCCGATGCGCGCAACGCGCGCGAGGACCTGGCGCTGGCCGAGCAGATCCGCAACCGGGTGGCGGTGCGGGTGGACACCGGCGAGGCGCCGCGCTTCGAGCTGATCCGCGCCGACACCGAGCGCCTGAACGCCCAGCGCGCCGTGCAGGCGGCCGTGCTGCGCGTGCAGCAGGCGCGCAACGAACTGCGCCGGCTGGTCGGCCCCACGCTGCCGACCGACTTCCGCCTCGTCGGCAGCATCGAGGACCCGCCGGGCGCGCCGCCGGCGTCGCTGGAAGCGCTGCGCGTCTCGGTGCTGCAGCGCCACCCCGAGCTGCGGCTGGCCCGCGCCGAGCTGCAGACCGCCGAGGCCCGCCTGGCGCTGGAGCGCCAGCGCCGCCTGCCGGCCTTCGCCTTGCGCGGCACCTCCGAGCAGGAGCCCGACGTGCGCATCAACCGGGTCGGCGTGGTCGTCAACGTGCCGCTGTTCGACCGCCGGGTCGGCCCGATCGCCGAGGCCGAGGCCGAGCTGATGCGCCTGCGCAGCAGCCTGGCCGACCGTGAGCTGCAGATCGGCCAGCAGCTGGAGATCGCCTGGCAGCAGTACGAACTGGCCGCCGGCCAGGTCGCCGCGCTGGAGGGCGGCGTGCTGCGCCAGGCCGCCGACGCGATGCGGGTGGCCGAGGCCGCCTACCGCGCCGGCGAGCGCGGCATCCTCGAATGGCTGGACACGCAGCGCGCCTTCCGCCTGGCGCGCAACGACCTGAACACCGCCCGCTACGACCTGCGCGCCGCGCTGGTCGAGCTGGGCCGACTGGGCGCGGAGCTGCCATGAGCGCCATGACCGTTGCCCCACACACCACCCGAAGGACCGCCATGTCGTCACACCGCCCCATCGCCGCAGCGCGTGTCCTGCTGCTGACCGCCGCCCTGGCCGCCGCCGGTCTGGTCGCCGGCTGCGGCAGCGAGGCCGAAGCGAACAAGCCCGCCGCCGCCGCGGCGCCGACCGACCCCCGCCTCGTGACGCCGCCGGATTCGCTGGCCCAGCGCCTGAAGACCGGCGTCGTCGCCCGCGTGCCGGTGAGCGAGCCGCTGCAGGTGGTCGGCCGGGTCGACTTCGACGAGCAGTCGGTGGCACGCATCGGCGCGGCGGTCACCGGCCGGGTGACCGAGCTCTACGCGCTGCCGGGCCAGTCGGTGCAGGCCGGCGAGGTGCTGGCGCAACTGCACAGCGCGGAGCTGGCCACGGCGCAGCTGGCGCTGCTGAAGGCGAGGGCGCAGCGCGACCTGGCCGGCAAGGCGGTGGAGCGCGCCCGCACCCTGCTGGCCGCCGACGTCATCGGCAGCGCCGAACTGCAGCGGCGCGAGAACGAGCTGGCCGTCGCGCAGGTCGAGGAGCGGGCCGCCACCGACCAGCTGCGCGTGATGGGCGTCTCGCCCAAGGCGATCGCGCAGACCACCGCCAGCGGTGCCATCAACTCCACCTCCTCCATCGTGTCCACCGTCAACGGCGTGCTGGTCGAGCGGCGGGTCAACCGCGGCCAGGTGGTGCAGCCGGCGGAGATGCTGTTCACCGTCGCCGACCTGTCGCGGGTGTGGGTGGTGGCGCAGGTGCCGGAAAGCGAGATCGGCCGCGTGCGCGTCGGCCAGCCGGTGAAGGTCGAGGTGGCCGCGCAGGGCATCGACGCCATCGAAGGCCACCTGGTCTGGGTGGCCGACATCGTCAACCCCGAGACGCGCACGGTCACCGTGCGCACCGAGGTGGCCAACCCGAAGCGGCAGCTGCGGCCGGCGATGCTGGCGAACATGGCGATCGAGCCGCTGCCGGTGGAGCGCCTGGTCGTGCCGTCCAGCGCGGTGGTGCGTGAGGAGAACGTCGACCACGTCTTCGTCAAGACCGACAAGGGGCCCTGGCGGCTGACGCCGGTGAAGCTGGGCGACGAGGTCAACGGCCTGCGCGCCGTGCGCTCCGGCCTGGTCGGCGGCGAGACCATCGTCATCGAGGGTGGCTTCCACCTCAACAACGAGCGCAAGCGCGCCGAACTGGGCGGCGCATCATGATCGAGTCGCTCATCCGCGGGGCGCTGGCGCAGCGCCTGATCGTCGTCGTCTTCTCGGTGATCCTGCTGGCCTTCGGGCTGGACGCCGCGCGCAAGCTGTCGCTCGACGCCTTCCCCGACGTCACCAACGTGCAGGTGCAGATCGCCACCGAGGCGCCTGGCCGCAGCCCGGAGGAGGTGGAGCGCTTCGCCACCGTGCCGATCGAGATCGCCATGACCGGCCTGCCGGGCCTGGAGGAGATGCGCTCGCTCAACCGGCCGGGGCTGTCGCTGATCACGCTGGTGTTCACCGACGCCACCGACGTCTACTTCGCCCGCCAGCTGGTGATGGAGCGGCTGATCGAGATCGCCGGCCGGCTGCCGGTGGGCATCTCGCCGGTGCTGGGGCCGGTGTCCACCGGCCTCGGCGAGATCTACCAGTACACGCTGGAGCGGCCCGACGACGCCGACCGGCAGCTCTCCATCGACGAGCTGACCGAGCGCCGCACCGCGCAGGACTGGGTGGTGCGGCCGCTGCTGCGCTCCATCCCCGGCATCGCGGAGATCAACTCGCAGGGCGGCTACGAGAAGCAGTACCAGGTGCTGGTGGCGCCCGACAAGCTGCGCTACTACGGCCTGACCATCCACCAGGTGTTCGAGGCGCTGGCGCGCAACAACGCCAACGCCGGCGGCGGCGTGCTGCCGCACTTCGCCGAGCAGTACCTGATCCGCGGCGTCGGACTGGTGCAGTCGCTCGACGACATCGGCCGCATCGTGCTGAAGGAGTTCCAGGGCACGCCGGTGACCATCCGCGACGTGGCGGAGGTGCGCATCGGCACCGCGGTGCGCGTCGGCGCGGTGGTGAAGAACGGCGTCACCGAGAGCGTGGGCGGCGTGGTCATGATGCTGCGCGGCGGCAACGCCAAGGAGGTGGTCGGCCGCGTCAAGGAACGGGTGGCCGAGATCAACGAGCGCGGCATGCTGCCCGACGGTCTGAAGATCGTGCCCTACTACGACCGCTCGGAGCTGGTCGACTCGGCGGTCAACACCGTGGTCAAGGTGCTGATCGAGGGCGTCATCTTCGTCGTCGTCGTGCTGCTGCTGTTCCTCGGCGACATCCGCTCGGCGCTGGTGGTGGTGGGCACGCTGGTGCTGACGCCGCTGGTCACCTTCCTGGCCATGAACCACCTCGGGCTGTCGGCCAACCTGATGTCGCTCGGCGGCCTGGCCATCGCCATCGGCCTGATGGTCGACGGCTCGGTGGTGGTGGTGGAGAACGCGGTGTCGCACCTGTCGCGGCCGGGCGCCGCGTCGGAGTCGCGCATCCGCGTGCTCTTCGAGGCCGTCAAGGAGGTCGCCACGCCGGTGATCTTCGGCGTCGGCGTGATCATCCTGGTGTTCCTGCCGCTGATGACGCTGCAGGGCATGGAAGGCAAGATGTTCGCGCCGCTGGCCTACACCATCGCCATCGCGCTGGCCATCTCGCTGGTGCTGTCGCTGACGCTGTCGCCGGTGCTGGCGTCGTACCTGCTCAAGGTCAAGGCCACGCCCGAGGGCGAGCACCACAGCGAGGAGGCGCACGACACCTGGCTGGTGCGCAAGCTCAAGCGCCCCTACCTCGCGCTGCTGCACCGGGCCATCGCGCGGCCCGGCGTGACCGTGCTGGCCTCGCTGGTGATGCTGGTCGGCGCCGGCGCGCTGATCCCCTTCCTCGGCAGCTCCTTCATCCCGGAGATGAAGGAGGGCTCGGTGGTGCCGGCCATCGACCGGGTGCCCAACATCTCGCTGGAGGAATCCATCCGCATGGAGATGGAGGCGATGAGGCTGGTCATGCAGGTGCCGGGCGTGAAGTCGGCGGTGTCCGGCGTCGGCCGCGGCGAGAGCGCCGCCGACCCGCAGGCGCAGAACGAGTCGACGCCCATCGTGTCGCTGGCCGACCGCGACGACTGGCCCGACGGCTGGACGCAGGACACCATCGCCGACGAGATCCGCAAGAAGCTGACGTCGCTGCCCGGCGTCAACATCGTCATGGCCCAGCCGATCAGCGACCGGGTCGACGAGATGGTGACCGGCGTGCGCGCCGACATCGCGGTGAAGATCTTTGGCGACGACCTGGGCCAGTTGAAGCGGCTGGGCGACGACATCGCCCGCGTGGCCAAGGGCCTGCGCGGCGCACAGGACCTGAAGGTCGAACGCATCGCGGGCCAGCAGTACCTGCAGATCGAGATCGACCGCCAGGCCATCGCCCGCTACGGCCTGAACGTCAGCGACGTGCACAACGTCATCGAGACGGCCATCGGCGGCAAGGCGGCGACCGAGATCTACGAAGGCGAGCGCCGCTTCTCGGCGGTGGTGCGGCTGCCGGTGGACTACCGCGACGACATCGAGTCCATCCGCAAGCTCATCATCAGCGCGCCCAACGGCGCCCAGCTGCCGATGTCCAGCGTGGCCCGGGTGGAGGTGGCCGAGGGCCCGGCGCAGGTCAGCCGCGAGCTGGCCAAGCGCCGCATCGTGGTGGGCATCAACGTCGCGGACCGCGACCTCGGCGGCTTCGTCGCCGAGCTGCAGCAGAAGGTGGCGCAGCAGGTCAAGCTGCCGGAGGGCTACCGGCTGGAGTGGGGCGGCCAGTTCCAGAACATGGAACGCGCGCTGGGCCACCTGTCCATCATCGTGCCGATCACGGTGGGCGCCATCTTCTTCCTGCTGTTCCTGCTCTTCCGTTCGGTGAAGACGGCCTCGCTGATCATCCTGGTGCTGCCCTTCGCCTCCATCGGCGGGGTGGTCGGGCTGTTCGTCTCCGGCGAGTACCTGTCAGTGCCGGCCAGCGTGGGCTTCATCGCGTTGTGGGGCATCGCGGTGCTCAACGGCGTGGTGCTCATCAGCTACATCCGCGACCTGCGCGCCAAGGGCATGGACGTGGCCGAGGCGGTGGTGGAGGGCGCCAAGCTGCGCTTCCGGCCGGTGATGATGACCGCCACCGTGGCCATGCTGGGCCTCATCCCGTTCCTGTTCGCCACCGGGCCCGGCTCGGAGGTGCAGCGGCCGCTGGCCATCGTGGTCATCGGCGGCCTCATCACCTGCACGCTGCTCACGCTGGTGATGCTGCCCACCATCTTCCGCTGGTTCGACGACCAGCCCAAGACGGCCTGAGGCCGTCGATCGACGAGGACGACATGAAGGAGATCAAGGCCGTGATGGCGCCCCAGCGGCTGCCGGGTCTGCATGCGGCGCTGCGGGCGCAGCCCGGCTTCCCGGGCATGACGGTGCTGCGCGCCGAAGGCTATGTCGGCGCCGTCAGCGGTGGCGCGGTGTCCATCCGCGATGCGCTGCGCGACCACGTGCCCCGGGTGCGGGTGGAGATGGTGGTGTCCGACGAGGTGGCCGAGCGGCTCTACGACTGCGTGGTGGCCAGCGTGTCCAGCGGCCAGCCCGGCGACAGCGCGGTGTGGATGACCGACGTCGACCGCGCGGCGTTCGTGCACAAGACGGTCTGACCTGGGCCACCGCCGCCACCCCGGGCATCTGGTCGCCTTCGGCGGCCCGTCCCCTGCCGGGGGGTGGTGAGCGCAGGGTCGCACAATGGACTCATGTCCGACGTCGAACCGCTTCAACTGCTGCAGGTGACCCCGCCGGGCGCGCCGCTGCTGGCCGCTGCCGGCTGGCAGGCGACCCGCTGCGACGACCTGGCCCAGGCCACGCAGGCACTGGCCGCCCGCCGCTTCGACGCGCTGCTGGCGCCGCTGCCGGCGGCGCCGTGGCCCGGGCTCGGCGCCGCGGCGCTCGACACCGCGGTCGTGCTGCTGGCGCCGGGGCGTCAGCAGCTCGACGCGGCGCTGCCGCTGCTGCTGCAGGGCGTGCAGGACCTGCTGCCCGACGACGCCGACGACGCCGAGCGCCTGCGCTCGCTGCGCCTGGCGGTGGAGCGCAAGCGGGTGGAGCGCGAGGCGCGCAAGGCCTGGACCACCGACCTGGCCACCGGCCTGCCGTCGCAGGCCCAGCTGGCCGAGCACATGAGCCAGCTGCTGGCGCTGCGCCAGCGCGAACCCGCGCCGATGGCGCTGCTGGTGCTGCGGCTGGAGGGCTTCGCCACCACGGAGCAGCGGCTGGGCCGTGAATCGGCGCAGGTGCTCAGGCGCAAGGCCGCGGTGCGGCTGCGCGCCGGCGTGCGCGCCAGCGACGTGGTCGCCGCGCTCGGCCCCGATGCCTTCGGGGTGCTGCTGTCGGCGCTGGAGGAGCCGGCCCATGCCCGCCGCGTCGCCGACAAGCTGCTGGCCGCGCTGCACCGGCCGTTCAGCCTGGCCGGCCACCCGGTGGCGGTGGCGGCGGTGGCCGGCGTGGCGCTGTGCCCCGGCGACGGCGACCAGCCCGACGCGCTGCTGCGCCATGCCGCCGCCCAGGCGGCCCTGCAGGCGGCCACCCACCGCGGCGGGCTGGCCAACCGGGTGGAGCAGGGCGGTGCGCTGCCGCGCGCGGCCAACGACGACGAACCGCCGTCGGACGGCTGAGGCCCGGCGCGCGAGCCGCCGGCCGCCGCCGGGGTTCACGCTTCTTTACCTGGGCGGCAAGGCCGGTTCACCGCCGGCCGCGATGCTCCTTCCATCGAGCCTGCCACTGGGCTCGCCACCCGAAGGAGAGAGATCGATGAACGCCCTCAACCCCACCGCCTGGACCCCCGCGCGCCGTCCGCTGCGCCTGTTCGCCGCCGGCCTGGTGCTGGCGATGGCCGGCAGCGTGGCCCTCACCGCCTTTGCGCAGCCGGTCCCGCCCGCCCCCGCGGCGGAGCGCGGCATGGGCCACCACGGCCATGGCCATCATGGCCACCATGGCGGCCCGGGCGGCCCCGGCATGGGCTGGCTGGGCGGCCGCGGGCTCGACCGGATGCTCGACAGCGTGAAGGCCACCGACGCCCAGCGCACCGAGATCCGCCGCATCGCCGACGCCGCGCGCAGCGACCTGCGTGCCCAGCACGAGAGCGGCCGTGCGCTGCGCGGCCAGGCGCTCGACCTGTTCGCCCAGCCGACGGTCGACGCCAACGCCGCCGAAGCGCTGCGCCAGCAGACGCTGCAGCAGCACGACGCCGCCTCGCGCCGCATGGTCCAGGCCATGCTGGAGGTCAGCCGGGTGCTGACGCCCGAGCAGCGCCAGCAGCTGGTGCAGCGGATGAAGCAGCGCCAGGAGCGCATGGCCGAACGCCATGGCCGCGACCGCGCACCGGGCGCCCCCGCCACCGGCGCCATGCCGGCCACGCCGCGCTGAACACGCCGGCCCGCCGGTCCCCCGGCGGGCCGCCGTATGCTGCGCCGCCAACGCCGATCCTTGCCGCATGACCCACCACCGCCTGCTGCTCATCGACGACGACGCCCGCCTGGCCGGCATGGTGGGCGACTACCTGCGCGGCGCCGGCTTCGAGGTCGACGTCGCCGGCACGGTGCAGGCCGGCCGCGAGCGGCTGGCGGGCGGCGGCTACGACGCGCTGGTGCTCGACCTCATGCTGCCCGACGGCGACGGCCTGTCGCTGACGCAGGCGCTGCGCGCCGACCCGAGGACGCGGCGGCTGCCGCTGCTCATGCTCACCGCCCGCGGCGAGCCGACCGACCGCGTGGTCGGCCTCGAGCTGGGCGCCGACGACTACCTGCCCAAGCCCTTCGAGCCGCGCGAGCTGCTGGCCCGCGTGCGCTCGCTGCTGCGCCGGGCCCAGCCCGAGGCCGCCGACGCCGCGCCGGCGGAGCGCCTGCGCTTCGGCCGGCTGGAGATCGACACCGGCGCGCGCAGCGTGCGCGTCGGCGAGCGCGACTGCGACCTCACCGCGCACCAGTACGAGCTGCTGCTGGTGCTGGCCCGCCACGCCGGCCGGGTGATGAGCCGCGACCAGATCATGGACGCCCTGCGCGGCCACCCGCAGGAGGCCTTCGACCGCTCGATCGACGTGCACGTCTCGCGCATTCGCGCCGCCATCGAGGACGACCCGAAGAACCCCCGCCGCGTGCTCACCGTGCGCGGCGCCGGCTACCTCTTCGCCAAGAAGCAAGACGAATGACGCCGGCGCCGTGAAGTCCCTGTACCTGCGCATCTACCTCACGGTGGTGGCCGTGCTCGGCGTGTTCGCGCTGATCGCCGGCGGGCTGGCGCAGAACCGGCTCGACCAGGAGCGGGAGCGGCTGGGCCAGTTCGCCAGCGAGCGGGTACAGGCCTGGGCGGCGCTGATCGAGAACAGCCTGCCGCCGGCCGACGCGCCGCTGGACGAGCAGCGCGACGCCCTGCTCGACTGGGCGCAGCGGCTGCGCCTGCCGCTGGCGCTGGACGACCGGCGCGGTCTGCGCATCGCCACCTCGGAGGCCTACAGCCGCCGCGAGGCCGACGCCGGCCCCGGCGCCCGGGCGCCGCTGCGGGTGGCGTTGAGCGACGGCCGGGCGCTGTGGCTTTTCCGGCCGTGGCCCCGTCGCGACCGCGAGCCGCGCGCCTTCGGTCCGGGCCCCGGGCCGGGCGATGCCGGGCCGGTCCCGCGCGCCGACGACGGCCGGCCGCCCGGACCGCCGCCCGGCCTGCTGGCCGGCTGGTGGTGGAGGGCCGGCGGTGCCGGCATCGCCGTCGGGCTGGTGCTGCTGTTCATCGCCATCGCCGCCGGCGCCTGGCCGGTGGTGCGGCGGCTGACCCGCCGGCTGGAGCGGCTGCAGCGCGGCGTCGAGGCCTTCGGCGCCGGCGACCTGAAACACCGGGTGGCGGTGGACGGCCGCGACGAGGTGGCCGCGCTGGCCGGCAGCTTCAACCGGGCCGCCGGCCGCATCGAGCAGCTGCTGGCCTCGCACCGCTCGCTGCTCGCCAACGCCAGCCACGAGCTGCGCTCGCCGCTGGCGCGGCTGAAGATGGCGCTGGCGCTGCTCGACGACGACGTCCTGCCGGCCGAGGGCCGCCAGCGCCTGCGCAGCGAGGTGGCGGCCAACATCGCCGAGCTCGACGCGCTGGTCGAGGAGGTGCTGCTCGCCAGCCGGCTCGACAGCGCCGCGCAGCCGCTGTCGCGCGCGCCGGTGGACCTGGTCGCGCTCGCCGCGGAGGAGGCCGCCCGCGCCGGCGCCGAACTCGAGGCCGACCCCGGCCTGGCCCCGCTGGACGGCGACGAGCGCCTGCTGCGCCGCGCGCTGCGCAACCTGCTCGACAACGGCCGCCGCTACGGCGGCGAGGCGCTGGCGGTGACGCTGACGCGCCGGGGCGCCGTCGTCGAATGCCGGGTCTGCGACCGCGGCCCCGGCGTGCCCGAGGACATGCGCGAGCGCATCTTCGAGCCCTTCTTCCGCCTGCCCGGCCATGCCGAGCAGGCCGGCGGCGTGGGCCTGGGCCTGTCGCTGGTGCGCCAGATCGCCCGCGCCCATGGCGGCGAGGTGCGCTGCGAAGCCCGCGAGGGCGGCGGCAGCTGCTTCGTGCTCGGCCTGCCGGGCTGAGCGGTCAGCCCGGCGCGGCGACCTGCCGGGCCTGCGCCCGCGCCGCCACGTGCCGCAGCAGCGCCACCAGCGCCAGGGCCGCCAGCACCAGCGCCATGGCGCCGGCGGCCCAGAAACCCGGCGCGCCGGCCAGCGCCGGACCGGCGCCGCCACGGCCCAGCCACCAGCCGCCGCCCAGGCCGACGCCCCACAGCGACAGCGCGTAGATGAGCACCGGCACGGTGGCCACCCGCCAGGCGCGCAGCACCTGCGACGACACCGCCTGCGCCGCATCGGCGACATGGAAGGCCGCCACCCAGGCCAGCAGCGGCACCACGCTGGCCGCCAGCGCGGCGTCGCCGGTGTAGAGGCCGGCGATGGGCTGGCGCAGCAGGGCCAGCAGTGCCGCCGCCACCGCCGCGATGCCGAGCGCCAGCCGCAGCGCCCGCCGGCCCAGCGCCTGCGCCCGGCCGACCTCGCCGGCGCCCAGGGCCTGCGCCACCAGCGCACCGGCCGCCTGCGCCATCGACAGCGGCATCATGAACAGCAATGCGGTGAGGTTGGCGGCGATCTGGTGGCCGGCCACCTGGTCCGGCGCCAGCCGCGAGATGAGCAGCGCCATGAAGGAGAAGCCGGTGACCTCGATCAGCACCGCCAGGCCCATCGGCACCCCCAGGCGCAGCTGGGCGCCCAGGCTGTGCCGCTGCGGCCGCGGCCAGCCGCGCGACCACAGCGCGAAGGGTTCGTAGAAGCGGTCGCGCCGCGTCAGCAGCGCCGCCGCCGCCAGCTGCGTCCACATGACGATGGCGGTGGCCACGCCGCAGCCCGTGACACCGAGCGCCGGCACGTCCAGCGGTCCCAGCGACCCCCCCGACACCAGCAGCGCCGACAGCGGCACCTTCAGCGCCAGCCCGCCGAGTTGCAGCGCCATCACCGCCTTCGGCCGCGACACCGCGGTGTTGAAGCCGCGGAAGGCGGTGAAGAGCAGGGCGGCGGGCACCGCCACCGCCAGCGCCAGCAGGTAGCCGCGCACCCGGTCGGCCACGTCCGGCCCGGCCTTGGCCAGCCAGAGGAAGGGCTGCGGGAAGGCCAGCAGCGCCGCCGCCGGCAGCGCCAGCACCAGCGCCAGCAGCAGCGCCTGGCGCAGCTGCTCGCCGGCGTCGGCGTACCGGCGCCCGCCGAAGAACTGGCCGGCGATCGGCCCCACCGCCATCACCATGCCCATCAGCCCGATGAAGACGGTGACGTAGGCCGACGCACCCACCGCCAGCGCCGCCAGGTCCAGCGCCGAATGGCGGGCCAGCAGCACGGTGTCCACCGTGGCGAAGCCGAGCACCGCGATCTGGCCGATGAAGACGGGCCAGGCCAGCGCGAGCAACCGCCGCGCGTCCTCCATGAAGCGGACCGTCACGTCGGTCCGCCGGTGCCGGCTGGCGCGAGGTTGAGGCTCGCCGGGTCCGGGTGGTCCTCGCCGGAGGCCTTCTGCGCCCGCTCGGCGTAGCGGTTGAAGCGCCAGGCCGTGCCCTCGCGCACGATGCGGTGCCACACCGCACGCTTCTCGCCGGGGCTGTAGGACGGCCAGTGCTGCACCTCCTCGAAGCTGCGGCCGCAGCCCTTGCAGGTGTCGTCGCCCTGGCTGGTCGAGCAGATGGCGATGCACGGCGCGTCGGGCGTGGTGGCGTACCAGGCCAGCCAGGCGTCCTTGGCCTTCTTCGGCATGCTGGCCTCGTCGCACAGCGCCTCGTGGTAATAGACCATCAGGGCGTAGACCTCGGCCAGCGCCCGCACCTCGGGCGCGGCCTTGACGCCGTCGGGCGAGGGCGAGCGCTCGCGCCACCAGTTGATGGCGGCCTCGATGTCGGCGATGTGGATGCCGGCCATCGGCGCGGGTGCAACGCCGTTCAGGCCGCCGCCTCGGCAGCGGCCAGCGCGTCGAGGGCAGCGGCCGCCGCGGCCAGGTCGCCCTGCGCCCGGTCGAGCGGCGCCTCCGCCAGCGCCGCGGCGCCCTCGGCCTTCAGCCGCTTGACCCAGGCGCCGGCGTCGCGGCCGTTGTCGAAGCCGGTGCTCTGCAGCAGCAGCGCGCCGTCGGCGGCCACCAGCTTGAAGTAGAAGCGGCCGTCGGCCTCGCGGTACTGCTTGAAGGCGGCCAGCGCTTCGGCCCGGGGCTTGGCCGGCGCGGCGCCGCCGGTGTCGGCGGCGGTGGCGGGGCGCAGCCCCACCGCCTCGCGCAGCTCGTCCAGCAGCGGCCGTGCCACCGCGCGCGCCTTGGCGGCGCCGGCCTGAAGGATGTCCTCGATGCGGTCGGGCCGGGCCATCAGCTCGACATAGCGCTCGCGCATCGGGCCGATGTGCCGCTCGACCAGGGCCACCAGCCGCTGCTTGGCCTCGCCCCAGGCCAGGCCGGCGCGCAGCTCGGCGTGGAAGGCGGCGCGCTCGTCCGGCGTGGCGAAGGCGTCGTGCACCATGACCAGCGCGCTGCCGTCGGGCTCCTTCGGCTCGCCGGGCGCGCGCGAGTCGGTGACGATGCGCGCGATCGCGTCCTTCAGCGCCGCCGCGCCGCCCGCGAACAGCGGGATGGTGTTGTCGTAGCTCTTCGACATCTTGCGGCCGTCGAGCCCCGGCAGCGTCGCCACGTCTTCCTCGATCTCGGCGCGCGGCAGCACGAAGAGCTCGCGGCCGGCGCCGAACAGGTGGTTGAAGCGCTGCGCCATGTCGCGCGCCATCTCGATGTGCTGCACCTGGTCGCGGCCCACCGGCACCCGGTGCGCGTTGAACAGCAGGATGTCGGCGGCCATCAGGATGGGGTAGCTGAACAGGCCCATGCTGACGCCGTCGTCCGGCTCCTGGCCGGCGGCCTCGTTGGCGTCGGTGGCGGCCTTGTAGGCATGGGCCCGGTTCATCAGCCCCTTGGGGCAGACGCAGGTCAGCAGCCAGGTCAGCTCCGGGATCTCGGGGATGTCGCTCTGCCGGTAGAAGGTGACGCGCGCCGGGTCCAGCCCGCAGGCCAGCCAGGTGGCCGCGATCTCCAGCCGCGAGCGGGCGATGCGCGCCGGGTCGTCGCACTTGATCAGCGCGTGGTAGTCGGCCAGGAAGAAGAAGCTCTGCACACCCGGCTCGCGGCTGGCCGCGACCGACGGCCGGATGGCCCCGACGTAGTTGCCCAGGTGGGGCGTGCCGGTGGTGGTGATGCCGGTGAGGACGCGTTCGGACATCCGGACATTCTGCCCCTGGCCGTCGGGCGGCCGCCGCTACACTGCCGCCCCTTCATGAAACCGCAGCGCATCGTCGTCCTCATCTCCGGCCGCGGCAGCAACATGGCCGCCGTGGCGCGGGCCTGCGCCGACGAGGGCTGGCCGGCCGAGGTGGCGGCGGTGATCGCCGACCGGCCGGAAGCGGCCGGCCTGGCCTGGGCCCGGGACCACGGGCTGCACACCGACGTGGTCGACTTCCGCCGCCATGGCGGCGACCGCGCCGCCTTCGGCGCCGCGCTGGCCGAGGCCATCGACGCCCAGGCGCCGGACCTGGTGCTGCTGGCCGGCTTCATGCGCATCCTCACGCCGGACTTCGTCGCCCGCTACGAGGGCCGGCTGATGAACGTGCACCCCTCGCTGCTGCCGGCCTTCACCGGCCTGCACACCCATCGGCGGGCGCTCGAGGCCGGCGTCAAGTGGGCTGGCGCGACGGTGCACTTTGTCACCGCCGAGCTGGACCACGGCCCCATCGTGCTGCAGGCGGCGGTGCCGGTGCGGCCGGATGACGACGAGGCCTCGCTGGCCGAGCGCGTGCTGGCCCAGGAACACCGGATCGTGCCGCGCGCGGTGCGCTGGTTCGTCCACGGCCGGCTGCGGCTGGACGGCGGCGCGGTGCGCCAGCTCGACGGCGAGCCGCAGGCCGTGGTGGCCGAGTAGGCGGGGGCAGCAGCGGTGCACCCCAAGGCCCTGCTGGCGCTGGCCGCCGACCTGGTCGCGCGCCTCCAGAAGCTGGACGCGCCGGCCGACGGCACCGTCTCCACCTTCTTCCGCGAGCAGCGCGGCCTCGGCCCGCGCGAGCGCCACACCCTGGCCGAGACCGCCTACGCCGTGCTGCGCCAGCGCCTGCGCTGGCAGCACCTGGCCCAGGGCGGCCCGGGCCCGATGGAGCGGCGGCTGGCGCTGCTGGCCTGGCAGGGCGACGAGGGGTTCCTGGCCGTCGCGCTGAACCCCGACGAAGCGGCCTGGCGGCGCCAGGCGCTGGCCGTCGACCCCGCCACGCTGGCGCCCAAGCTGCGCCACAACCTGCCCGACTGGATCGCCCAGCCGCTGCAGGCCCGGCTGGGCGAGGCCGACTTCATGGCGCTGGCCGACGCCCTGCTGCAACCGGCGCCGCTGGACCTGCGGGTCAACGTGCAGAAGGCCAAGCGCGAGGCGGTGCAGCAGGCGCTGGCCGAGGCCGGCATCGCGGCCGAGCCCACGCCGTTCTCGCCCTGGGGCCTGCGGGTGCCGGGCAAGCCGGCGCTGCAGAAGCTCGACGTCTTCACCCGCGGCGAGGTCGAGGTGCAGGACGAGGGCAGCCAGCTGCTGGCGCTGCTGGTGGCGCCGAAGCGCGGCGAGATGGTGGTCGACTTCTGCGCCGGCGCCGGCGGCAAGACGCTGGCGCTCGGCGCGGCCATGCGCAGCACCGGCCGGCTGTACGCCTTCGACGTCTCCGGCCACCGGCTGGAGGCGATGAAGCCGCGGCTGGCGCGCAGCGGCCTGTCCAACGTGCACCCGGTGCAGATCGCCCACGAGCGCGACGACCGCGTCAAGCGGCTGGCCGGCAAGGTCGATCGGGTGCTGGTCGACGCGCCCTGCACCGGCCTGGGCACGCTGCGCCGCAACCCCGACCTGAAGTGGCGCCAGTCGCCGCAGGCGCTGGCCGAGCTGACGCAGAAGCAGGCCGCCATCCTGGCCAGCGCCGCCCGGCTGCTGAAGTCCGGCGGCCGGCTGGTCTATTCCACCTGCAGCCTGCTGGCGCCGGAGAACGAGGCCATCGCCGAGGCCTTCGGCGCCGCGCACCGCGACTTCCGGCCGCTGCCCGCCGCCGACCTGCTGGCGCAGGCGCAGGTGGGCGAGGCGGCCTCGCTGGTCGACGGCGACGTCCTGCGGCTGTGGCCGCACCGCCACGGCACCGACGGGTTCTTCGCCGCCGCCTGGCAGCGGGCGTGACCCCACGGCCGCGTCGGCATGGGCGTTGCACGGGTCGGATGACCAGCGCGGGCCGGGTCGAAGCCCGGATGAGGACAGGAAATACCGTCCCCCGGGATGGAACCCTGCGACGGCAGGCCGTCTAACCTCGTCGGCTGTAAGGTGGTTCCCCGGGGCGCCACTTACAATCCGCCCGCCTTCTTTCAGGCTCCTCAGGCATTTACCTCGATGAACGAACTCTCTACGGTGTGGGCTGCGCTGGTCGACTGGCTGGCCCACGGCGTTGTCGACGCCAACTGGTGGCAGCTGGTGCTGATCACCCTGGCGCTGACCCACGTCACCATCGCGTCGGTGACGATCTTCCTGCACCGCGCCCAGGCGCACCGGGCGCTGGACATCGCGCCGGCCGCCTCGCACTTCTTCCGCTTCTGGCTGTGGCTGACCACCGGCATGGTGACCAAGGAGTGGGTCGCCATCCACCGCAAGCACCACGCCAAGTGCGAGACCGAGGACGACCCGCACAGCCCGCAGACCCGCGGCATCAAGGCCGTGCTGCTGACCGGCAGCGAGATGTACCGCGCCGAGGCGAAGAACCAGGAGACGCTGGCCAAGTTCAGCCACGGCGTGCCCAACGACTGGATCGAGCGCAACCTGTACAGCCGCTACACCTGGCAGGGCGTGGGCCTGATGCTGATCCTCGACCTGTTCCTGTTCGGCGCCGTCGGCCTGACGGTGTGGGCGGTGCAGATGCTGTGGATCCCCATCACCGCCGCCGGCATCATCAACGGCATCGGCCACTGGTGGGGCTACCGCAACTTCGAGGCGGCCGACGCCAGCACCAACGTCTCGCCCTGGGGCATCCTCATCGGCGGCGAGGAGCTGCACAACAACCACCACACCTACCCGACCAGCGCCAAGCTGTCGGTCAAGCCGTACGAGTTCGACATCGCCTGGGGCTACATCAAGGCGCTGGAGTTCATCGGCCAGGCCAAGGTGCGCAAGACCGCGCCCCAGCTGAAGCTGGGCGACGTGCGCCCGGTGGCCGACGACAAGACGCTGGAGGCGCTGATCGCCCACCGCTACGAGGTGATGGCGAGCTACGGCAAGGCGCTCAAGCGCAGCTGCGCCGAGGAGCTGGCGCGGCTGAAGGCCCAGGGCGGCAAGACGGCGGCACAGGCCTCCGAGCTGCGGCTGGCCAAGCGCTGGCTGCACCGCGACGAGGACAAGATCCCGCACGGCGTGAAGCCGCAGGTGGCCCGCGTCGCCGCCGAGCACGCCACGCTGGGCAAGCTGGTCGCCATGCGCGAGGAGCTGCGCCTCATCTGGACCCGCACCAACGCGTCGGCCGACCAGCTGGTGCACGACCTGCAGGCCTGGTGCAAGAAGGCCGAGGAAAGCGGCATCGCCGCGCTGCAGGAGTTCTCGCTGAAGCTGCGGGCGGCCAGGGCCTGAGCGCGACGCGGCGTCTTCACATGACGAAGAAGGGCCCCTCGGGGCCCTTCGTCATTTCTGCCCGGGTGATGGAGGGCCGACGCGGTAGGGCACCACTTTGTCCTGCTCGGCGGGGTCGTTGCGGGCCACGACCGCGCGGGCCGGCTCGGTGGTGCTGAGGTTCGTCGCGTCGTGCGGCACCCCGGGCGGGACGAACAGGAACTCGCCCGGCCGGCTGACCACCTCGTGCTCGAGGTGCTGGCCCCAGCGCGTGCGGACCGTGCCCTCCAGCACATAGATCCCCGTCTCGTAGCCCAGGTGGACATGCGGCTCCGCCTGGGCGCCGGGCGGAATGACGACCAGGTGCATGGACAGGCCGCCGGCCCCGACCGACGCGCCCGAGATGCCGAGGAAATAGGGCAGGCGCTGCAGCGTGGCGACTTCCTCGGTGGGGCGCACCGCTTGCACGGCCGCTGGCGATGGCGACATGGGCTTGCTCCTCGGTCAGGCCCGCGGCCAGCGCCGCAAGCCGGTGGACGCGCTACGTGGCGGACGCCGGGATGACGAACGCCCGCAGCTCTGCCAGTTTGCCCGAGCGAACCCGCCAGACATCGCAGTACCGGTGAGGCACGGTCCGTCCGTCCTGGTCCTGCGCCAGGATCTCGCCGATGGCCACCAGCGTGTCGCCCTCGGCAATGAGTTCATCGACGGTGTACTGCGGCGGGGTGGCGTAGGCCGTCGCCATCCACCGACGAACGGCGTCCTTCCCGCTCAGCGTCATCTCGCCCACCGCCGTCCACTGCAGGTCTTCGGTGCAATGCGACAGAAACGCCTCGGTGTCGCCTCGGTCGATGGCCGCGTTGGCTTCCCGGAGAACCGCCTTGTTGCGTTCAGACATGGTGACCTCTGCCCAAAGCCGGTTGAGCCGCAAACGGCGGGCCCGGCGGGGCTGGCCGCTGGTGGGCGGAGGGATGCTAGGGCGCGAAACCGCCGAGTGACCAGGCAGCGACCGTTGCAAGCCCCTGAAGTACAGACCAGTTAGCTGCCGCGACACCGGCTAACGCAACCCCGACAGTGCGCACAGTGGCACCAACTGTGCGGATGACGAGCGCAGCCAGCGCGACGGTGACCACGACGAAGAGCCCTTGGCCCGGGAAGTACCACGGCGATGCCCACGCCAGTAAGTCGAACGCAGCGGCGGCGGACACTGAGGCGAAGAAGAGACTCCATACAAGGGCGGCTCGCGACGTTGAGGTCATTTGCTATCGCCGCGCCGAGCGTTCGACAAAAGCGGACGACCCCGCGTGCCGGGACCTGTCCGCTCAATGGAGGGGTTAGCCGACACTCCTGCTCATCCTGAGGTTGGTTCGGACGGCCTCCGCAACGGCGATATGTCGGATCTCATCCTCGATGGCGCGGAAAGCCTGCTCGTCGAACATGTAGCTCCGCTCCGCCCTAGGGTGATTGCGATCGCCGATGAAAGAAGTCAGTTCGATCGTTCCTGCGTTGCACACCAGCTTGCATCTTGTGTGGCCGCAGCCGGCTTCACCAGAGGACTTGCCAGGTGAACCCTCTCGCCGATGCCCGTGAGGCTCGGCGTCGAGACCTCATGACCTTGTGCCCGCAGAAGCCGACGGACATGCCGGAAGCCGTGGGCGCCGCCCCAGGCGCCGTGAACCAACACGAAGGTCGCCATGAAGTTCCTTTCCAGAGGCGGTGCGGTGACTGTGCGGCCCAAACGCCGCACTAGCACCTGAGTTCGCGGAACCGGCTTCTTGCAGCCAGAAGCGCCCGCTGGACCTGGATGAGGGAGTCCGACCGAGCCGACTTCTCCTGACTCTCCAGCTCGGGGATCTGCGCGTCCAGGGCCTCGCATTCTGACTTCGCTGCGGCTGACAGCTTGAAGCGCTTGTGGCGTGTTGCGCGTTGCTCCGGACTCTCGTTCAGCAGTGGTCGCAGCGCGTCCGACATCAGTTCGTTGTGCGTCTCCCGGCGAACATCAGCGCCGGCTTGAGGACGCCCGCTTGTCGCGTCCAAGCCGCGAGTTGGAGCGACGTCAACACGCTTGGCACCAAGGCACGGCGCATCGGAATACACCACCTTGCCGTCCTGTTCGCACCGATAGACCGTACGCGACGGTGGCGGGAGGGTTTGTGCGACCGAGCTTGCAAAGACAACAGGAAGCGCGAGAGCGACGAGGTGTATGCGGAGCGATTTCATGCAAGGCGGCGAGAGTGTGCGGCCGAACGTCAATAGCCACCAGATGGGTTACGACGACGAGTGAAGAGTCCTGCCCCAGCGGTTGGTATCTGGGCCCGCACCGAGACACCGGTGCAACAAGGCCGCCTGTAGATGTGCAGTCTGTTCTCTGTGGTGCTGCGGCTTCAAGCACGCAATGAGAAAAGGATCAAGAGAGAGAGCTATCAACGAAAGTGTTGACTCGATGGGAAGTCCCTGTAGAAGGGTTAGCCGTCTCTGCCAATGCCGACGCGTTGAGAGAAGCGCATGTTGGATCTGTGATGGCTAACGTTCGAGCTGAGCGGGCCGGAGACGGCAGAGGCGCCTGGCCCTGGAGGGGGCGATATCCTGCTGGCCCCGGAAGGGCCAGGCGGCTCTGCCGCTGGAGGTCCGCTCGAGCGAAGGGTTAGGCCGCACTGCCACGGCTAGATGTGCTTGACCCAATAGATTCCCGCGTAGCCGAGCATGACGCCAACCAAGGCGGCAAACCCTACCACGCTCCAGGGTGCGGACAGCAAGACGGCAATCGCTGCCAGTGCCACAGCTCCAGAGGCGACCCGAAGCCAGGCGCCGGACGAAGCGTACTTCTGGTTCTCTTCCGTCACGAGGACCACTCCGACGAAAGTGCCGAATATCAGGAAGATAAATGCTGCAGTGGCGATGGACCGGAGCGGTGCGGACCCTACAGGAAGTAGGTGCCCGAGGCTCATGCCGACTGCAAACAAGAAGCCGATTGCAATCACGCTACGAGCGTCACTCCGAAACGCCCAAAGGAGGGCGCGCGCAAAAGGGGTCAACTGAGCAGGCGGCTGCGCAAGTGTTTCCTTAAAGGCTTTGGACGGATGGCGACGAGGCATTGCGTCGTGTGGGGCCTAACGTTCGACATGAGCGACGCGCAAAGGCGAGGCATGGAAGCCGTGAGGCGCAACATGAGCCTGTGCGACTCGCGGCCGGAGTGCCTTGTCGTAGCGCGTCCGCTCGATGGAGGGGTTAGGCGTCATGGTTGGAGCGCGCCTCGGTACCTGGCTGGACCCGGGTGCGGCTCTCGCGCCACCGCCGTAGAAGCTGATAAGTGATTGACACGACAAGCACAAGAAAGCATAGCCAGAACAGCGGCGTGGCCAGATGCTTCCAGGGGGACTGTAGTAGCACATAGAACGCAAGAAGCGAAAGAGCAACGGCAGCCATCCGCACAAAGATGAGCTTGTACTCCCACCATTTGGTCGGACCAAACACGAAGCGGAGGAATGACGTCATGGCGCCTAACGTCAAATGGACGCCACGCAGCCACCGCTGCAGGGTCGGATAAAAATCCTACTCATCGCGCGATGCTGCCGCGGACCTCCCTCTGTGGGAACCCCCGGTTCCTCCGTCTTTCGAAGGACGGTTCTGCGCAATAGGCGGCCTAAGTTTCTGCGGATGGGCTGGCGCTTTTGCCCTGGGCGCTTCGACCCGCGGACCCCGCCCCTCGCCGCCAGCCCGCCCGCCACCGCCAGCGCCGGAAAGAACAGAAAACTGTTGAGCAGCGCATCCCCGACCGTGAGCAGCGGCAGCAGCGCCAGCGCTGCCGTGGCGTCGAATGGCGCGGCCGGCCGGTCGTCGGCCCGGTCAACCCGGTGCTCCCCCGCCCGTCGCCACGCCCACACCCACGACGGCAGCAGCAGCATTCCCAGCGCGGCCGCCAGCGCCGGCAGGCCGTAGGCGCCGGCCAGCAGCAGGGGCAGGCCCCAGGGCCGGGTCCCTCGGTCCATGAACCAGTCCCAGCGGCCGCTGCCGACCATCGGCCGGGCGATGGCCTCGCGCGCCAGCTTCTGGTCCTGCGACACCCGCCAGGCCAGGGAGTTGCCGCCGGCGGTGCGGGACAGGGACAGCGCCTTGGCGCCCCAGGCGGTGTCGCGGGCCCAGTGGTGGATGGGCAGGCGGCCGGAGGCGTAGACGCCGGCGAGCAGCAGCGCGGCCAGCGGCAGGCCGACCAGCCAGGTGCGCCTTGGGCGCGGGCCGACGGCCAGCAGCACGGCGCCGATCGCCATCAGCACGATGGCGCCCACCGATTGCGCGGCCAGCGCCTGGACCACCAGCACGCCGGCGAGCCAGCGCCCGCGCCGGTCGTGCGCCAGCGCCAGGCCGGCCAGCGCGCACAGCGCCACCCACACGCCGTACTGGTTGCCGTGTTCGAAGAAGCCGATCGGCCGGAAGCCGAGGGTGCGCTCGGCGCCGTCCTCCAGGAAGGGATGCGGGCCGTACAGCGCGTCGTGCAGCCAGGGGCCGCGGATGCCTTCCAGCAGCGCGATGGGCAGGCAGGCCAGGCCGGCGGCGCGCAGCGCGTGCAGCAGCGTGGCCCGGCCGGCGGCGTCGGCGGCGTACAGGCGGCCCAGCAGCCAGGGCCCGCCCCAGGCCAGCAGGGCCTCGGCACTGGCGGCCAACGGCGCGGGCGCCGGGTCGGCGTGCCAGGGCCCCGTCCACAGCGGCGCCAGGCACCACAGCAGCGGCAGCGCGTCCAGCGGCACCGGCCGCAGCCGCCGCCAGCGGCCAGGGTCGGCCACGAGCGAGCCGAGCAGCGCCACCGCCGACGCCAGCATGGCCTTCGACCCGCCCACGTCCGACGGCAGCGCCAGGCCGGTGATCCAGTAGGGGAAGCGGCCGGCCGGGGTCGGCGGCCAGTCGCCCACCGGCAGCAGCAGCCAGCCGCCGAGGAAGACCGCCCAGGCGGCCTCGGCCGGCGGCCGCCAGCGGAACAGGGCGACGGCGGCCAGCGCGAACAGCGCGTAGGCCACCCAGGCGCTCAGCGGCATCGGCGCTCCCCGCAGCCGGCCACAATCCGCGCCGCCATCCCATGACCCATCTCTGGCCCTCCAACCCCTCTCAGTGGACCGGCATTGTGGTGTTCACGCTGGCCGCGCTGGCGTGCGCGGCGGTGCGCGGCCGGGCGGTGGGCCGCTGGGGCGTGATGGCGGGGGTGCAGGCGGCCTGGGTGCTCGAACTCTTCCTGGAAGGCCGCTTCGCGCTGCGCGCGGCCGGCATCGCGCTGTTCCGGGCGGCCGATGCCTATGGCTCGCGCGTGCCGTGGCAGGTGGGGCTGCTGGTGCTGCTGTGCGCGGCGTCGGGGGCAGGGCTGATCGTCCTGTCCCGCCAGCGCGGCACGGCCTGGCGCATCGCCTGCCTCGCCGCGGGGGGCCAGGCGGCCACGCTGCTGGCCGAGGCGGTGTCGCTGCACCAGCTCGACACCTGGCTCTACCGCGGCTGGGCCGGCGTGGCCTTCATCGCCTGGGGCTGGGTGGGGCTGTCGGCCGTCGTGATCGTCGCCGCGCTGGCCGCCGCGCGTGCGGGACTCAGCCGGCCAGGCGCGCCCGGTGCCGCGCCACCTGGGCGCGCACCTGCGCCGGCGCCGTCCCGCCGGTGAGCGCGCGGGCGTTCAGCGAGCCGCGCAGCGACAGCACCTCGAACACGTCCTCGCCGATGCTGGGGTGGAAGCCCTGCAGCGTGGCCAGCGGCAGTTCGGCCAGGTCGCGGCCGTCGGCGATCGCCTGCTTGACGGCATGCGCCACCACCTCGTGCGCGTCGCGGAAGGGCAGGCCCTTCTTCACCAGGTAGTCGGCCAGGTCGGTGGCGGTGGCGTAACCCTTCAGCGCCGCGCGCTCCATCGCTTCGGGCTTGACCGTGATGCCGCCCACCATCTCGGCAAAGATGCGCAGCGTGTCCTTCAGGGTGTCCACCGTGTCGAACAGCGGCTCCTTGTCCTCCTGGTTGTCCTTGTTGTAGGCCAGCGGCTGGCCCTTCATCAGGGTCACCAGGCCCATCAGGTGGCCGACCACGCGGCCGGTCTTGCCGCGGGCCAGTTCGGGCACGTCGGGGTTTTTCTTCTGCGGCATGATCGACGAGCCGGTGCAGAAGCGGTCGGCGATGTCGATGAAGCCGAAGTTCTGGCTCATCCACAGGATCAGCTCCTCGCTGAAGCGGCTGATGTGCACCATGGTCAGCGTGGCGGCCGAGGTGAACTCGATGGCGAAGTCGCGGTCGCTCACCGCGTCCAGGCTGTTCTGGCACACGCCGTCCATGCCGAGTGTCTTCGCCACCCGCTCCCGGTCCAGCGGGTAACTCGTGCCGGCCAGCGCGGCGGCGCCCAGCGGCAGGCGGTTCACCCGCTTGCGGGCGTCGGCAAAACGCTCGGCGTCGCGCGAGAACATCTCCACGTACGCCAGCAGGTGGTGGCCGAAGCTCACCGGCTGAGCCACCTGCAGGTGGGTGAAGCCGGGCAGGATGGTCTCGGCCTGCTGCTCGGCCAGGTCCACCAGCGCGGTCTGCAGCGCGGCCAGCAGCGTGCCGATGGCGTCGATCTCGTCGCGCAGCCACAGCCGCACGTCGGTGGCCACCTGGTCGTTGCGCGAGCGGCCGGTGTGCAGCCGCTTGCCGGCGTCGCCCACCAGCTGGGTCAGCCGCGCCTCGATGTTCAGGTGCACGTCCTCCAGCGCCAGCTTCCAGTCGAAGCGGCCGGCCTCGATGTCCTCGGTGATCTGTGCCATGCCGCGCCGGATGGCGGCGTGGTCATCGGCGCTGATCAGGCCCTGCGCGGCCAGCATCTCGGCATGCGCCAGCGAGCCGGCGATGTCCGCCCGCCACAGCCGCTGGTCGAAGAAGACGCTGGCGGTGTAGCGCTGCACCAGCTCGCTCATCGGTTCGGAGAACAGCGCGGACCAGGCTTCGGACTTCTTGTCGAGTTGGTTGGACGACATGGCGATGGGAAACGGGCAAGGGCAGGGTGCTGCCGCACAATGCGGCGCCCTTCAGGCGAAGGGCCAGGGGCGGCGTGAGGCCGCCATGATCGAGTCAGGCGCGTATTTGACCACCGCACGATCCGAAGCCGCCGACCCGCTGGACCACCTGCCGCTGCGCAGCGCGGTGCCCGCGGGCTTCGACCTCTGCCACCCCGGCCTGGCGCTGCGGGCGGTGTTCACCGTGCAGTCGGTGCTGCTGGTCGGCGCGCTGCTGCAGGCGGCCACCTGGTGGCAGGCGCTCAGCCTGCTCGGCCCTGCCGTCATGGCCGGGCTCATCGCCACGCTGCTCTGGCTGGTGGCGGTGTGCGCCGCCAAGCGCCGACTGGCGGCGCTTGGCTCCGGCCCGCGCTGGGCGCTGGTCACGGTGTGGGGGGCGCTGTGCGCCACGCTGGGCTTCGGCCTGCTGCGGCTGCTGGGCGTGGTCGACATGGAGGCGCCGCGCTGGGTGGCGGTGCCGCTGGCCGGGGCCGGGCTGGCGGCGGTGCTGTGGGCCTGGCTGGTGCTGCGGCTGCGTTCGCGGCTGCCGGCGCACACGGCGGCGCGGCTGGCCGAGCTGCAGTCGCGCATCCGGCCGCACTTCCTGTTCAACGCGCTCAACACCGCCATCGCGCTGGTGCGGGTCGATCCGCAGCAGGCCGAGTCGGTGCTGGAGGACCTGGCCCAGCTCTTCCGCGTGGCGCTGGAGAACCAGGGCGAGCCGGTGAGCCTGGCCGACGAGCTGGAGCTGGCGCAGCGCTACCTGGCCATCGAGCAGGTGCGCTTCGGCGAGCGGCTGCAGGTGCGCTGGGAGCTCGACCCGCACGCCGACGCGGCGCGCCTGCCGCCGCTGCTGCTGCAGCCGCTGGTGGAGAACGCCGTGCGCCACGGCGTCGAGCCGTCGCCCCATGGCGGGCGCATCGTCGTCAGGACCGAAGCGCGCCGCCATGCCGCGCGCATCACCATCCTCAACACCGTGGCGCCGCAGCAGCCGGCGCAGCCCGGCCACGGCATCGCGCTGCAGAACGTGCGCGAGCGGCTGCGGCTGCTGCACGACGTGGCCGCGGAATTCGAGGCCGGTCCGGTCAAAGGCCACGACGGCGAACCCGGCGCGGGCTTCCGCGTGCGGCTGGAAGTGCCGCTGTAGCGCTAGGCTCGGCCGTGTAGGAGGAGTTCCATGAGCCAAGACCGCCTGCGGGTGCTGGTCGTCGACGACGAGCCCCTGGCCCGCATCCGCCTGCGCACCCTGCTGCAGGAATGCCGCTCGCCGGCGGCCGAGGTCATCGCCGAAGCCGGCGACGCGCAGCAGGCGCTGGCCTGCCTGGCCGCGCAGCCCTGCGACCTGCTGCTGCTGGACGTGCGCATGCCCGGCCGCGACGGCACCGCGCTGGCCGAGGACCTGCGCCGCCGGCCCAACCCGCCGGCGGTGGTGTTCGTCACCGCGCATGCCGAGCACGCGGTGCAGGCCTTCGAACTGGACGCGGTGGACTACCTGACCAAGCCGGTGCGCCGCGAGCGGCTGCAGCAGGCGCTGCAGCGGGCGGCGCAGCGTCTGATGGCGCCGTCGCCGCCCTCGGCCTCGGCGGACGGCGACGACGTGCTGGTGGTCAGCGACCGCGGGCGCCTGGTGCGGCTGCCGGTGGCCGAGGTGCTCTACCTCAAGGCCGAGCTGAAGTACGTCACCCTGCGCACCGCCGAGCGCAGCTACCTGCTCGACGACTCGCTCACCGACCTGGAGCGGCGGCTGGGCAGCCGCCTGCTGCGCGTGCACCGGAACGCGCTGGTGGCGCGGCGCGCGGTGCGCGCGCTGGAACGCCGCGCCGTGGCCGGGGCCGACGACGCCGACGCGGGCGAGGTCGGCTGGGCGGTGCAGGTGGCGCCGCTGGGCGAATGGCTGGCGGTCTCGCGCCGCCAGCTCGCCGCAGTGCGCGAGGCGCTGGGCGGCTGAGCGCCCGCGCCCCGCTGGCGCCCTGCACCGGGCGTCCGCCGTCGGCCGGTCAGGCCTGCGTCGCCCGGCGCCGACGCGCCACCCAGCCCATGGCGCCCAGGCCGGCGAGCATCAGGGCGTAGGTCTCGGGCTCGGGGATGGGCGCGACCGTCAGGTCGAGCAGCGGCGGGGCGACGGCCAGGTTGCCGCCGATGCCGAACTCGCCGACGAAGCTGGCGGCGCCGGTGGCCAGGTTCACGCCGTACAGGCCGCTCTTGCCGGTGTCGGCGTTGGTCAGCGCCGCGAAGGCGGTGCTGGCGCCGGCGATGTCCAGCCCGGCCACGCCGTTGGCGTTGAAGCCCAGCGCGCCGACGGTGTTGATCACCGGGGCGTTGAAGTTGGCGGTGGCCACCTTCAGCACGTCGGCCGCGCTGTCGACGTAGTACAGGGCGGTGCCGGTGCCCGGGTCGGTGTCGTTGTTGGAGTAGGCCACCGCCGCGAAGTTGGACTGGATGTCGGTGGCGATGGTGGTGGCGCCGTTGGCCACGTTGAAGGCCAGGTTCTGGCCGCTGCTGCTGACCACGCGCAGCGAGGCCATGCCGCCCACGTCGGCCACCGGGTTGAAGTCGATGTCCACCGCGTCGCCGACCAGCGGCTCGCCCAGCAGGGCCACGAAGCTGGCCGCGCCGTTGGTGCCCAGCGTGTAGACCTTGGAGTCGGTGCTGACGCCGTAGATCAGGCCGGTGGTGGGCCGCAGGTCGATGGCGAGGATGCGCTCGTTCGCCGACTGCAGGCCGGTGATGCCGGCCAGCGCCGAACCGAAGCTGGGCGTGGCGCTGTCGAAAGTGATGAGCGCGTTGGTGGTGGTCAGGCCGACGATGGGCGCGGCGTGGGCGACACCCGCGGCCAGCAGCGCGGCGGGCAGGGCGGAACGGAGGATTCGGGCCGAAGGCATGTTGGAGTGCTCCCTGAGTGATGACGCCGGCGGTCGACGCTGACCGCCGGCGCGAAGCACTACGTCGGCACCCGGTGTGCCGGATGCATGGCCCAGGCCCCCCAGTTCCGGGGGTGGGGAGGGTCCGCAGCTTGCCCGACCGCCGCGAACCTGCCGGTCGTCAACCCGTGTTGCGCAGCCCCGCCGCGATGCCGTTGATCGACAGGTGGATGCCGCGTTGCAGCCGCTCGGCCCCGGCGGCCTGGTCGCCGCCCCGGCGCCAGCGGCGCAGCAGTTCCACCTGCAGGTGGTTCAGCGGGTCGAGGTAGGGCCGCCGGTGCTCGATGGCGCGCGACAGCGTGGTCTGGCCGGCCAGCCGCTCGGCCTCGCCGGTGATCAGCGACAGCGCCTCGCAGCAGCGCTGGAACTCGGCGGCGATGGCCTTGAAGATGGCCTTGCCGCGGCGCGGGTCCTCGCTCAGCGCCGCGTAGCGCTCGGCGATGCCGAGGTCGGCCTTGGCCAGCACCATGTCCAGGTTGCCGAGCAGCGTGCGCAGGAAGGGCCACTGCTTGTGCATGCGCTGCAGCAGGGCCAGCCGGTCGTCGCGGCCACTGCTGTTCTCCTGAGGGCCGTCCTGGTCGAGGAAGGCCATCACCGCGCTGCCGAAGCCGTACCAGCCCGGCAGCGCCAGCCGGCACTGGCCCCAGGAGAAGCTCCAGGGGATGGCGCGCAGGTCCTCGATGGCGCGCGTGGCCTTGCGCGATGCGGGGCGCGAGCCGATGTGCAGGCCGGCGATCTCGCGGATCGGCGTGGCGGCGAAGAAGTGGTCGACGAAGCCGGGCGTCTCGTAGACCAGCCGGCGGTAGGCCGCCATCGAGGCGGTGGACAGCTGCGCCGCCACGTCGAGGAAGCGCTGCGGCGCCGGCTTCGACGGGTGCAGCAGCGTGGCCTCCAGCGTGGCGGCGACCAGCGTCTCCAGGTGCTGCAGGCCGATGGCCGGGTGGCTGTACTTGGAGGCGATGACCTCGCCCTGCTCGGTCAGCCGGATCTGCCCGTTCACCGTGCCGGTGGGCTGCGCCAGGATGGCCTGGTAGCTCGGGCCGCCGCCGCGGCCGACGGTGCCGCCGCGGCCGTGGAAGAGCCGCAGCTTGAGGCCCTGTTCCTGCTCCAGCGGGCCGAACAGCTCGACCAGCGCCAGCTCGGCGCGGTAGAGCTCCCAGTTGCTGGTGAAGAAGCCGCCGTCCTTGTTGCTGTCGCTGTAGCCCAGCATCACCTCCTGCTCGCCGCCGCCGGCCTTGAGCAGGTCCAGCATGCCGGGCAGGGCCAGCAGCTCGCCCATGATGGCCGGTGCGTTGCGCAGGTCGCCGATGGTCTCGAACAGCGGCACGACGATGAGCGCCGCCTGCGCGCCGCCCTGGCTCAGGCGGCCGCGCACCAGCCCCACCTCCTTCTGCAGCAGCAGCACCTCCAGCAGGTCGCTCACCGCCTCGGTGTGGCTGATGATGTAGTGGCGGATGGCGGCGCGGCCGAAGCGCCGCAGCGCCACGGCGGCGGCCTCGAACACCGCCACCTCGCCCACCGTGTCCTCGCTGTAGGCGTGGCCCGGCACGCGCAGCGGCCGCGGGTCGTCGAGCAGCCGCAGCAGCAGCGCGCGCCGGGCCGGCTCATCGAGTGAGCCATAGTCGTCGCAGACGCCCGCCGCCGCCAGCAGCTCGGCCAGCGCCGCCTCGTGGCGGTCGGAGCTCTGGCGCAGGTCGACGGTGGCCAGGTGGAAGCCGAACACCTCCACCGCCCGCATCAGCGGCGCCAGCCGCGGCGCCACCAGCGCGCGGCCGTGGTGGGCGGCCAGCGAGTCGGCCACGCAGCGCAGGTCGGCGAGCAGGCCGTCCGGGCCGGCGTAGGGCGTGCTCGGCGCCAGCGCATGGCGCAGCGCCTCGGTGCCGGTCAGCGTGTGCAGGGTCGCCGCCAGCCGGGCGTAGACGCCGATCAGCGCGCGCCGGTAGGGCTCGTCCTGCCGGTGCGGGCCGAGGTCGCCGGAGGCGTCGGCCAGCGCCATCAGCGCGGGCGTGGCGCCGGCCAGCTGCAGCGACATCGACAGCTCGGCGCCCAGCGTGTGCACCTCGGTCAGGTAGTGGCGCAGCGCGGTCTCGCTCTGCCGCGACAGCGCGCGCTCCAGCGTGCCGGCGCCGACGTTGGGGTTGCCGTCGCGGTCGCCGCCGATCCAGTGGCCCATGCGGAAGAAGGGCGGCACCGGCTGCCCGGGCAGCAGCCGCTCCAGCCGGGCGTACAGCTTGGGCACGGTGGCGAGGAAGGTGCTGCGGTGGTAGCCCAGCGCGTTCTCGATCTCGTCGGCGACGGTGAGCTTGGCGGTGCGCAGCATGCGCGTCTGCCACAGCTGGGTGAGTGCTGCGCGCGCAGCAGCGCCTCGGTCTCGGCCAGCGCGGCGTCGTCCTCGGCCGCGTCGTGGCGGTGCTCGATCAGCAGCGCGATGGCGCGCTCGGCGTCGAGGATGCTCTGCCGCTGCACCTCGGTCGGGTGCGCCGTCAGCACCGGCGAGACGTGGAAGCCCTTCAGCGCCTCGGCGATGTCCTCGGGGTGCAGGCCGCCCTGGGTCAGCCGCTCCAGCGCGTGTTCCAGCGTGCCGGCCTGGCGGTGCGCCTGGCGCCGCTGGGCGCGCTGGCGCCGGGCCTCGGCCCGGTCCTCGGCCAGGTTGGCCAGGTGCAGGAAGTAGCTGAAGGCGCGAATCACGCTCACCGTCTGGTCGCCCGACAGCTGCTTCAGCAGCTTGTCCAGCTTGCGGCCGGCCTCGGCGTCCTCGCGCGCCCGGTAGGCCACGGCCAGGCGGCGCACCTGCTCGACCAGGTCGAAGGCGGCCTGGCCCTCCTGTTCGCGGATGACGTCGCCGAGCAGCCGGCCGAGCAGGCGGATGTCGTCGAGCAGGGCGCGGTACTCGGCTTCGGCGGCGGTGGTTGAAACGGCGGCGGGGGTGCGGGGCATCGTGGGTCGGCGAGGGGGGGGTGGGGCGGGCCTCGGCCATGCAAGAACCGGCCCGTGCGGGGGCGATGTTGCCTGCGCCGGCCGCGGGGTGCACTTCCGCTAGCATCCCTTCGATGTCCGCTCCCCTCTTCATCGCCACCCGCGAAAGCCGGCTCGCCCTGTGGCAGGCCGGGCATGTGCGCGACCTGCTGACACGGCGCTTCGGCCTCGAGGTCGAGCTGCTCGGCATGACCACCCGCGGCGACCAGATCCTCGACCGCACGCTGTCCAAGGTCGGCGGCAAGGGCCTGTTCGTCAAGGAACTGGAAACGGCGCTGGAGGAAGGCCGCGCCCAGTTGGCCGTGCACTCGCTGAAGGACGTGCCGATGGACCTGCCCGACGGCTTCGTGCTGGCGGCGGTGCTGGAGCGCGAGGACCCGCGCGATGCGTTCGTCAGCGCCCGGTTCGACGGCGTGCGGGCGTTGCCGCAGGGCGCGGTGGTCGGCACCTCCAGCCTGCGCCGGGTGGCGCAGCTGTGTGCGCTGCGGCCGGACCTGCGCATCGAGCCGCTGCGCGGCAACCTCGACACCCGGCTGCGCAAGCTGGACGACGGGCACTACGACGCCATCGTGCTGGCCGCCGCCGGCCTGAAGCGGCTGGGACTGGCCGCCCGCATCCGCTCGGTGTTCGAGGTGGACGAGATGATCCCGGCGGCCGGGCAGGGCGCGCTCGGCCTGGAGGTGCGTGCCGACGACGCCGAGCTGCGCCACCGGCTGCAGGCGCTGGTGCACCGGCCGAGCTGGCTGGCGGTGCTGGCCGAACGCCAGGTATCGCGTGCGCTGGGCGGCAGCTGCAGCATGCCGCTGGCCGCGCATGCCCGCTGGGACGGCGCCATGCTGCGGCTGCAGGCCGCGCTGGGCCAGGTCGACGCCCCCCAACGGCCGCTGCTGCGCACGCACGTCGACGCCGAGGTGGCCGACGAGGCGCAGGCCCATGCCCTGGGGCAACGCGCGGCCGATGCGCTGTTCGCCGCGGGGGCCGCGGGCTACCTCGCACCCGCCGGCGCATGACGCCGGCGTCGCCCGTCCACGGCGACGGTCCGCGCCTGATCGTCACCCGGCCGCCACCGCAGGCGGATGCCTGGGTCGCGCGGCTGGCGGCGGCCGGTCTCGACGCGGTCGCGCTGCCGCTGCTGTCCATCGGACCACCGGCAGATCCGCGGGCGGTCACGGTGGCCTGGCAGGCGCTGCCCGGTGCGGCGCTGGCGATGTTCGTCAGCCCTAACGCCGCGGCACGGTTCCTTGCCGCACGGCCCCGGGACCGTGCGTGGCCCGCCGGCGTGCTGGCCGGTGCCACCGGCCCGGGCACGGCCGAGGCGCTCGTGCAGGCCGGCGTGCCGGCCGCGGCCATCGTGCAGCCGCCGGTCCACGAGGGCGTGTTCGACTCGGAGGCGCTGTGGCGGGTGTTGAAGCCGCTGCGCGACTGGCGCGACACCGAGGCCTGGATCGTGCGCGGTGAGGGCGGCCGCGAGTGGCTGGCCGAGGCGCTGCGTGCCGAGGGCGCCGCCGTGCACTTCGTCGCCGCCTACCGCCGCGAGCCCGCCCGGTGGACGGCCGACGACCAGGCGCTGGCCGCCCGGGCGCTGGCCTGGCCGCGGGCCCACGTCTGGCTGCTCAGCAGCGGCGAGGCGGTGGACCACCTGCGGCGGTTCTGCCCCGGGGCCGATTGGTCGGCCGCGCGGGCGGTGGCCAGCCACCCACGCATCGCCGAGCGGGCGCGGGCGATCGGCATGGTGGGCGTGCAGGTGCTGCCGCCCACGGTGGACGCGCTGGTCGCCGCCTTCGGACGGCCCTGACCGACGGGACCCCCTGCATACAATCCGCCGCCCCCCATTCCATCGCCCCCGTGGAGCCCATTCCCCCACCACCCGCCGCCGCGCCTTCGGTGCCCACCGTGGGCGCCGCCGTGCCCGTGCGCGACCGCCGGGCGCCGCTGCTGGCCTTCGGCGTGGTGGCGCTGCTGGCGGTGATCGGCCTCGGCGTCGCCTGGTCGACGCACCAGCGGCTGCAGCAGCTGGAGCAGGAGCTGGTGCGCCGGCAGCAGGAGAGCCAGGACCAGGCCGGCGAGGCGCGCCTGGCGGCCAAGCAGGCGCAGGACCTGTCGCGCGACGCGGCGGCCAAGGTGGCCCTGCTGGAGGCGCGGCTGGCCGAGGTGGCGGTGCAGCGCACCCAGCTGGACGAGCTCATCTCCTCGCTGTCCCGCTCGCGGGACGAGAACCTGCTGGCCGACGTCGAGGCGTCGCTGCGCGTGGCCCTGCAGCAGAGCGCCATCACCGGCAGCCCCGAGCCGACGGTGGCCGCGCTGCGCCAGGCCGACGAGCGGCTGGCGCGCTACAACCAGCCGCGGCTGGAGCGCGTGCGCCGTGCCATCGCCAAGGACCTGGACCGGGTCAAGGCGGTGGGCCTGACCGACGTGGCCGCGCTGACCCTGCGGCTGGACGAGGCAGTGCGTCTGGTCGACGAGCTGCCGCTGCTGGCCGGCGCCGAAGCCCGGCGCGAACGCCGCGGCGGTGCCAGCGCGGCCGAGCCGCCGCTGCCGCCCAACCCCGGCCTGCTCAGCCTCGACCAGCCGCTGGGCGCCTGGCTGCTGGCGCAGTGGCGCTTCATCAGCGCCGTGGTGGGGCAGGAGGCGCGCTCGCTGCTGCGCATCACCCGCATCGACAGCCCGGACGCGATGCTCATCGCGCCCGAGCAGGCCTGGTTCCTGCGCGAGAACCTGAAGCTGCGGCTGCTCGATGCCCGCATCGCGCTGCTGTCGCGCCACTTCGACACCGCGCAGGCCGACCTGCGCGACGCGCTGGTGGCGCTGGAACGCTACTTCGACCGCGGCTCGCGGCGGGTGCTGTCGACCGCCGAACTGCTGCGCCAGGTGAGCTCGCAGGCCAAGGCCGTGGGCGTGCCCCGCGCGGACGAGACGCTGGCCGCCATCACCGCCGCGGCGGCCGGCCGCTAGCCCCGCACAGCCCATGCGCGCGGTCATCTGGCTGGTGCTGCTGTTCGCCGCCGCGGTGGTGGCGGCGGTGACCCTCGGCCGCAACGACGGGCTGGTCACGTTCTACTGGGGAGGCTGGCGGCTGGACCTGTCGCTCAACCTCTTCCTGCTCGGCCTGGTGGCGAGCTGCTTCGTGCTGGTGTCGGCCATCCACGGCATCGGCTCGCTGGTGACGCTGCCGCGACGCGCCCGCGAATGGCGGCTGCTGACGCGCGAGCGCGCGGCGCAGCGGGCGCTGCGCGAATCGCTGGCCGAGTTCTTCGGTGCGCGCTACACCCGGGCCGAGAAGGCCGCGGCGCGGGCACTGGCCATCCAGGACGGCACGCCGGAGCTGTCCGGCGACCACGAGCTGCGGGTGCTGTCGCACCTGCTGGCCGGCCACAGCGCCCACCGCCTGCAGGACCGCCAGCGCCGCGACGCGCAGCTGCGCCAGGCCATCCGCCTCGGCAAGCGGCCGGGCCCAGTGAGCCGCATCGCCGACGAGGCCGCGCGGCTGCTGGCCGCCGAATGGGCGCTCGACGACCGCGACGCCCCGCGTGCGCTGCAGATGCTGGCCGAACTGCCCGCCGGTGCCGCCCGCCGCACGCATGCGCTGCGGCTGAAGCTGCAGGCCGCCCGCCTGGCGCGCCAGCCGCAGGAGGCCCTGCGCACCGCGCGGCTGCTGGCCAAGCACCAGGGCTTCTCGCGGGTGGCGGCGCAGGGCCTGCTGCGCTCGCTGGCCTGCGAGGCGCTGGACCAGGCGCACGACGCCGACCAGCTGCGCCGCATCTGGCTCGGCTTCGAGGCCGCCGACCGGCGCGACGCCTTCGTCGCCGCGCGCGCCGCCCACCGGGCCGCGCGCTTCGCCGCCTTCGAAGACGCCCGCGGCTGGCTGCGGCCGTTCTGGGACCGCATCGGCGAACTGGGCGCCGACGAGCGCGAGCAGGTGGCGCTGGGCCTGGTCGACGCCGCGCCGGGCATCGGCGCCGACTGGCTGCCGCGGCTGGAGTCGGCCGCCACCGCCTTCAACCACGAACCGGCGGTGCTGGCCGCGGTGGGCACCGTCTACGCCGAGCGGCAGCTCTGGGGCAAGGCCCGGCGCGTGCTGGCCGAGGCCGCCGCGTCGCCCGGCCTGCAGCCGCGCGCGCGCCGTCGCGCCTGGCGCCGCCTGGCCGACCTGGCGCTGGAGGAGGGCGACACCGAGCGCGCCCGCCAGTGCCAGCACGAAGCGGCGTCCATCGACTGACCCGGGCCCGGCGCCGCGGGGCCGATTCGCCTTCGGTTGACACGGTCCGCACCGGCGCCGACAGTGCCGTTCCGCTGAAACGCATGGGTTCGCCGAGGCGAACGACCGCAGTCCATGAACTCCCCGACCACCACGCCCTCCGACGACGGCACCGGCCTCGTCCCCACCGTCAACCGCGACGCCGAGGCCGGCCGCGCCGGCTTCTACGAGCGCGCCCGCTCCCAGCACCTGGCGCCGCTGTGGCGCGTGCTGCACGGCCTGGTGACCGAGACGCCGCAGCCGCGCTGCGTGCCGGCGCACTGGCGCTACGAGGACGTGCGGCCCTTCGTGATGGAGGCCTGCCACCAGATCTCCACCGAGGAGGCCGAGCGCCGTGTGCTGGTGTTCGAGAACCCGGGCCTGCCCGGCCAGTCGCGCATCACGCAGAGCCTGTTCGCCGGCTTCCAGATCATCCTGCCCGGCGAGACGGCGCCGGCGCACCGGCACGTCGCCTCCGCCCTGCGCTTCATCATCGAGGGCCGCGACGCCTACACCGCGGTGGGCGGCGAGAAGACGATGATGCTGCCGGGCGACTTCGTCATCACGCCGTCGTGGACCTGGCACGACCACGGCAACGTCGGCAGCGAGCCGATGATCTGGCTCGACGGGCTGGACATGCACATCGTCAACCTGCTGGCGGCCAGCTTCCGCGAGGGCTACCCGGGCAAGGTGCACCCGGTGGACCGGCCCGAGGGCGCGGCCATGGCCGAGGCCGGCACCAACCTGCTGCCGGTGGACCAGGACTACGGCACGCTGACCTCGCCCATCTTCAACTACCCGTACGACCGCACCCGCGAGGCGCTGGACCGCCTGTCGCGCTTCCGCGAGATCAGCCCGTGGCACGGCCACAAGATGCGCTACGTCAACCCGGTCAACGGCGGCTGGGCCATGCCCACCATCGCCACCTGCATGCAGCTGCTGCCCAAGGGCTTCGAGAGCCGGCCCTACCGGTCCACCGACAGCACGGTGTTCACCGTGGTCGAAGGCCACGGCACCAGCCGCGTGGGCGACCAGGTGTTCCACTGGGGGCCGCACGACCTGTTCGTGGTGCCGAGCTGGACGACGGTGCAGCACGCCACCGCCACCGACGACGCGGTGCTGTTCAGCTACTCCGACCGCGCGGTGCAGGACAAGCTGGACCTGTTCCGCGAGGAGAAGCTGTGAGCCGGGGCCGGGCAGGCGCCGTGTTATAGTCCGGGGCTCAGCGGCTGTAGCTCAGTTGGATAGAGTACTTGGCTACGAACCAAGGGGTCGTGGGTTCGAATCCTGCCAGCCGCGCCAGAATCTTGGTTCTGGATGAACGGGCCAGATGCTTCAAGCGTCTGGCCCGTTTTTCTTTGCCTGGTGGGGGAACGTCCGGGCCGTCTCAGGGCCCGGACGACCGCCGCCTGCGCAGGTCGCCCGGCGAGCGGCCGGTCCAGCCCTTGAAGGCGCGGATGAAGCTCTTCTCGTCCTTGAAGCCCACCGCCTCGGCCACCTGCTTGACCGGCTTGGCGGTGCGGTGCAGCAGGTGCAGGGCCTGGTCGCAGCGGACCTCGTCGCGCAGGCGCTGCACCGAGCTGCCCTGGTCGGCCAGCTGGCGGTGCAGCGTTCGCGACGACTGCCCCAGCGCCGCGGCCAGCGACTCGGCGGTGCGCAGTTCGGCGCCGCGGGTGCGCAGCAGGTGGCGCACCGAATCGGCCAGCAGCCGGTCGCGCCGATAGGGCCGCACGGTCAGCGGCAGCGCGTGCTGCAGCATGCCGCCCAGCGCCGCCTCGTCGCGCAGCAGCGGCAGCTCGAGGTAGCTGGCGTCCAGCCGCATCTGCGTGCGCGCGGCGCCATGCCGCACCGGGCCGGGGAAGATGAGCTCGTGCACCGCGCCGTGTGGCGGCCGGGCGATGGGCAGGGCCACCTCGCGCAGCGCGATGCGCGAGTCGACGGCCCAGCAGGCATAACCGTGCAGGTAGCGCAGGCTGCTGACCAGGCAGAACTCGCGCATCGCCGCCAGGTCGACGCGCTCGTCGATGGCGACGACGGCGTCTCCGCCCTCGACCGTCAGCGACAGGTGCAGGTCGTCGGTGAGCAGCCGGTGGTGGCGGCACCAGCGCTTGAGCGCCAGCCCCAGCGTCGGCGCGCCCAGCGAGGCGCGGCACAGCAGGCCGTAGCTGCCCCAGGGCAGGCGGCGCGAGAACCAGCCCAGCGCCTCGTCGTCCAGCTCCTGCATGGCATGCGCGCACAGCCGCTCGAACTGCGCGGAGGTGATGCAGGCCGTCGCATCGTCGAGCAGCGACGGCGACACCTGCGCCGCCTCCAGCGCGCCCTGCGGCGGCACGCCGTAGCGGGCGTAGGCCAGCAGCACCGCGCGCACGAAGGCCATCGGCGTCGCCGCGCGCGGGGCGGCCGCGGGCGCGGGGCGGGGGCGGGCAGGCATCGCCGCAGTGTGCAAAGCGCTGGCAGCATTTGCAACCAACTCGGCGCACCCGCGCCGTCGGCCCGCGCTAGGCTCGGCGGCAATCCACCCGACGAGGAACCGCCGTGAACCACCTCCCCGGCCTTGACTTCGACCTCGGCGACACCGTGGCCATGCTGCGCGAGTCGGTGCGGGCCTTCGCCGCGGCGGAGATCGCACCGCGCGCCGCGCAGATCGACCACGACAACCAGTTCCCCGCCGACCTCTGGCGGAAGCTGGGCGGCCTGTGCCTGCACGGCATGACGGTGTCCGAAGCCCATGGCGGCACCGCGATGGGCTACCTGGCGCACCTGGTGGCGATGGAGGAGGTGTCGCGCGCCTCGGCCGCGGTGGGCCTGAGCTACGGTGCGCACTCCAACCTCTGCATCAACCAGCTCCACCGCCACGGCAGCGAGGCGCAGAAGCGGCGCTACCTGCCCCGGCTGGTCAGCGGCGAGCACGTCGGTGCGCTCGCGATGAGCGAGCCGGGCGCCGGCTCCGACGTGGTCAGCATGGCGCTGCGCGCCGACCGCCGGGGCGACCGCTACGTGCTCAACGGCTCGAAGATGTGGATCACCAACGGCGGCGACGCCGACACCCTGGTCGTCTACGCCAAGACCGACCCCGGCGCCGGCCCGAAGGGCATCACCGCCTTCATCGTCGAGAAGGGCTTCAAGGGCCTCGGCTTCGGCCGCAAGCTGGACAAGCTGGGCATGCGCGGCTCCAACACCTGGCCGGTGTTCTTCGAGGACTGCGAGGTGCCCGAGGACAACGTGCTGGGCGGCGTCGGCCACGGCGCGCGGGTGCTGATGTCCGGGCTGGACTACGAGCGGGCGGTGCTCTGCGGCGGGCCGCTGGGCATCATGGCCGCCTGCATGGACCTGGTGCTGCCCTACGTGCACGAGCGTCGGCAGTTCGGCCAGCCGATCGGCGAGTTCCAGCTCATGCAGGGCAAGCTGGCCGACCTGTACACCACCTGGCAGGCCTGCCGGGCCTACGGCTACGCCGTCGGCGCGGCCTGCGACCGCCGCGACCACGCCCGCAGCCTGCGCAAGGACGCCGCCGGGGCCATCCTGTACCTGGCCGAGAAGGCCACCTGGATGGCCGGCGAGACCATCCAGGCGCTGGGCGGCGTGGGTTACACCAACGAGGTGGCGGCGGGGCGGCTGTGGCGCGACGCCAAGCTGTACGAGATCGGCGCCGGCACGTCGGAGATCCGGCGCATGCTCATCGGCCGCGAGCTGTTCAACGAGACGGCATGACATGGGCACCGTGCTGACCTCGCGCATCGACCCGCGCGGCGAGCCGTTCCGCGCCAACGCGCAGGCGATGCGCGCGCTGGTCGACGACCTGCGCGCGAAGGTGGCCGAGGCCGCCCTCGGTGGCGACGCCGCGGCCCGCGAGCGCCACACCGCCCGCGGCAAGCTGCTGCCGCGCGAACGGGTCGACCGCCTGCTCGATCCCGGCACGCCCTTCCTGGAGATCGGCCAGCTGGCCGCGCACGGCCTGTACGAAGGCCAGGCGCCGGCCGCCGGCCTGATCGCCGGCGTCGGCCGGGTGCAGGGGCTGGACTGCATGGTGCTGGCCAACGACGCCACGGTGAAGGGCGGCACCTACTTCCCGATGACGGTGAAGAAGCACCTGCGCGCGCAGGAGATCGCGCTGCAGAACCGGCTGCCCTGCATCTACCTGGTCGATTCCGGCGGCGCCTTCCTGCCGCGGCAGGACGAGGTCTTCCCCCGACCGCGAGCACTTCGGCCGCATCTTCTACCACCAGGCGGTGATGAGCTCGCTGGGCATCGCCCAGGTGGCGGTGGTGATGGGCTCCTGCACCGCCGGCGGCGCCTACGTGCCGGCGATGAGCGACGAGACCGTCATCGTGCGCGGGCAGGGCACCATCTTCCTCGGCGGGCCGCCGCTGGTGAAGGCGGCCACCGGCGAGGAGGTGAGCGCCGAAGACCTGGGTGGCGGCGACGTGCACACCCGCGTCTCCGGCGTGGCCGACCACCTGGCCGAGGACGACGCGCATGCGCTGGCCATCGCGCGGCGCATCGTCGGCCGCCTCAACCGGCGACGGCCGGTCACGGTGACGCTGCAGCCCGCCGAAGCCCCGCTGTACGACCCCGAGGAGCTGTACGGCATCGTGCCGCAGGACCCCCGCAAGCCCTACGACGTGCGCGAGGTCATCGCCCGCGTGGTCGACGGCTCGCGCTTCGACGAGTTCAAGGCCCGCTACGGCGCCACGCTGGTCACCGGCTTCGCGCGGCTGTACGGCATGCCGGTGGGCCTGGTCGCCAACAACGGCGTGCTGTTCTCCGAGTCGGCGCTGAAGGGCGCGCACTTCATCGAGCTGTGCGCGCAGCGCGGCGTGCCGCTGGTGTTCCTGCAGAACATCACCGGCTTCATGGTCGGCCGCAAGTACGAAAGCGGCGGCATCGCCAAGGACGGCGCCAAGATGGTCACCGCGGTGGCCACCGCGCAGGTGCCCAAGCTCACGCTGCTGATCGGCGGCAGCTTCGGCGCGGGCAACTACGGCATGTGCGGCCGCGCCTTTTCGCCGCGCTTCCTGTGGATGTGGCCCAACGCGCGCATCAGCGTCATGGGCGGCGACCAGGCCGCCGGCGTGCTGGCCGCCGTCAAGCGCGACGGCATCGAGGCCCGCGGCGGGCAGTGGAGCGCCGAGGACGAGGCCGCCTTCAAGGCGCCCATCCGCGCGCAGTACGAACACCAGGGCCATCCGTACTACGCCACCGCCCGGCTGTGGGACGACGGCGTGGTCGACCCGGCGCAGTCGCGCCGCCTGCTGGGCCTGTCGCTCTCGGCCGCGTTGAACGCGCCGATCGAGCCGACGACGTTCGGCGTCTTCAGGATGTGAGGCCGACGTGCCCGTGCCTTCTGCCACCGTGAACGCCATGCACTTCACCACGTTGGAGATCGAACGCCGCGGCCCGGTGGCCTGGCTGTGGATGGCCAGGCCGACGGTGCACAACGCCTTCGACGAAGGCTTGATCGCCGAGCTGACGGCCGCCTTCCGGTCGCTGGCCGCCGACCCCGGCGTGCGCGTGCTGGTGCTGGCCGGTCGCGGCAAGAGCTTCTCCGCCGGCGCCGACCTGGGCTGGATGCAGCGGCTGGGCGCCGCCTCGCCGGACGACAACCTGGCCGATGCGCGCCGGCTGGCGCTGATGCTGCGAACGCTGGCCGAGCTGCCGCAGCCCACCATCGCACGCGTGCACGGCGCCGCGCTCGGCGGCGGCCTCGGGCTGGCGGCGGCCTGCGACCTCTGCGTCGCCTCCACCGAGGCGCAGTTCGCCACCTCCGAGGTGCGCCTGGGCCTCATCCCCTCGGCCATCGGTCCCTACGTGCTGCGGGCCATCGGCGAGCGGCAGGCGCATCGCTACTTCCAGACCGGCGAGCGCATCGACGCGCAGCGCGCGCATGCGCTGGGGCTGGCGCACGAGGTGGCGGCGCCGGACGCGCTCGACGCCGCCGTGCAGTCGCTGGTCGACGCGCTGCTGGCCGGCGGCCCGCTGGCGCAGCGCGCGTCCACCGAGCTGATCCGCGCGGTGGCCCACCGGCCGGTGGACGACGCGCTGGTGGAGGACACGGCGCAGCGCATCGCCCGCCTGCGCGCCACCCCCGAGGCGCGCGAGGGCCTGGCCGCCTTCCTCGGCAAGCGCAAGCCGTCGTGGAGGGACTGACGATGTTCGGCAAGGTCCTCATCGCCAACCGCGGGGAGATCGCCTGCCGCGTCGTCCGCACCGCGCGGCGCCTCGGCATCGCCACCGTCGCCGTGCATTCCGAAGCCGACGCCAACGCCCGCCACGTGCGCCTGGCCGACGAGGCGGTGTGCATCGGCCCGGCGCCTGCGCGCGCGTCGTACCTGGTGGGCGATCGCATCCTCGCGGCGGCGAGGCAGACCGGCGCGCAGGCGATTCACCCGGGCTACGGCTTCCTGTCCGAGAACGCCGACTTCGCCGACGCCTGCGAGCGCGCCGGCCTCGTCTTCATCGGCCCGCCGGCCTCGGCCATCCGGGCCATGGGCAGCAAGTCGGCCGCCAAGGCGCTGATGGCGGCGGCCGGCGTGCCGCTGACGCCGGGCTACCACGGCGACAAGCAGGACGCCGGTTTCCTCGCGGCACAGGCCGACCGCATCGGCTACCCGGTGCTGATCAAGGCCAGCGCCGGCGGGGGCGGCAAGGGCATGCGCCGCGTCGACGCCCCAGCCGACTTCGAGGCCGCGCTGCTGTCGTGCCGGCGCGAGGCGCTGAACGCCTTCGGCGACGACCAGGTGCTCATCGAGCAGTACGTGCTGCGGCCGCGGCACATCGAGGTGCAGGTCTTCGGCGACCGCCAGGGCGGATGCGTCCACCTGTTCGAGCGCGACTGCTCGGTGCAGCGCCGCCACCAGAAGGTGCTGGAGGAAGCGCCCGCACCCGGCATGACCCCCGAACGCCGCGCCGCCATGGGCCGCGCCGCGGTGGACGCGGCCCGGGCGGTGGGCTACGTCGGCGCCGGCACCGTCGAGTTCATCGCGCAGCCCGACGGCCGCTTCTACTTCATGGAGATGAACACCCGGCTGCAGGTGGAGCACCCGGTCACCGAGCTGGTCACCGGGCTGGACCTGGTCGAGTGGCAGCTGCGCGTGGCCGCCGGCGAGCCCCTGCCGCTGCGGCAGGAGCAGCTGTCGCTGACCGGTCATGCCATCGAGGCCCGGCTGTACGCCGAGGACCCCGACAAGGGCTTCCTGCCCTCCACCGGCCGGCTGACGCACCTGGCCCTGCCGGCGGACTCGGCCCACGTGCGGGTGGACAGCGGGGTCGAGTGCGGCGACGAGATCACGCCCCACTACGACCCGATGATCGCCAAGCTCGTCGTCTGGGACCACGACCGGGCGCGCGCGCTGGCGCGCCTGCGCCGTGCGCTGGCCGAGGTGCAGGTGGTGGGCGTGGCGAACAACGTCGGGTTCCTGTCGCGGCTGGTGGCGACGCCGTCCTTTGCCGACGCCGACCTCGACACCGCGTTGATCGAGCGCGAGCACGGGCGGCTCTTCCCGCCCCCGCAGGACCCGCCCGAGGACGTGTGGCGGCTGGCCGCGCAGGCCGAGCGGCAGCGCGAGGACCGGTGCACGCTGGCCGCCGCCGACGCCGCCGGCGACGGGCCCGATTCACCCTGGCGGCTGCTCGACGGCTGGCGGCCGAACGGCCGCGCGCCGCGGCCGGTGACGCTGCGCCATGGCGAGGTCGTGCGAACGCTGGCGGTGGACGAGGCGCTGCCGCACGGCCGCCGGCGCGCCGCCACCGCGGTGGCCGGCGCCGACGGTCGCTGGCACGTCTTCCTCGACGGCCGGGTCTGGGTGCTGGCACCGGTGCACGCCGGCGACGGCGACGGCGCGGAAGATGACGTCGCCCGCGGCCTGAGGGCGCCGATGCCGGGCAAGGTGATTGCGCTGCTGGTGGCCGAGGGCGCCGCGGTGGAGGCCGGCACGCCGCTGCTGGTGATGGAGGCGATGAAGATGGAGCACACCCTGCAGGCGCCGGCGAAGGGCGTGGTCAGCGCCTTCCGCTTCGTCGCGGGCGAGCAGGTGGACGAGGGCGTCGAACTGCTGGACTTCGAGGTGCGGCCCTGACCATCGCGCAGGGCCGCCGCTCGGCCGCCGCCCGGCGGCTCAGCGTGCCTCCGCCTGCGCCAGGCGCTCGACCAGCGCGCGGAACTGGCCCAGCGCGGCGTCCAGCGCGACGGGGCGCATCGGCAGGTCCGGCGTGGCCAGGATGGCCCGGTACTGCGCGGTGATCATGTCGCGGTCTTCGACGAAGGCCTTGAGCAGCACCTCGTGCATGCGCTGCGGCGTCTCCGCCGCGCGCTCGAAGTCCTGGCGCTGGCAGGACTGCTGGAAGAAGTAGTGGCTGCTGGTCTCGGTTTCCGGCGTCACCGCCTGGCAACTGTGCATCCGCACCGTGCGCGCCACGTCGTCGGGCGCGTCCATCGGATGGCCGCCGGAGTCCATCAGCAGGACGCCGGGCAGCACGAAGTCGTAGTGGAACCATCGCCGGTAGTCGCCCGCCAGCCCTGGCCGGAAGCTGTGCCAGTAGGGCGACGCGGGCACGCCCTTGACCTCGCGGGTGATGCGCACGCCCACCTGACGGTCGCCCACGCGCACCGGCTCGTTGTGCTGGCGGGCCCGGGCGATCTCGGTCGAACCGCCCAGCGTCGTCGCGTGCACATAGCTCAGGTGCGAGAAGTCCAGCAGGTTGTCGCAGATCAGCAGGTAGGGCACCTCGTAGTGCATGTACCCCGGCTGGTTCACCCAGTCCGGCGAGTCGTTGGAATGGTTGTCGGGCAGCAGGGCGGTGTCGGCGAGCGCGGGATCGCCCATCCAGACGAAGATCCAGCGCCGGTGCTCGACCACCGGGTAGGTCTTGAGGTCGAGGCCGGGCGGCACGCGCTCGGTGCCCGGCACCTCCAGGCAGCGGCCGGTGGCGTCGAACCGGATGCCGTGGTAGGCGCAGCGCACGGTGTCGCCCTCGCGCTGGCCGATCGACAGCGGCGCCAGCCGGTGGCTGCAGCGGTCGAGCAGGGCGGTGAGGCGGCCGTCGGCGCGCCGCATGAGCAGGACGGGCTCGCCGATCACCGTGCGGCTGAAGAGCCCGCCGTCCGGCACTTCGTGCGACCAGGCGATCACGTACCAGCAGTTGCGCACGAAGGGCGTGTCGACGTGGCGGCTCCTGGTGATCTTGCCATTGCTGCTGCTGAGGGTGCTCTGGGTCATGGCCTTGCCGGTGCGCAGTGCGGTGGTCGCCGAGGCGGCGGGCGTTGATGTCGAGCACCGGCGGCCCGTCGTCCGCCCGTGCCCGTCGTCGGCCGCGAGGGACCCACTGTAGGCAGCGCGGGCGGCGTTGTCTGTGCCATGCGGATGGCACGGGACGACCCGCGAGTCCGGCCGGCCTGGAGGCGCAGGCCGTCAGGCCGCCGGCAGCACGGTCCCCGTGCAGGCGCCGAAGCCGATGCGCCGTGCGCCGGGGCGTTCGCACCAGCCGCGCAGCGTCACGCTGTCGCCGTCCGCCAGGAAGGTGCGCGTCTCGCCGGTGGGCAGCGCGATGGGCTGCTTGCCGCCGCGGCTCAGCTCCAGCATCGAGCCGGCCTGCTCGGGCGCGGGGCCGGACAGGGTGCCGGTGCCGAGCAGGTCGCCGCTCTGCAGGTTGCAGCCGTTGATGGTGTGGTGCGCCACCAGCTGCGCCAGCGTCCAGTACGCGTCGGTGAAGTTGGAGCGGCTCAGGGTCACCGCCGGCAGGCCCTGCTCGCGCATGGCGGCGGTCTGCAGCAGCACCTCGAGCCGGAGGTCGATGGCGCCCTGGCGTCGGTTGGCCTCGCCGTCGAGGTAGGGCAGCGGCTCGGGGTCGCCGGCCGGCCGGGTGAAGGGCACGCGGAAGGGGGGCCAGCGCCTCCAGCGGCACGACCCACGGCGACAGCGTGCTGGCGAAGCTCTTGGACAGGAAGGGCCCCAGCGGCTGGTACTCCCAGGCCTGGATGTCGCGCGCGCTCCAGTCGTTGAACAGGCCCAGGCCGAAGACATGCGCCTCCGCCTCGGCCATGGCCACCGGCTCGCCCAGCGCATTGGGCGCGCCGACGAAGACCGCCAGCTCCAGTTCGTAGTCCAGCCGCTGGCTCGGGGCCAGCACCGGCACCTCGGCATCCGCCGGCTTGAGCTGGCCCTTGGGCCGGCGGAAGGCGCGGCCGCTGGGCAGGATGGACGACGCCCGGCCGTGGTAGCCGATGGGCACCCACCGGTAGTTGGGCAACAGCGGCGCATCGGGCCGGAACAGCTTGCCGACGCTGGTGGCGTGGTGGATGCCGGTGTAGAAGTCGGTGTAGTCGCCGATACGGCAGGGCAGGCCCATCTCGGCCTCGGCCTGCGGCAGCAGGCAGGGCGCCAGCGTGGCCTGCAGCGGGCTGCCGTCGCGCAGGGCCTCGCTCAGGGCCAGCCGCAGGGGCGCACGGCGGGCCGCGGGCAGCGCCATGAAGGCGTTGAGGTCGCCGGCCGCCAGCGGCTGCAGCAGCGGCTGGACGGCCGCCGGCCAGTCGTGCGCGGCGGCGGCACGGCGCAGGTCCAGCACCTGGTCGCCGATGGCGATGCCGATGCGCCAGTCGCCGTCGCCGCGTTCGCCGCGCCGACGGAAGCGCCCGTAGGGCAGGTTCTGGATCGGGAAGTCGGCGTCGTCGGCGTTGGCCGAGGCGACCCAGCTGCGCAGGTCGGGGTTCAGGGTGGGGTCGGTCATGGGTGCGGCTCAGAGCGGGGCGCGGGCGGACAGGCCGGCCCAGCAATCGGCGTACGCCTCGTCCAGCGCGCCGCCGTTCAGGGCGAAGGGCGTGGGGACGAAGCGCAGGCGGCTTTCGAACATGAAGGCGAGCGTGCCGTCGAGCTTCTGCGGCGCCAGGTCGGCGCCGGTCGCCTTCTCGAAGGCCTCGCCGTCGGGCCCGTGCGGCACCATGCCGTTGTGCAGCGAGGCACCGCCGGGTTTGAAGCCTTCGGGCTTGGCGTCGTACTCGCCGTAGACCAGTCCCATGAACTCGCTCATCAGGTTGCGGTGGTACCAGGGCGGGCGGAAGGTGTCCTCCATCACCAGCCAGCGCGGCGGGAAGATGACGAAGTCGGCGTTGGCGGTGCCCGGCGTGTCGCTGGGGCTGGTCAGCACGGTGAAGATCGACGGGTCGGGGTGGTCGAAGCTGATCGAGCCGATGGCCATGAAGTGCGCCGTGTCGTACTTCACCGGCGCCAGGTTGCCGTGCCAGGCCACCACGTCGAAGGGCGTGCGCTTCAGCGTCGTGCGCCACAGCCGGCCGGCGAATTTCTTCACCAGCTCGACCTCGCCCTGCGGCGCCTCGAAGGCCGCCACCGGTGCCAGGAAGTCGCGCGCGTTGGCCAGCCCGTTGGAGCCGATCGGCCCCAGCTCCGGCAGGCGGAAGTGCGCGCCGTAGTTCTCGCACACATAGCCGCGCGACGGGCCGTCGGGCAGGTCGACGCGAAAGACCAGGCCGCGCGGCAGCAGCGCGATCTCGCCGGGCCGGACCGCCAGCACGCCGAGCTCGGTGGTGATGACGAGCCGCCCCTGCTGCGGCACCAGCAGCAGTTCGCCGTCGGCATTGACCAGCGCGCGGCCGTCCATCGAGCGGTTGGCCAGGTACACATGCGCGGCCATGCCGGTCTGCGCCTCGGCGTCGCCGTTCAGCACCACCGTCTTCAGCCCGTCGACGAAGTCGGTGGGCTCGGTGGGCAGCGCGAAGGGATGCCAGCGCATCGGCTCGGGCGGGACCACCGCCTCGCGCAGCGGCGGTGTGAGCCAGCCGTCCTGCCGGTAGGGCGCGAAACGGCCGGCCACCACCGACGGCTGGCGGCGGTACAGCCAGCTGCGCCGGTTCTCGGCGCGCGGTGCGGTGAAGGCGGTGCCCGAGACCAGCTCCGGGTACAGGTCCAGCGGCGCCCGCTGCGGGCTGTTGCGCCCGCGCGGCAGCGCGCCGGCGATGGCCTCGGTGGCGTGTTCGTTGCCGAAGCCGCTCTGGTAGCGAAGCGTCGGGTCGGGGTCGGTCATGGTCAGTCCAGCCTGATGTTGTTGGCCTTGATGAGGCGGCCCCAGCGCTCGCGCTCGGTGCCGGCGTAGCTCGCCATCTGCTGCGGCGTGCCGGGCAGCGCCTCCAGCGCCAGCGATTGGAACCGGGCCTTCACCGGCGTGGCGTCCAACGCCGCCTGCAAGGCCTTGCTGAACCGGGCCACGGTGTCGGGCGGGGTGCCGGCCGGCGCCACCAGCCCCTGCCAGGCGTAGGCCTCGTAGCCGGACACGCCCTGTTCGGCCAGGGTGGGCACGTCGGGCAGCGTCTGCAGCCGCGCCGCGCTGGCCACGCCGATGGCCTTCACCCGGCCGGCCACCACCGCCTGCTGCACGCTGGCCGAGTCGATCATGCCCACCGGCACCTGGCCGCCCATCAGATCCTGCACGGCGGGCGCCGCGCCCTTGTAGGGCACGTGGTTGAACTTGAGGCCCGTGCGCTCGCGCAGCAGCTCCACCGCCAGGTGGTGCGGGGTGCCCAGGCCCGGCGAGGCGTAGGACACGTTGTCCTGCGCCTTGGCCCAGGCGGTGAACTCCTGCCAGTTCTTCGCCGGCACGTTGGGCGCGACGACCAGCAGCAGCGGGAAGCGCGCCAGCAGCCCCACCGGCACGAAGTCCTTGACCGGGTCGTAGGGGAGGCGGCCGAAGAGGAACGGGTTGGCGGCCAGGGTGGCGAAGTCGGCGGTGAAGAGCAGCGTGCCGCTGGTGTTGCCGGCGCGGACCACGTACTCGGCCGCGATGTTGGTGCCTGCGCCGGGTTTGTTGTTGACGACGATGGGCTGGCCCAGCGTGCGGGCCATGGCCTCGGCCACCGTGCGGGCGACGGTGTCGGAGCCGCCGCCGGCGGCAAAACCGACGACCCATTCGATGCTGCGGTTGTCCTGGGCCCGCACGGCGCCGGGCACGAGCAGGCCGAGGGCGGCGCCCAGCGTGATCTGGCGGCGGTTGGGGGTCGATGCGGTCATGTCGGTCCTCCGGTGGGGATGCAAGGTGGGTGGTGTCAGGCGGGCTGCGGCGCGCTGTCGCGGGCGGCCTGCAGCGCCTCGCACAGCACCGGGTGGTCGCCGATGTGGTTGGCCAGCAGCAGGACCAGCCGGGCGTTGAGCGCGTGCGACTGCTCGATCGGCAGGTCGCGGTGGGCGTCGAGCAGCGCCTCGTAGAAGTCGTCGGGCTGGTCGAGGTGCGGTTCGGTGATCAGGTGCGGCATGGCAAGGTCCTGCGTCAAGGTCAGGCGCGGGCCAGCGCGCGCTTCAGGGCGGCGCGCAGGTCGTCGCCGTGCGGCCGGCGCCAGCGGGCGCAGACGTGGTGGTCGGGGCGCAGCAGCACCACGCCGCCGCCGGCCAGGCCATAACGTTGCGCGACCAGGCCCTGCTCGTCGTGCAGGTCGGCGCCGGGGGCGGAGCCGATGCGCAGCACGGTGGAGCGGGTCAACCCGTCCGCCGCGCGTCGCAGCTCGGCGGTCAGCGCGTCGTCGCCGTCGTAGACCAGCACGGTGAAGTCGGGGCCCAGCTCGCGCAGCAGCCAGCCCGCGCTGCCGTCGCCGCGCCGCACCGGCGCATCCAGGGCCGCCGCGCCCGGCACCACCGGCGCGTCGAAGGCGTCCCGGTCGGGCGTGGTCAGCGCCGAGGCCGACAGCGTGCACGGCACCGACAGCCGGCCGCTGTTGACCAGCCGGCGGGCGAAGCCGTGCTGCCGCGCCAGCTGCAGCACCGCGTCGCGGAACAGCCGGCTGACCTCGCTCTTGGGCGTGATGAAGTCGGTGGACCGGCTGGAGTTGCGGATGTTCTCGTCGGCGGCGAACTCGCGTTCGTGGGCGTAGCTGTCCAGCAGCGCGTCGCCGGCCTCGCCGCGCAGCACCGCGGCCAGCTTCCAGGCCAGGTTCTCGGCGTCCTGCACGCCGGAGTTGGCGCCACGGGCGCCGAAGGGCGACACGCCGTGCGCCGAGTCGCCGGCGAAGAGCACGCGGCGGTGGCGGAAGCGTGCCATGCGCTGGCAGGCGAAGGTGTAGACGCTGGCCCATTCGAGCTCGAACTCGACCTTGTCGCCGAGCAGCGCCTTGACGCGGGGAATGATGTTCTCGGGCCGCTTCTCGACCTCGGGGTCGGCGTCCCAGCCCAACTGGAAGTCGATGCGCCAGACGTTGTCGGGCTGCTTGTGCAGCAGAACACTCTGCCCCGGGTGGAAGGGCGGGTCGAACCAGAACCAGCGCTCCGCCGGGTGGTCGAACGCCATCTTCACGTCGGCGATGAGGAAGCGGTCGCGGAAGACGCGGCCCTGGCTCTCCAGGCCCAGCAGCTGGCGCACCGCCGAACGCGACCCGTCGCAGGCGGCGACGTGGTCGGCCTGCAGCCGGTACTCGCCGTCGGGGGTCTGCACCGTCAGCAGCACGCCGTCGGCGCGGTTGTCCACACCGACCACCTTGTGCTTCCAGCGCACGTCGATGCCGGGCAACGCGGCCGCCCGCTCGGCCAGGTAGCCCTCCACGTAGTACTGCTGCAGGTTGATGAAGGCCGGCCGCTGGTGGCCGGTTTCCGGCAGCAGGTCGAAGGGGTAGACCTCCTGGTCGCGGAAGAACACCCGGCCGCGGCTCCAGGACACGCCCTTGTCCACCATGCGCTGGCCGACGCCGAGGCGGTCGCAGACCTCCAGCGTGCGCTTGGCGAAGCAGATGGCGCGCGAGCCGGTGGACAGCGTGTGGTCGTTGTCCAGCAGCACCACCGGCACCTCGCGCTGGGCCAGGTCGATGGCCAGGGCCAGGCCCACCGGTCCGGCGCCGACCACCACCACCGGGTGGCGCACCGGTGCGGCGGCGTCCTGGTCCGGGCTGCGCTCGTGCTCGAAGGTCAGGCGCTGGTAGTCGAGCGCCTGCGCGCGTGCCTCGCGCGGCAGGTCGGCGAAGCGCACGGCCTCAGCCCTCGAGCGTTTCCCACATCACCCGGTCGCGCTCGGCGGTCCAGATGCGCGGGTCGGCGAACTGCGTCACCTCGTCGTAGCAGCGGGTGACGTCGAAGGGCATGCAGTGGTCGAAGATGACCCAGTGGCCGTAGGTGGGCTTGAGCTTGGCGTAGACCTCCTTGTAGACGGCGTTCAGGTCCTTGCCGGCCTTCACGCCGGCCTCCACCGCGTCACGCACGTCGGCGATGAAGGCGCGGGTGCCGGCCAGGCCCTGGGCCACCGCGTCGGGTGTGGTCAGGGCGGCGCCGCGGCCGGGCACCAGCGCCTGCGGCTTCAGCGCGGCCAGCCGGTCCAGCGTCGCCGGCCAGTCCTTGAAGTAGGCGTCGCCGGCGTAGGGCGTGGCGTCGAACTCCACCAGGTCGCCGGAGAACAGGATCTTCTGCTCGGGCAGCCAGGCCACCGTGTCGCCCTTGGTGTGGCCGCGGCCCAGCTGCAGCAGCTGCACCTCCAGCTTGCCGAGCCAGATCGACAGGCGGCCTTCGAAGGTGATGGTCGGCCAGGTCAGGCCCGGCGGCACCGACTCGACGTTGCGGAACAGCCGCGGGAAGCGGCCGATCTCGCTGGCCTTGTCCTGCTCGCCGCGCTCGACGATGAGGTCGTAGGTGTCGCGGCTGGCGACGATGTGCTGCGGCTGGTAGGCGGCGGCGCCGAGCACCCGCACCGCGTGGTAGTGGCTCAGCACGACGTAGCGGATGGGCTTGTCGGTCACCTCGCGGATGCGGCGGATGACGTCCTGCGCCATCGCCGGCGTGGCCTGGGTGTCGACCACCATCACCGCGTCGTCGCCGACGATGACCCCGGTGTTGGGATCGCCCTCGGCGGTGTAGGCGTAGGCGTTGTCGGAGAGCCTGGTGAAGCTCACCTGCTTTTCCTGCAGGTCCGCCTGCGAGGCGAAGCTTTTGCTCATATCGAATCCGTTAGACATTGACGACGATCAAGCGATCATAGCCGCGGGCTTGATAATCGCAAACCCATTTGTCTAAGTAGAACTCCGATGACCCAGGCAGACAGCGAGGACGAGGCGCCGGTGGAGGGGCGCCGCTCCCGAGGCATCCAGAGCATCGAGGTGGGCGGGCGGCTGCTGCTGGCGCTGGTGCACCTCGGCCGGCCGGTGGCGCTGAAGGACCTGGCGCGCGAGGCCGGCATGTCGGCGGCCAAGGCGCACCCGTACCTCGTCAGCTTCGGCGCGCTGGGGCTGATCGAGCAGGACCCGGCCAGCGGCCGCTACGGGCTCGGGCCGCTGGCGCTGCAGATGGGCCTGATCAGCCTGCACCAGGCCGATCCCATCCGCCTCGCCGCGGCCGAACTGCCGGCGCTGGCGCAGCGCATCGGCCAGACGGTGGGCATCGCCATCTGGGGCAACCGCGGGCCGACCTTCGTGCGGCTGGAGGAGGGGCCGACCGCGGTGCACGTGAACATGCGCCACGGCACGGTGGTGTCGGTGCTGGGCACCGCCTCCGGCCGGGTGTTCGCCGCCTTCATGGACGACGAGCGCCGCGCGCAGTGCCTGCGCGCCGAGAACCCCGGGCCGCGGGCGCTGGCCCGCTTCGAGAAGGAGCTGGCGACGGTGCGCGCCCAGCGCTTCGCCGGCGTGGTCGACGGCACGGTGCCCGGCGTCACCGCCATCGCCGCGCCGGTGTTCGACGGCTTCGGCGCGCTGGTGCTGGCGCTGACCGCCATCGGCCCGGGCGCGATGCTGGACGCGTCGCCGGACGGCCCGGCCGCCCGCGTCCTGCGCGAGGCCGCCAGCGCGCTGTCGCGGCGGCTGGGCGCGGTGCCGCAGGGCTGAGCGGCCTCGGCCCTGCGGCCTCGGCGAGCGCACGGGCGTGCGGTTTGCCGCGCCGGTGGATGACCCAGCGGATCGCGCTCGCCCTGTCCGGGGGCAACGCCCTCGGCGCCTACGCCGCCGGCGCCTGCGAAGCGCTGCAGGACGCCGGCCTGTGGCCGCACCTGGTCAGCGGCGCCTCCATCGGCGCGGTGGTGGCCACCTTGCTGGCCGGCAACCCGCCCGAGCGCCGGGTGCCGCAGCTGCGGCGCTTCTGGGAGGCCGCAGCCCAGCACAGCCTGCTGCCGCCGGCCACCACCGGGCCGGCGCGCGACGCGGTGAACAAGTGGCACGCCGCGCAGGCCTTCTTCTGGGGCCGGCCGGCGCTGTTCACGCCGCGGCCCAGCGGCTTCCTGTCGCTGCTGCCGGGCACGCCGCCTGACATCGGGCTGTTCGACGGCCGGCCGCTGCTCAACACGCTGGCCGAACTGGTCGACTACGAACTCGTCAACCGGGGCGACCTGCCGCTGCTCATCGGCTGCGTCGACCTGGAGACCGGCGAGGCCGTGACCTTCGACAGCCGGCGCCAGCGCATCGAGCCCGAGCACGTGCTGGCCAGCACCGCCTTCATCCCCGGCTTCCCGCCGGTCGAGGTGGGCGGTCGGCTGCTGGGCGACCCCGGCATGCTGTGCAACCTGCCGCTGGACCCGCTGCTGGCCGAGCACGAGCGCGACCAGCTGCTGGTCGCGGTCGACCTGTTCGACGCCCGCGGCGAGCGGCCGCACTCGATGGACACCGCGCTGGAGCGCACGCAGGACATCGCCTTCGCCTCGCAGTCGCTGCGCACGCTGGAGGCGTTCCGCCGCGAGCAGCGGCTGCGCCACCGGCTGGCCGAGCGGGGCGACCAGGACACCGTGGCCGCGACCACCGAGGTGGTGCTGGTCGCCTACCGGCCGCCGCGCCACGAACTGGGCGGCAAGGCGCTGGAGTTCTCCGCCGCCTCGGTGCAGCAGCGCTGGGTGGCCGGGCGCGACGACCTCGCCGCCGCGCTGAAGGCGCGTGCCGAGGGCCGGGTGGCCTTGCGCGAACCCGGTTACGTGCTGGTCGACGGGCGCTGGCCGCATGCGCGGGAGCACGGCCGGCCGGAGCCGGTGTCCGGCGCGGGCGACCTCAGGCCGACGGCAACCGCCGGCGGAACGAACTGAACCAGCCCGCCGGCGGGCGGCGACGGCCGTCGCGGCCGTAGCGCAGCGCGTCGAGTTCGCGCAGGGCGCGCGCGGCCGGCCCGGCCGCCTCGGGCCCGTGCGCCGCTTCCAGCCGCTCGGCCAGGCGGCGCGGGCCGTCGCTGGGCAGCGGCTGCAGCCCGCGGCGTGCCAGCGCCCTGCGCACCCGGGCCAGCAGGCGCTGCCAGGGGTCCTGGCGGTGGCGGTCCCACAGCGCCCAGCCGGCGGCGGCCGCGCTGGCGGCGCTGAGCAGGCCGATGAGGACGCGGCTCAGGTCGGTCCAGTCGGGGGCCGACACGCCCAGGCGTTCGAGCAGCGCGAACTGGCTGGACCGGGAGTAGTTCAGCACCCACTGGTTCCAGCCCTGGTTCATGCGCTCCCACTGGCGGCGCAGCCGGGCCAGCAGCTCGGGGCTGACCTGGCCCAGCGCGCCGGCCACCAGCCCGGGCGCCGGCTGCAGGGCCTGGCTGCGCACCACCCGTTCGGGCGCCACGGCGGCGGTCGGGTCGGCGCGGGTCCAGCCGCGGCCCGGCTGCCAGTACTCGGCCCAGGCGTGGGCGTGGCTCTGGCGCACCACCCACCAGCCGTCGACCGGCGTCGGATCGGTGCCCTGGTAGCCCGTGACGATGCGCGCCGGGACGTCGAGCGCCCGCAGGGCCACCACGAAGGCGACGGCGTAGTGCTCGCAGAAGCCCAGCTTGCGGTCGAACCAGAAGGCGTCGACCGCGTTCTCCTCGTACACGCCGGGCGCCAGGGTGTAGGTGTAGCCGCCGTTGCGGATTAGGTCGAGCAGGTGCGCGGCCAGGGTGTCGGCGTCGGCGTTGGCGAAGGCCGGCTGGCGGCGCAGCGCCAGCGCCCAGGCCAGCATGCGCGGGTTGTGGCCGGGCGGCAGCTCGACGTGGCGGCGCAGCGAGAGGGCGTCCCCCGGTTCGTCCAGCCGCCAGCGGGGGTGCGCGCTGGCCTGCAGGCGGAGCCGGTCGTTGACCGGGCGGTCCGTCAGCCACTGCAGGTCGTGGCGCAGCACCGCGCGCAGCCCGGCCTGCGCCAGCCCCTCGGGCTCGACCGCCACCGTCGCCTCCAGCAGCGGCAGCATGGCCAGGCGCGACGGCTCCAGCATCAGCTCGTAGCGCCGGGCCGGGCCGAACGGCTGCAGCCGCGGCGGCTGCCAGCTGTGCCGCAGCAGCGGCGAGGCCCGCCATTCGTCGCCGTCGAAATCGGTCAGCACCGGGCCGCGGAAGTACAGCGACTGCGGCGGCGGCGGCGGGCCCTCGAAGCGGATGCGGAAGGCCGGCGTGTCGTCGGTGGCCAGCTGCGCCACGCCGCCCAGCTTGAGGCTGCCCGACAGGCCGGTCTTGCCCAGCGCGTCCTGCGGCAGGCCCCACAGCGGGCCGATGCGCGGGAAGAGCAGGAACAGCGCCACCATCAGCGGCAGGCCGAGCAGCGCGGCCTTGGCGGCCAGCGCCGCCGCGTCCTTCAGCGCCGGCCGGCCGACCGGCATGTGCGCCAGCACCAGCGCGGTCAGCAGCGCCCACACCGACACCAGCATCGCCGCCGCGACGGCCAGGCTCTGCGAGTAGAGGAAGTGCGTCAGCACCAGGAAGAAGCCGAGGAAGAACACCACCAGCGCGTCGCGCCGGGCGCGCAGCTCCAGCGTCTTCAGCACCATCAGCAGCACCAGCATGGTCACGCCGGCTTCCTTGCCGAGCAGCGTCTGCTCGGTGATCAGCGTCAGGCCGGCGGCCACCGTCAGCACCGCGATCACGGCCCAGCGGCTGGGCAGCGGCGCCTGCGCCAGCGCCAGCCGGCCGCGCCACAGCAGCACCACCGCCGACAGCGCCGCGCACCACAGCGGCAGGTGCGCCAGGTGCGGCAGGATGGTCCAGGTGATGACGCCGAGCAGGAACAGCGTGTCGCGGGTGTCGCGCGGCAGGCGACGCAGGCGCAGCCGCAAGTTCGTGTTGGCCCCTCGTCCGACGGGTACGTCGGCCGATCCCCCGAGGGGATGCGGGCCGGCTTGGGAGCGGCCCGGCGCTCGGCCCGCCGTCGCGTCCGGTTCGATCCGGTTCATGACCACAGCGCCAGCGCCTCCAGCGCCTGACGGCAGTGGACCTCGCCCTGGCCGGGGGCGATCTCGCGGCCGGGCAGGCGCAGGCCGTGCTGCAGCCCGCGCGCTTCGGCCTGCAGCACCCAGGCGGCCAGGCGCGACAGCCGGCCTTCGGGGTCGTTCAGGCGCAGCTGTTCGAAGTCCAGCCACAGCTGCTGGCGCGCCGGGGTGGCGGTGTCGCGGCTGACCAGCTCGCCCGAACGCGCGGCCTTCTTCCACACGATGCGGCGCAGCGCGTCGCCGCGCTGGTAGGCGCGCACGCCTTCGAGGTCGCCACCGCCCTCGCGGCGGCCGGCCGGCGCGTCGGGCCCGCTGGCCTGCGCCCGCGGCAGCGGCACCGGCGGCTGTTCCGGCGCCGGGTAGGCCAGCAGCGGCGATTGCGTGCGCCACAGCGTCCAGGCGCGGAACAGGCCGAAGGGGTAGCGCGTCTCGGCGATCAGCAGCGGCAGCCGGTGCACGCCGCGATGGGGCGGGGTCCAGGCCAGCTGCACCCGGGCCTCGCCGGCGGGCGGCACCTCCAGCCGCACCCAGATGCGCTGGTGGCGGCCAACCTCGGGCTCCAGCAAGGCGAAGCCCAGTCCATGGCCGCGGCGGCCGGCGCTCTGCACCGCGATCTCCAGCATGGCCGGCGCGCCGGCGAACACCGCCTGCGGCGGCCTCAGGCGCAGCGACAGGCCACGCAGCACCCGGTGCGTCAGGATCATCGACGTCAACCCCGCCCCGGCGAGCAGGAAGGTCAGCGCGTAGCCGAGGCTGAGCTGGTAGTTGATCGATGCCACCAGCATCAGCGCCAGCGTCAGCGCGAAGGTGACGCCGGCCTTGCTCGGCAGGATGTAGATGTTGCCCTGGGTCAGGGTGAGGGCGTCGGTGGCGGGCAGGCGGTCGTGCCACCAGCGGCGCAGCCGCGAATAGGCCATCGCCGAAGACCTATGGCAGCGGCACCGCGTCCATCATGGCGCGCACCTGCTCGCGCCGGCCGCGGCCGGCGCCGCTGGCGGGCACCAGCCGGTGGGCGATGGTCTGCGGCAGCACCGCCTGCACGTCGTCGGGTGCGACGTAGTCGCGGCGGTCGAGCAGGGCGCGGGCCTTGGCCGCGCGCAGCAGGGCGATGCCGGCGCGCGGGCTCAGGCCTTCCTCGAACCACTGGCCCGAGCGGGTGGCCGCGATCAGCGCCTGCAGGTAGTCCAGCAGCGGCTCGCCGGCGTGCACCCGCAGCACCGCCTGCTGGGCGGCGAGCAGCTGCTCCGGCGTCATCACCGGCACCAGGTTCTCGATGATGCGGCGGCGGTCGTCGCCGGCCAGCAGGGCGCGCTCGGACAGCCGGTCCGGGTAGCCCAGCGTGATGCACATCAGGAAGCGGTCGAGCTGCGACTCGGGCAACGGGTAGGTGCCGAGCTGGTCGCTCGGGTTCTGCGTCGCGATGACGAAGAAGGGTTTCGGCAGCGGCCGGGTCCGGTTCTCCACCGTGACCTGGTGCTCCTCCATCGCCTCGAGCAGCGCGCTCTGCGTCTTCGGGCCGGCGCGGTTGATCTCGTCGGCCAGCAGCACCTGGGCGAACACCGGCCCGGGGTGGAAGGCGAAGGCCTCCTTGCTGCGTTCCCAGACGCTGACGCCGACCAGGTCGGACGGCATCAGGTCGGCGGTGAACTGCACCCGCGAGAAGTGCAGCCCCAGCGAGGTGGCCAGCGCCTGCGCCAGGGTGGTCTTGCCGACGCCTGGCACGTCCTCGATCAGCAGGTGGCCGCCGGCCAGCAGGCAGGCCACGCAGTCGACGATCTGCGGGCGCTTGCCCACGATGATCGTGCTAACCTGATCCAGCAGTCGGTCGAGCAGGGCCGGCAGGCCCTTGTCGGCACCGGCACCGGTTCCGGCATCCAGGCCTGCGTCGACACCGTCCTGGCGGCGGTGCACGGGTGAAGCGGCCACGCCGGCCGGCAAGGGGGTGAGGCTCGTCAGGCTCATGCAGCGTGCGACCTTACCCGAAACCCATGCCCGCCTCGCGCCGAGATCCCATGCCCACCGCCTTCTATTCCCATCCTGCGTGCAAGGCGCACGACATGGGCCGCGGCCACCCGGAATGCCCGGCCCGCCTGGACGCCATCGCCGACCACCTGCGCGCCACCGGCCTGGACGACGCGCTGGTCTTCGAGCAGGCCGGTCCGGCCACGCTGGCGCAGATGGCCCGCGCGCACGAGCAGCGCTACCTGCTGCAGCTGCAGGACGTGCTGAGCCACCTGGCCGAAGAGGGCGGCCACCATGCCTTCGACCCCGACACCAGCGCCTGCCCGGCCACCTGGGATGCGGTGCGGCACGCCGCCGGCGCGGCGGTGGCCGCCACCGACGCGGTGATCGACGGCCGTGCCGACAACGCCTTCTGCGCGGTGCGGCCGCCCGGCCACCACGCCACCCGCGACGAGACGATGGGCTTCTGCTTCGTCAACAACGTGGCGGTGGCCGCGCGCCATGCGCTCGACGAGCGCGGCCTGTCGCGGGTGGCCATCGTCGACTTCGACGTGCACCACGGCAACGGCACCGAGGACATCGTCGCCGGCGACGAGCGCATCCTCATGGTCAACCTCTTCCAGCAGGCGCTCTACCCCTTCAGCGGCGAGCGGCCGCGCGCCGGCAACATCGTCAGCATCCCGGTGCCGGCCTACACCCGCGGCCCCGAGGTGCGCGAGCTGGTGCAGGCCACCTGGCTGCCGCGGCTGCACGCCTTCCGGCCGCAGATGGTGTTCGTCAGCGCCGGCTTCGACGCCCACCGCGACGACGACCTCGGCCAGCTCGGCCTGGTCGAGGCCGACTACCAGTGGCTGACACAAGCCATCAAGGAGGTGGCCGACCGCCACGCCGGCGGCCGCATCGTCTCCTGCCTCGAGGGCGGTTATGCGATGGGGGCGCTGGCGCGCAGCGTCGCCGCGCACCTGAAGGTGCTGAGTTCCTGAGGTGGGGGCGCTCGGCTTCGGCACGCCGCTCGACCTGCGGGCGCTGGCGGCCACGCTGGCCCACCCCGGCATCGGCTGGGCGTTCGCCGCGCTGGCGCTGGCGCTGGGGCTCGCCTGGGGGCTGACGCGCTGGCTGCGCGGCCGCCAGCCGAAGCCCGGCAGCATCTGGTTCGGCGACCGCCTGGTCGACGGCGTGCTGTTCCCGGCGCTGGCGCTGGCGCTGGCCTTCGGCGCCCGGCTGCTGCTCACCACGCTCGGGCTGCCCACCGGGCTGTACCGGCTGGCGCTGCCGCTGCTGGCCTCGCTGCTGGCCATCCGCTTCGGCGTGCGGGTGCTGCGGGTGGCGTTCCCCCGGTCGCCGCTGGTGCGCGCGATCGAGCGCACGCTGTCCTGGCTGGTGTGGGGCTGGCTCGTGCTGTGGCTCACCGGCCTGCTGCCGCTGGTGCTGGCCGAGCTGGACGCCATCGGCTGGACGGTGGGCGATGCGCGCATCAGCCTGCGCAACGTGATCGAGGGCGCGGTCAGCGCGGGCGTGGTGCTGGTGGCGGCGCTGTGGCTGTCGGCCGCCATCGAGGCCCGGCTGCTGAAGGACGCCGAGGGCGCCACCCTGGCGCACCTGTCGCTGCGAAAAATGGCGGCCAACGCGGTGCGCGCGCTGCTGCTCTTCGTCGGCCTGCTGATGGCGCTGTCGGCCGCGGGCATCGACCTGACGGCGCTGTCGGTGCTCGGCGGCGCGGTGGGGGGTGGGCATCGGCTTCGGCCTGCAGAAGCTGGCGTCGAACTACGTCTCCGGCTTCGTCATCCTGGCCGAGCGCAGCGTGCGCATCGGCGACACGGTGAAGGTCGACAACTTCGAGGGCCGCATCACCGACATCAACACCCGCTACACCGTGATCCGGGCGTTGAACGGCCGCGAGTCCATCGTGCCCAACGAGCTGCTCATCACCCAGCGGGTGGAGAACTCCTCGCTGGCCGACCCGAAGGTGCAGATCAACACCGCGGTGTCGGTGGGCTACGGCAGCGACCTGGAGGCGCTGATGCCGGCGCTGTGCGAGACGCTGGCGTCGGTGCCGCGCGTGCTGGCCGAGCCCGGGCCCGCCGTGCTGCTGGAGAACTTCGGCGCCCACGGCCTGGAGCTGCGGCTGAACTTCTGGATCGCCGACCCCGAGAACGGGCAGGGCAACGTGCGCTCCGAGGTCAACCTGGCGGTGCTGCGCCGGCTGCGGTCGCTCGGGGTGGAGATCCCCTACCCGCAGCAGGTGGTGCACAACGCCGCGCCGCCGGAGGCGGCATGACGGGCGGCTGCGGCCTCAGCGCGGGATCGCCGACGTGCCGGCCATCTCCTCGCTCGGCAGCCGGGTGGCCGAGCCGAGGTAGCGTTCCAGCACCTCGAAGAAGCGGTCGTAGAAGCGCTCGGCGATGATGGTCTCGCTGGCCGTCTTGACCATGGCGTCGTTGCCCAGCGAGAAGGGCAGCGACAGCGAGGCGATGGCCGGCACGCCGATGCTGGCGGCGTTGCTGCTCTTCTTCAGCTCGTAGCGGTCCTGCACCGCGTTGACGAAGACCTCGCCCTGGTCGGCGCCGCCGGCGGCCAGGGCGCAGACCACGTGCACCTCCACCTGCGCATGGCGGTCAGCCTGCGGCTGGAAGTTCTTGCGGCCGCGCAGCTCGTCGGCCTTCAACACGCTGACCTGGTAGCCCTGGCTGAGCAGCGCCAGCCGCGCGGCCTCGCAGGCCTGCGCCGGTGGCGCGCTGACACGCCGCGAAAAGCGGTCGGTGGCGTCGAAGGATTCGAGCGTGCCGCCCAGCGGCGAGCGACCGAACCCGGCGCAGCCCGCCAGCGTCAGGCACAGCGCGACGGCGACCAGCACGTCAGCGCTGCTGGACACGCTTGTCCTGACCATGACGGCAGCCATCGCGAATCAATCGTTGTCGAGCCGGCCGCGTGCCAATTCGGGCAACGGTACGAAGTAGCGCAGATGGGTCCGCCTCAAGGCCGTTTCGTCGGGGGCGTCCAGCAGCACGACTTCGACATCGGTACCGGCCTGCAAGTGGCGGAGCTCGGTGGCCAGTCGTTCTTCCTGCGCCTGGACTTGATCCAGGAACGGGCGCAGGGCGTCCAGCCGCCCGGCCGCTCGGTCGTATTCGACGAGAAAGTACATCGCTACTGCTCCTTGTCCAGTTCTGCCGCCGCCGTACGCAGGCCGTTCAACAGATCGTTTCGCATGGCCCGCAGTTGCTCCACCAGCGATCGATCGCCATACAGCTCGACGGCCTCAATCTGAGCGACCAGGATGCTGGCTCCCATCAATCGCTCTTTGAGCGATTCGCTGCCGCCGCCGTACTTCACCTCTAGCCCATAGCGATCTGAAAGCTTCTCGGAGAACTCGGCCCATTGATGCTGCAGCGCCGTCCGAAGTTGGATCTCAACAGGAAGTGGTTGATCCGCGGTGACGAAGTGAATGGCTCTGTAGCCAAAGCTGGGGGCGACTCGCCTGTCGTGCTTCCGACAACCTGGAAATATCTGTTCGATCCGGGCCGCGGCCATTTCCTGGTCCCTCGCGTCCCCAACGACGATGCGGCACCCGGCGATGTCCTGAATCTGGGTCAGGCGACAGTGTTCACGACGCAGCTTGGCACGAATGGATTGGGTGGCTTTGGCGGGCCGGCCGGTGACTTGGAAGCCGAAGTGTCGCAGGCGCTCACTCACGCTGTCATAAGCGGTCGATGCTGTCCTACGATAGTCGTCGAGCAAGCGCAGGTCGTCTTCGGACAGAGTACCTTGCTTGAGGCGCTCTCCCAGGCGATCCACCTGCGACTTGCTCAACATCGCATCGTGCTCAGGCCACCGCCACCGGGATCTTGCCGATCTTGGCCTGCCACTCCTTCGGCCCGGTGACGTGCGCGCTGGTACCGCCGGCGTCCACCGCCACGGTCACCGGCATGTCGACCACGTCGAACTCGTAGATGGCCTCCATGCCCAGGTCCTCGAAGCCGACGACCTTGGCCTGCTTGATCGCCTTGCTGACCAGGTAGGCCGCGCCGCCGACGGCCATCAGGTAGGCGCTGCGGTGCTTCTGGATGGCGTCGATGGCGGCCGGGCCCCGCTCGGCCTTGCCCACCATGGCGATGAGGCCGGTCTGGGCCAGCATCATGTCGGTGAACTTGTCCATGCGGGTGGCGGTGGTGGGGCCGGCGGGACCGACCACCTCGTCGCGCACCGGGTCGACCGGGCCGACGTAGTAGATGACGCGGTTGGTGAAGTCCACCGGCAGCGGCTGGCCCTTGGCCAGCATGTCCTGGATACGCTTGTGCGCGGCGTCGCGGCCGGTGAGCATCCTGCCGTTGAGCAGCAGCGTGTCGCCGGGCTTCCAGCTGGCGACCTGTTCCTTCGTCAGCGTGTTCAGGTCGACGCGCTGGCTCTTGTTGTAGTCGGGCGCCCAGCGCACGTCGGGCCACAGGTCGAGGCTCGGCGGCTCCAGGTAGGCCGGACCGCTGCCGTCGAGCACGAAGTGCGCGTGGCGGGTGGCGGCGCAGTTCGGGATCATCGCGATCGGCTTGCTGGCGGCGTGCGTCGGCCAGGTCTTGATCTTCACGTCCAGCACGGTGGTCAGGCCGCCCAGGCCCTGCGCACCGATGCCCAGCGCGTTGACCTTCTCGTACAGCTCGATGCGCAGCTCCTCCAGCTTGTCCTTCGGGCCGCGCTGCAGCAGCTCGTACATGTCGATGTCGTCCATCAGCGCTTCCTTGGCCAGCAGGGCGGCCTTCTCCGCCGTGCCGCCGACGCCGATGCCTAGCATGCCGGGCGGGCACCAGCCGGCGCCCATGGTCGGCACGGTCTTCAGCACCCAGTCGACGATGTTGTCGCTGGGGTTGAGCATGTAGACCTTCGACTTGTTCTCCGAGCCGCCGCCCTTGGCGGCCACCGTCACGTCGACGGTGTTGCCCGGCACCACCTCCATGAAGACCACCGCGGGCGTGTTGTCCTTGGTGTTCCGGCGCTCGAAGATCGGGTCGGCCAGCACCGACGCGCGCAGCTTGTTGTCCGGGTGGTTGTAGGCGCGGCGCACGCCCTCGTCGACCGCGTCCTGGATCGAGCCGGTGAAGCCCTCCCAGCGCACGTCCATGCCGATCTTGAGGAAGACGTTGACGATGCCCGTGTCCTGGCAGATCGGGCGGCGGCCCTCGGCGCACAGGCGCGAGTTGGTCAGGATCTGCGCGATCGCGTCCTTGGCGGCGGCGCTCTGCTCGCGTTCGTAGGCGCGGGCCAGGTGGGCGATGTAGTCGGCCGGGTGGTAGTAGCTGATGAACTGCAGCGCCGCGGCGACGGAATCGATGAGGTCCTGCTGGCGGATGGTGGTCATGGCAAGGGGCACCGTCATGGGAACGGCGGATTATCCCCGGTGCCCGTCACCCCGGCAGTGCCGCCCTTCGGACGGGCGGGGCCCCTCGCGCGGGCCGTCAGGAGCGCGGCGGCTGGTTGCGCCAGTCGATGGTCTGGATGCGGTCCTGCTCGGACTGCGGCTCCGGCAGCCAGCGCACCTCGAGGCTGCCCTCGACCTTCTCGGCGTCGGGATAGGCGGCGCTCGCCTCGGCGTCGGACATCCGGTGCTGCGACCGGCGACGCTGCCCGGTGAGCCGGTCAGGGATGAGCCAATGCCAGACCTCGACACGCTTCATGTGGATGCTGCTGCAGGGGGGGACGGTGACCGGCCAGCGTGGCCTTCGGTCGGACGCGCGGACGCTAAGGCGCCCGGCGACGGGATTATGTCCGCCGTGGCGGGGCTTTTCCGGAGTTGTTCGCGCTGTCTCTTCCTTACGATAGGCTGACGTCGTCCAACCGGAGTTCCGCGTGATCGGGCCCACCTCGCCTCCAGCCGCCTCGCCCCGGGTCCTCGTCGTCGACGACATGGACGACTGTGCCCAAAGCGTGGCCGAGCTGCTGCGCGACCAGGGTTTCGAAGTGCGCACCGCCGGCTCCGCGCTGGCCGCGTTGTCCGCCGCCGGCGAGTTCCGGCCCGACCTCGTGGTGCTCGACATCGGCCTGCCCGGCATGTCCGGCTGGGACATCGCGCCGGTGCTGCGCGAGCAGGGCGCCGTGGTGCTGGCGCTCAGCGGCTACGGCATGCTGGCGGCGCGCCACATGTCGCTGGAGGCCGGCTGCGCCGAGCACCTGCTCAAGCCCGCCCGGCCGGAGGAGCTGACCGCTGCGGTGGCGCGCCACCTGGGCCGCCAGCCGGTGAGCAGCAGCGCGCCGCCCGGCTGACGCCGGCCCGGGGAACTCCCGGGAACGGCCCAGATCGACCCGGGAACGACGTTTGCGCGGGGCGCTGCATCACCCGCACAGGAGGCCACCATGCCCCGTCCTTCGTCCCCGGTTGCTTCGTTGCCCCGCGCTCCGATGCCGCGCCTGCTGGCCCTGCTGGTCATCGGCGCAGCGCTGCACGGTCCGCTCGCCGCCCAGCCGCAGGAGACCACCGACCCGGGCAGTTGGACCGGTCCGCGCTACGGCCCGGCGCGCCAGACCGCGCCGGACGCCCGCCGCGAAAGCCTGAGCGTCTTCTCCGAGGCCCGTGCCGAATGCCGCCAGGGGGCCACCGGTCGGGACGAACGCCGCGAGTGCATGCGCGAGGCGGTGCGGCAGGACGATGGCAGCCTGAGGCGCCTGCCGGCGCCGCGCAGCGAGGGACAACTGCAGCAGGCCGCGCCCACGGTGGCGGCGCCGGCCGCAGCACCGGCCGCCAGACCCGCGCGCTGACCGTCGGCGCCGCAGCGCAGGGCGGGGACTTCCGGGGGGCCGGCGCGGTCGGTCCCTAGAATCCGCCCGCCCATGACGGACCTGCTGCCGTACCTCGTCGCCCTGCCGCTGCTGCCCGGCGTCGTCCTGGCGTGGTGGGCCGGCCGTCCGGGCGGTGCCATCGCACGCCGGCGCGCCGCCTGGGTCGCCGGCCTGACCGCGCTCGCCTGCTGCGCAGGGCTGCTCGCGCTGGCCGGTCCGGTGTTCGACGGCCAGGTGCTCGGCTGGCAGCGTGACTGGCTGCCGTCGGCGGGCCTGAACCTGTCGCTGCGGCTGGACGGCCTGGCCTGGCTGTTCGCGCTGCTGATCGCCGGCATGGGCGTGCTGGTGGTGCTCTACGCCGCCTGGTACCTCGGCGACGACGACCCGCCCGGGCGCTTCTTCGCGCTGCTGATGCTCTTCATGGCGGCCATGCTGGGCGTGGCGCTGTCGGGCAACCTGCTGCAGCTGGCGGTGGCCTGGGAGCTGACCAGCATCTCGTCCTTCCTGCTGGTGGGCTACTGGAGCCACCGTGCCGATGCGCGCGCCGGCGCGCGCATGGCGCTGGCGGTCACCGGTGGCGGCGGGCTGGCGCTGCTGGCCGGCCTGCTGCTGCTGGGCGACATGGCGGGCAGCTTCGAACTCGCCGAGGTGCTGGCCCGGCGCGAGCAGGTGCAGGCCGATCCACGCTACCCCGTGGCGTTGGTGCTCATCCTGCTCGGCTGCTTCACCAAGAGCGCCCAGTGGCCCTTCCACTTCTGGCTGCCCGAGGCCATGGCCGCGCCGACACCGGTGTCGGCCTACCTGCACTCGGCGACCATGGTCAAGGCCGGCATCTTCCTGGTCGCCCGCCTGCACCCGGTGCTGGCGGGCAGCGAGCTGTTCACCACGCTGGTGGCCGGTGTCGGTCTGGTCACCCTGGCCTTCGCCGCCTACGTGGCGGTGTTCCGCCACGACCTGAAGGGGCTGCTCGCCTATTCGACCATCAGCCACCTGGGGCTGATCATGTTCCTGCTCGGCTTGCAATCGCCGCTGGCCGCGGTGGCGGCGATGTTCCACCTGCTGAACCACGCCACCTTCAAGGCGTCGCTGTTCATGACCGCCGGCATCATCGACCACGAGACGGGGACCCGCGACATGCGGCGCCTGGGCGGTCTCTTCTCCCTCATGCCCTGGACCGGCACGCTGGCCATCGTCGCCGCGGCCTCCATGGCCGGCGTGCCGCTGGTCAACGGCTTCCTGTCGAAGGAGATGTTCTTCGACGAGGCGCTGCGCGCCGGCGGCGGCGCCTGGGGCTGGACGGTGCCGGTGCTCGCCACCTTCGCCGGCGTGTGCGCGGTGGCCTACTCGCTGCGCTTCGTGCACGACAGCTTCTTCAACGGCCCGCCGCGCGACCTGCCCAACGCCCATCCGCACGAGCCGCCCTGGCCGATGAAGCTGCCGGTGGGCCTGCTCGTCGTCGCCTGCCTGGTGGTGGGCATGCTGCCGGCCGCCACCGTCGGGCCGCTGGTCCGCGTGGCCGCCGGCGCGGTGCTCGTCGACACGCCGCTGCCCGACTACCACCTGGCCCTCTGGCACGGCCTGAACTGGCCGCTGCTGATGAGCATGGTGGCGCTGCTCGGCGGCGTCGCGATGTACCTGGCCCTGCAGCGCCGCTGGAACCTGCACCTGCACCATCCGCGCGGCGTCACCGGCAGGCTGCTGTTCACCCGCGCCGTCGACGGTGCGTTCGCCGGGGCGCGGCGCATCACCCGCGCGCTGGCTACCGGCTCGCAGCAGCGCAACCTGGCGCTGATGGTGGGCAGTGCGGTGCTGCTGGCGGCGTGGCCGCTGTGGCAGTCGCCGACGCCGCTCGCGGCCGGCACGCGGGCGCTGCAGCCGGCCTCTCCGCTGGCCTGGGCGCTGTGGGCGCTGCTGCTGGCCGCCGGAGGCGCCCTGGTGCTGCTGCACCATCACCGCCTGGTGGCGGTGGTGCTGGCCGGCGCGATCGGCCTGGTCACCGCGGTGACGTTCGAGGGCCTGTCGGCACCCGACCTGGCGCTGACCCAGCTGTCCGTCGAGGTGGTCAGCACCGTCCTGCTGCTGATGGCGCTGGCGCTGCTGCCCGCCACCAGTCCCCGCGAATCCAGCGCCGGGCGTCGTTGGCGCGACGGGCTGCTCGCCGGCGCGGCCGGCCTCGGCGTGTCGCTGCTGGCCTGGTGGACCTTGACCCGCGACCACGATTCCATCGCCTGGTACTTCCTGGAGCAGTCGCTGCCGGCGGGCGGCGGCACCAACGCGGTCAACGTCATCCTGGTCGACTTCCGCGGCTACGACACCTTCGGCGAGATCACGGTCCTCGGCGTGGCGGCGATCGGCGTGCTGGCGCTGCTGGACGGCTGGCGCGCCCGGCGTCCCGGGCACGACGCCGACGGGCGTGCCTGGTCCTTCGCCCAGCCGTCGCTGCTGCTGCGGTTGGCCGCCCGGCTGGTGCTGCCGCTGGCGCTGGCGGTGTCGCTGTACATCTTCTGGCGCGGCCACAACCTGCCGGGCGGCGGCTTCATCGCCGGGCTCGTCACCGCGGCGGCGCTGGTGCTGCAGTACATGGCGCTGGGCCACCAGACGGTGGAGACGGTGATGCGCGCAGGGCAGGGACGGCGCTTCACCCGCTGGATCGCCGGCGGGCTGGGACTGGCGGCGCTGACCGGCGTCGGCGCCTTCGCCTTCGGCCGTCCCTTCCTCACCAGCGCGCACGGCCACCCGCACCTGCCGCTGCTGGGCGAACTGCCGCTGGCGAGCGCGGCGCTGTTCGACCTGGGCGTCTACATCGTGGTCGTCGGCGCCACGCTGATGATGTTCTCCGTGCTCGGCGCGGTGACCGAGGACCGGCTGGCGGAGTCCGCCGAAGGGAGGCCGGCATGATCAGCCTGGAGTTCCTCCTCGCGACGGGCCTGGGCTGGGTCACGGCCTGCGGTGTGTACCTGGTGCTGCGTGGCCGCAGCTTCCCGGTCGTCATCGGGCTGACGGTGCTGGGCTACGCCGTCAACGTCTTCATCTTCGCCATGGGTCGGTTGTGGCTGGGCCTGCCGCCCATCCTCGATGGCAGCGCGCCTGCCGCCGACCCGCTGCCCCAGGCCCTGGTGCTCACCGCCATCGTCATCGGCTTCGCCACCACCGGCCTGGTGCTGGAGATGGCGCTGCGCAGCCGCCATGAATCGGGCACCGACCAGGTGGACGGTCGCGAACCGGGCGACGCCGCCGGCGAGGACGAGCACACCGCAGCGGCCACGCCCGCGGAGGGGCGGCCATGAACGCGCTCGTCGCCCTGCTCGACCCGCACCTGGCGGTGCTGCCGGTGCTGCTGCCGCTGGCCACCGCCTGCCTGCTGCTGGCCCTGGGCGATGCAGGCGCCGCCGCCATGCGCCGCGCGCGCGCGCTGTCGCTGGTCTCGGCGTTGCTCGGCCTGGGCTTCGCCTGGTTGCTGACCCTCGAGGCGGCCGGCGGCGAACTGCGCATCTACCGACTGGGCGACTGGCCGGCACCCTTCGGCATCGTGCTGGTGGTCGACCGGCTGGCCGCGCTGATGCTGTTGCTGACGCAGTGCGTGGCGCTGCCGGCGCTGCTCTACGCCGGCGCCGGATGGGACACCCGCGGCCGCCATTTCCACGCGCTGTTCCACCTGCAGCTGATGGGCCTGGCCGGTGCCTTCGTCACCGGCGACGTGTTCAACCTCTTCGTCTTCTTCGAGGTGCTGCTGATCGCGTCCTACGTGCTGCTGGTGCACGGGCAGGGGCGCGAGCGGCTGCGCTGGGGCGTGCCGTACGTGGTGCTGAACCTGGCGGCCTCGGCGCTGTTCCTGATCGGGGTGGCGCTGCTGTACGCCCACACGGGCACGCTCAACCTGGCCGACCTGATGCGCCGCGTGCCCCAGGTGACGGGCGCGGAGGCGGCAATGCTGCAGGCCGGCGCGCTGCTGCTGCTGGTGGTGTTCGGTTTCAAGGCGGCGCTGCTGCCGCTGCACCTGTGGCTGCCCGGCACCTATGCCGCGGCCAGCGCCCCGGTGGCGGCGCTGTTCGCCATCATGACCAAGGTGGGCGTCTACGCCATCGTGCGGGTGCACCTCGGCGTCTTCGGCGACGGTGCGGGCGAATCGTCGCGCCTGGCCGAGGCCTGGCTGCTGCCGCTGGCGCTGGCCAGCAGCGTGCTGGCGGTGCTGGGCGCCATGGCGGCCGGCACGCTGCCGCGGCTGGTGGCCTGGCTGACGGTGGTGTCGGTGGGCACCGCGCTGGTCGCCGTCGGCCTGTTCAGCACCGAGGCGCTGGCGGCCGGCCTGTACTACACCGTGCACAGCACGCTGGTCATCGCGCTGCTGTTCCTGCTGGCCGAACTGATCGCGCTGCAGCGTGGCGCCGGCGCCGGCCGGCTGCAGCCCGCCGGTGCGGTGTCCCAGCCGGCGCTGCTCGGCCTGCTGCTGCTGCTGGCGGCGGCCTCGGTGGCCGGGCTGCCGCCGCTGCCAGGCTTCCTCGGCAAGGTGATGATCCTGCAGGCCACCCCGGCCGCCGCCGCCCCATGGGTGTGGACGGTGGTGCTGGGGGTGGGTTTCCTCAGCCTGTTGACCCTGTCGCGCGCCGGCAGCGTGCTGTTCTGGGCGGTCGATGCCGGCCAGCGCCGCAGCACCGTCACCGCCAGCGGTGCGCCCCTCGGGGCCGTGCTGCTGCTGAGTGCGGCGCTGGTCGGCATGACGCTGGCGGCCGAGCCGATCAAGCGCTACACCGATGCCGCGGCGGCCCAGCTCGAGGACCGGGCAGGTTATGTCCGCGCGGTGTTCGGCGAGGCCGCCTCGACCCCGTCCACCCGGCCCTACGTCGGCGACCGCGGAGCGGCCCGATGAGCGCACCGCTGCCGCCGGAACGGCAGGTCGCGGCGCCGGCCGCACGCCGGCGCTGGGGCGCCCACCCCGTGCTGTCGGTGCTGATCGCCGCCGTGTGGCTGCTGCTGCAGGGCTCGCTGGCGCTGCCGCACCTGCTGGTGGCCGCGCTGCTCGCACTCGGGTTGCCGTGGCTGCTGTCCGGCTTCCTCGGCCCCGGCGCGCGGCTGCGCGGCGGCCGCGTCGCGCTGCGGCTGGTCGCCGTGGTGCTGTACGACATCGTCGTCGCCAACCTCACCGTCGCCCGGCTGGTGCTCGACCCGCGGGCGCAGCCGCGTCCGGACTGGGTGCGCCTGCCGCTGACGCTGCGCCATCCGCAGGGGGTCGCGCTGCTCGCCAGCATCATCACCATGACCCCCGGCACCGTGTCCTGCCGGATCGACGAGGCACGCGGCGAACTGCTCATCCACGCGTTGGACTGCGACGACCCCGAGGGCGCGGCGCAGGACATGCGCCGCCGCTACGAGGCACCGCTGATGGAGATCTTCGAGCCATGATCGCCTGGGCCCTCAACTTCGCGCTGGCCGGCGTGTCGCTGGCGCTGCTGCTCACCGGCTGGCGCCTGCTGGCCGGTCCTGCGCCCACCGACCGGGTGCTGGCGCTCGACACGCTCTACGTCAATGCGGTGGCGCTGGTCATCCTGCTCGGCCTGAAGTGGCGCAGCGACCTGCTGTTCGAGGCCGCGCTGGTCATCGCCCTGCTCGGCTTCATCGGCACGGTGGCGCTGTCGCGCTTCCTGACGCGAGGGGACGTGATCGAATGAACCCGGACGCGCTGGTCGAGCTCCACCCGCTGCTGCAGGCCGCCATCGCGGGCCTGCTGGTCGTCGGCACGCTGTTCACGCTGGTCGGCAGCATCGGCCTGCTGCGCTTTCCCGACTTCTTCATGCGGCTGCACGCGCCGACCAAGGCCAGCACGCTGGGCGTGGGCGGGCTGCTGATGGCCAGCTTGCTGTGGCACTGGGGCCACGGCGAATGGGTGCTGCGCGAGTTGCTGATCACGCTGTTCCTGTTCCTGACCGCGCCGGTGTCGGCCAACCTGCTGGCGCTGGCGGGGCTGCACCTGCGACTGCGCTCGACCGCGCCGCTGCCGCCGGACCCGCCACCGCCGTAGCCGTCCGGACCCGCGGCCGGGCGTCGCCGGTCCTCCATCATTTGACAGATGCGGTCCGACGGCGGGCTGCCCACACTGGTCTCCAACCCACCCTGAGGAGACCTCCATGCGCCGTGCCGTCCATCCCTTGTCGCTGTCGCTGGCCGCGGTCGCCGCGGCCGCGCTCGTCGCCTGCGGCGGCGGTGGCGACGCGCCACCGGCCGCGGCGGCGACCACCGTCCTCGTCAGCGGCACCGCCGCCACCGGCGCCGCCTTCACCGGGGCCACGGTGCAGGTGCTGGACGCCGATGCCGCGGTGCTGGGCAGCGCCACGGTCGGCACCGATGGCCGCTGGCAGGTCACCGTGCCCGCCGACGCGAAGGTCCCGCTGGTGGTGCTGGCCACCCGCAGCGCCGACAGCGGCGAGACCGACACGCTGGTCAGCGTGCTCGACCGGCTAAGCGGCCCGGCGACGCTGAACGTGACGCCGGTGACCACGCTGATCGCGGCCCGGCTCAGCCCCTCGGGCAATCCGGCACAGCTGGCGGGCGAGATCAAGGCCGGCACCGCGACCGTCAACGGCACCACGCTGCAGTCGAAGGTGGCCGAGGTGCAGGCCCTGATCAAGCCGCTGCTCGACGCCACGGCCACCGCCGCCGTGGACCCGCTCAGCGGCGACTTCAGGACCGATGGCACCGGCTACGACCGGCTGCTGGACTCGCTGCTGGTCACCATCACGCCGGCGGGGGCGACGGAGGCCAACATCGAGATCGGCCTGAAGGTGCAGGGCACCGACCAGCCGCCGGTCATCCGCTTCTCCAGCACGCAGCCGATCGACGCCATCAAGGCCGACAACCAGGCCGTGCTGGCGGCGCCCATCGCCGCCAGCGCGCTGGTGGCCGAAGGCACGAACGCCAAGATCCAGGCGCTGCTGACGCGTCTCACCGCCTGCTACGCGCTGCCGAAGGCGACCCGGGTCGGCAACGGCACGATGGCGGCCGACGTCGTTGCACCGGCTTGCCGCACGCTGTTCGTCAACGACGACCCGGCCACCTACCGGTCCAATGGCGGGGTGGTCGGTGCGGGCCAGGCGTGGGGCGGTCTGTTCGTCGAGGGCGCGACCGGCGCGCTGTTCAGCCAGGGCAGCTACGAGTTCACCCGCAACAACGCCGAGAAGGACATCGTCGTCGCCTACAAGTGGCGCGTGCCGGGCGGCGCCGAGGCGTTCGAGACCGCCGTGGTGCGGGAGCAGGGCGGCCAGTTCAAGCTGATCGGCAACCAGTACGTCTATCCCGGCAGCATCACGGCCTTTCACCAGGTGCGCCGCTTCGCCACGCTGGACCAGTCGGCGTTCAACTACTTCTCCACCGGCTACAGCATGTCGGTGACCAACCGCACCGCCAGCGGGGTGCCGATCTTCGACCGGGTGGTGGTGACCGCACCCAACGGCGCCACCTTCACGCTCAGGCCCAATGCCGGCAGCGGCTTCCTCGGACTGGTCAAGAACGGATCGACGGTGGTCACCAACGTCGTCCGCCTGAGGGCCGCGTACGAGAGCGCGGCGACCACCGGCAACCCGGCCGACAAGGACGGCAACAACCTGGTCTTCGCCGCCCCGGCCTTCACCGAGGAGCAGATCGCCGCCATCCCGGCGCAGGCGGTGTGGACCTACACCTACTACCTGGCCAGCGACCCGTCGCAGGTGGCCGCGGTGCAGCGCTACACCTCCCGCAGCCGGGCGATGACCATCGCCGAATTCAAGGCCCAGCCGTTGGCGCGGTTCAATGCCGCCACGCTGGCCGGCCTGGCCTCCTCGGCCAATGCCCAGGGCACGGTGCCGCTGGCCGGCACCACACCCTTCGGACCGCTGACCTGGGAGATGCCGACCGGTGCGCTGGCGCCCACCGACGTCACGCTGTTCGGCGTTCGCACCCAGTCAGGCCAGCCCAACGCCTCCTTCAACGACAGCGCCGCCGTGGCCAGCACCGCGCGCTCGACCAGCGTCAACTGTGTACCGGCCTCCAATGCCGACGCCCACTGCGCCAACGGTGGGCCGGGGTTCGCGTCCAGCACCTTCGGCACCGGCGTGCGGCTGCTGAGCACCGACAGCCGCGGGCGGCAGTTCGACGTGCATTACGCGACGTACCGGCTGCCGTGAGCGGGGGCGCACCCCCGGTGGCTGCCGCTTCACGCCCCCTTGTGCGGCCCCGCCGGGTTGTGCATCAGCCGGTCGGCCATGGCGATGGCCAGCGCCGACAGCAGGAAGGCCACGTGGATGACGGTCTGCCACAGCAGCACCTTCTCGGTGTAGTTGCCGGCGTTGATGAAGGTCTTCAGCAGGTGGATGGAGCTGATGCCGATGATGGCGGTGCCCAGCTTGACCTTCAGCACCGAGGCGTTGACGTGGTTCAGCCATTCAGGCTGGTCCGGGTGGCCCTCCAGCCGCATGCGCGAGACGAAGGTCTCGTAGCCGCCGACGATCACCATGATGAGCAGGTTGCTGATCATCACCACGTCGATCAGCGCCAGCACCACCAGCATGATCACCGTCTCGTTCAGCGAGGTCAGCGGCACGTCGGTCTTGTAGCCGATGCTGGTGACCAGCTTGTTCAGCGCCACCGTGTCGCCGAACGCGGCCTCGATGAGGTGCACCAGTTCCACCCAGAAGTGGAAGACGTAGACCACCTGCGCCAGGATGAGGCCGAGGTACAGCGGCAGCTGCAGCCAGCGGCTCATGAAGATGAGGTTGGGCAGCGGCCGCAGCCGTGCGGACGGGGCGTGGGGATCGTTGGGTTTCACGGGCGGCGATTCTAGGCAGTGCCGGTGACGGTTTCCGGGACGAGCGCCCGCGGGGGTCGGTGGCGAGCAGGTTGCCGCCGTCGAGCGCCTTGGCTTAACCTCGGCAGGTCGCCGTCGCCGGGCGCGGGCGTGGCAGTAAGGCCTTCGTCAGGCCTTCGCACCACATTGCGCCCAAAGCCGTCCACCGGCCCCAAGAGGAGACCGTCATGTCCGAGTCCGTGAGCGCACCGTCCGCCGCGTCCAGCCCCGTCTACCCGCCGCCCCCGGTGCTGCAGGCCGGCGCCCATGTCGCCGGGCGCGCGGCCTACGACCGGCTGGTCGCCGAGGCCGAGGCCGACCACCCCGCCTACTGGGCGCGGCTGGCGCGCGAGTTCATCGCCTGGAAGACGCCGTTCACCCAGGTGCTGAACGACCGCGAGGCGCCGTTCTTCAAGTGGTTCGAGGACGGCACGCTGAACGTCTCCTACAACTGCCTGGACCGCAACGTCGAGCGCGGCCTGGGCGACAAGGTGGCCATCCGCTTCGAGGCCGACGACGGCACGGTGACCACCGCCACCTACGCCGACCTGCTGGCCCGCACCTGCAAGCTCGCCAACGCGCTGAAGGCCGAAGGCGTGGCCAAGGGCGACCGGGTGGTCATCTACATGCCGATGTCCATCGAGGGCGTGGTGGCCATGCAGGCCTGCGCGCGCATCGGCGCGACGCACTCGGTGGTCTTCGGCGGCTTCTCGGCGCAGTCCCTGCGCGACCGCATCCAGGACGCCGGCGCGGTGATGGTGCTCACCGCCGACGAGCAGGTGCGCGGGGGCAAGAGCCTGCCGCTGAAGGCCATCGTCGACGAGGCGCTGGCCATGCCCGGCTGCGAGACCATCCGCCGCGTCGTCGTCTACCGCCGCACCGGCAGCGACAAGGTGGCGTTCCAGGCGCCGCGCGACGTCTGGCTGCACGAGGTGACGGCGAACCAGCCCGCCACCTGCGAGCCCGAATGGGTGGGCGCCGAGCACCCGCTGTTCCTGCTCTACACCTCCGGCTCCACCGGCAAGCCGAAGGGCGTGCAGCATTCCAGCGGCGGCTACCTGCTGCACGCGGCGCTGACCACGAAGTGGACCTTCGACCTGCACGACGGCGACACCTTCTGGTGCACCGCCGACATCGGCTGGGTCACCGGCCACACCTACATCACCTACGGCCCGCTGGCGCTCGGCATGACCGAGGTGGTGTTCGAGGGCGTGCCCACCTACCCCGACGCCGGGCGCTTCTGGCAGATGATCGAGCGGCACAAGGTGACGGTGTTCTACACCGCGCCCACCGCGATCCGCTCGCTGATCAAGGCGGCCGAGGCCAACGAGGCGGTGCACCCCAAGCGCTACGACCTGTCCAGCCTGCGCATCCTGGGGTCGGTGGGCGAGCCGATCAACCCCGCCGCCTGGGAGTGGTACCACCGGCACGTCGGCGGCGGCCGCTGCCCCATCGTCGACACCTTCTGGCAGACCGAGACCGGCGGCCACATGATCACGCCGCTGCCCGGCGCCACCGACCTGGTGCCCGGCTCCTGCACGCTGCCGTTCCCCGGCATCGCGGCGGCGGTGGTCGACGAGACCGGCACCGACGTGCCCAACGGCCAGGGCGGCATCCTGGTGGTCAAGAAGCCGTGGCCGTCGATGATCCGCACCATCTGGGGCGACCCCGAGCGCTTCAAGAAGAGCTACTACCCGCCGGAGCTCAAGGGCTACTACCTGGCCGGCGACGGCGCCATCCGCGACGCCAAGACCGGCTACTTCACCATCACCGGCCGCATCGACGACGTGCTCAACGTCAGCGGCCACCGCATGGGCACGATGGAAATCGAGTCGGCGCTGGTGAGCTGCACCGACCTGGTGGCGGAAGCCGCGGTGGTCGGCCGGCCGGACGACACCACCGGCGAGGCCATCTGCGCCTTCGTGGTGCTCAAGCGCGCTCGCCCCAGCGGCGACGAGGCCAAGCAGATCGCCAAGCAGCTGCGCGGACTGGGTGGGCAAGGAGATCGGTCCCATCGCCAAGCCGAAGGACATCCGCTTCGGCGACAACCTGCCCAAGACCCGCAGCGGCAAGATCATGCGGCGGCTGCTGCGCTCCATCGCCAAGGGCGAGGCCATCACGCAGGACACCTCGACGCTGGAGAACCCGGCGATCCTGGAGCAACTGGGGCAGGCGCACTGAGCCCTTGATCGTCCGGCGCATGAGCATGTGCGCCGGGCGAGCGTCGGTGGGGCTTCTCAGCGGCGGAGGGCCGCCGAATAATCGGCGGCCTCTCCACCGCAGGAGCCGCCCATGTCCCTCCGCATCAACGACATCGCGCCCGACTTCACCGCCGACACCACGCAGGGGCCGATCCGCTTCCACGACTGGATCGGCGACCAGTGGGCGGTGCTGTTCTCGCACCCGAAGGACTTCACCCCGGTGTGCACCACCGAGCTCGGCACCATGGCCGGGCTGGAGCAGCAGTTCGCCCAGCGCGGCACCAAGATCATCGGCCTGTCGGTGGACCCGGTGGACAGCCACGCCAGGTGGGTGGTGGACATCGAGGAGACGCAGGGCCACCGCCCGAACTACCCGATGATCGGCGACCCCGAGCTGAAGGTGGCCAAGCTCTACAACATGCTGCCGGCCGACGAGCCCGGCACGTCGGAAGGCCGCACGCCGGCGAACAACGCCACCGTGCGCTCGGTGTTCGTCATCGGTCCGGACAAGCGCATCAAGCTGCAGCTCACCTACCCGATGACCACCGGCCGCAACTTCGACGAGATCCTGCGCGTGCTGGACTCGATGCAGCTGACGGCCAAGCACAAGGTGGCCACGCCGGCCAACTGGCAGCCTGGCGACGACGTGATCATCACCGCCGCGGTGTCCAACGAAGAGGCCGAGAAGACCTTCCCCGGCTACAAGACCATCAAGCCGTACCTGCGCACCACGCCGCAGCCGAAGTGAGCGGCGCGTGATCTTCGAGCAGGTCGCCACCGGCGGCTGCCAGTCCTACCTGGTCGGCTGTGCAGACAGCTGCGCGGCCGCGCTCATCGACCCCGAGGCCAGCCAGGTCGACCGCTACCTGGCGCTGGCCGGCCACCACGGCCTGCGCATCCGCTGGCTGATCGACACCCACACCCACGCCGACCACTTCTCGGCGACGCGGGCGCTGGCCGCGCAGCTCGGCGTGCCGGTGGTCATGCACCGCGCCAGCCCGGCGCCCGGCGTGGGCCTGAAGGTCGACGACGGCGAGATGCTGGCGGTGGGCCGCCTGCGCCTGCAGGTGCTGCACACGCCGGGCCACACCGCCGACTCGATGTGCCTGGTGGTCGAGGACCGCGTCTTCACCGGCGACACGCTGCTCATCGGCGGCACCGGCCGCACCGACCTGCCCAGCGGCGATGCGGCCGCGCTGCACCACAGCCTGTTCGAGCGCCTGCTGCGGCTCGACCCGGCGCTGAAGGTCTACCCGGCGCACGACTACAAGGGCCGCAGCCATTCCACGCTGGCCGACGAGATCGCGCACAACCCGCGACTGCAGGTGCGCGACCGCGAGGCGTTCGTCGCGATGATGAACGGCCTCAACCTCAGCCTGCCCACCCACATCACCGAGGCGCTGCGCACCAACCTGCATGGCGGCCGCACGGTGAGCCAGCTGCTGGCGGAGGCCGCGGCGCGGGTGCCCTTCATGTCGCTGGCCGAACTGCGCTCGCGCGTCGACCGGGGCGATTCGGACCTGGTGGTGCTGGACGTGCGCGAGCGCGACGCCTACGACGCCGGCCATGTCGCCGGGGCGGTGCACCTGCCGCGCGGGCAGTTGGAACTGCGCGTCAACGAGGTGCTGCCGGATCCCACGCGGCGGATCCTCGCCTGCTGCGAGTTCGGCCGCATCTCGACCTTGGCGGCGGCGACGCTGCGCGACATGGGCTTCGTCCGCGCCGTGGCGCTGGACGGCGGCCTCAAGGCCTGGCGCGAGGCGGGCCATCCGCTGGTGAGCAGGCCCTAGAATCGCGCCCCTCTCGCCGGACGGCGAGCGACCCCCGCGCCCCGACCGCGTGCCACCGCGCCGGGGCGTTCTTCATGTGGCCATGTCGAGGACAACCATGCTCAAAAACCTCATCGGCGCGCTCGCGTTCGCGCTGCCGTTGACCCTGCCGGCCCAGACCGTCACCCCCCGACCTCCCGTGCCGCCGCCGCTCAAGGTCGGCTTCGTCTACGTCAGCCCGGTGGGCCAGGCCGGCTGGAGCTACCAGCACGAGCAGGGTCGCCTGGCGTTGCAGCAGGCGCTGGGCGCTCAGGTGCAGACCACCCGCGTCGAAGGCGTTGCCGAGGGGCCGGACGCCGAACGGGTGATGCGCGAACTGGCGCGCGACGGGCACCGGCTCATCTTCGCCACCAGCTTCGGCTACCTGGAGCCGGCGCTGCGCGTCGCGGCCGACCACCCGGAGGTGGTGATCGAACACGCGGGCGGCCACAAGACCGCGGCCAACCTCAACACCTACAACGCCCGCTACTACGAGGCGCGCTGGCTGGCCGGCTGGCTCGCCGGCCGGACCAGCGCCAGCGGCACTGCGGGCTATGTCGCCGGGTTTCCGGTGCCGGAGGTGATCCAGGGCATCAACGCCTTCACCCTGGGCATGCGCGCGGCCAACCCGCAGGCGACGGTCAAGGTGATCTGGCTGAACACCTGGTTCGACCCGTCGCGAGAGCGCGAGGCGGCGATGACGCTGGTGCGCCAGGGCGCCGACGTGCTGACCAACCACAGCGGATCGCCGGCCGTGCCGCAGGCGGCCGAGGCGCTCGGCGTCAAGGTCATCGCCTACCAGAGCGACATGCGGGCCTTCGCACCCACCGCGCAGGTGGCCGCCGTGACCCACCACTGGGGCGCCCACTACACCGGGGTGGCGAAGCGGGTGCTGGACGGCAGGTGGACGCCGACCCCGGTCTGGGGCGGCCTGAAGGACGGGCTGGTCAGGGTGGAGGCGCTGTCGCCGTCGCTGCCCAGGGACGTCGTCGACGGCCTGCGACAGCGGGAACGCGACCTCCTCGACGGCCGGCTGAAGCCCTTCTCCGGCCGGCTGCACGACCAGCAGGGCCGCGAGCGGCTGGCCGGCGGCGCGCTGGACGATGCGCAGATCGCGCGCATGGACTGGCTGGTGCAGGGCGTCGTCGCCCCGTCGCCCGGCCGCCCCGGGCGCTAGCGTTCGGCGACGAGCGACAGCACCTGCGGCGGTGCCGGCAGCAGGCCGAGCAGGCGGGCCCGGCCGCTGGCCAGGTCGACCAGGGCCAGGCGGTTGATCAACGGCTCGCTGGCCAGCTGCAGCATCAGCAGGCCCTGGTCGGCGCCGTCGGCCACGCCCAGGCTGGCGCGGGCCAGCGGCGGCAGGCCCAGGCTGCCCACCGGCGCGGCCTGCAGGCCCTGCGGCCCCAGCTCCAGCCGCAGCAGCTGGCCACCGGTGGTGGCGATGCCGTAGCGTTGCACCGCGCGGCCGTCGGCGGCGCGGGCGGACGCGAGGCTGTCCAGCCGCACCGCGCCGGCGTCGGGCTGCAGCACGCCATCCGGTGCGCCGCGCCAGGCGCCGTCGTCGCCGAACACCCGCAGTTGTCCGTCGGCGGGGTCGACGTCCATGGCGAAGCGCTGGCCGGTCAACGGCGCGGGCAGTGGCCGGTTCAGCGCCGTCAGCGCGCCGGTGTCGGCGTTGACCGCGTAGACCCGCCCGCTGCGGCCGAGCACGACGAGCTGTCGGCGCGCCGAATGCCGGGCCAGCGCCAGCAGCGGTTCGCCGCCCACCGCGCCGGTGAGCTGCAGCCGCAGGTCCGGGTAGGTCGGCCGGGCGGCGAACAGGTGCAGCAGTTCGCCGGTCTCGGTCAGCGCATGGGCCGTCTCCCGGCGCGGCGGGCCTTCGTAGGCCGGGCCGCTGTAGCCGCCGGTGTCCAGGCCGCGGGTGGCGCAGCCGGCCAGCGTGGTCAGCGCCAGCGCGGTGCCGCCGGCCAGCCAGCGGCGGCGGCCGGCCGAGGTCGTGGCGCGGACGGTCGAGGGGAGGGTCGGGCGGGCAGGGCGCATGGGCTGAAGGCGGTGGTGACCTGTGGTTCGGTGACGGAGGGAAGTGTGCCCGCACGGGATGACGGGCGGCACACGCGACTCGAGGGACGATGCAGGAGCCGTCGGCAAGTGTCGGGCCCATGACGGTATCCAGGCGTAAGTAGGCGACCGGCGCACCGGGCCGTGCGCCGGCGTGTACCGTCGGGCCATGCCCACCGATCCGCCCCTTCCGCCCCTTTCGCCCGTGGCTGCCGTGCCGCCCGCGCCACCGCGCCTGCCGTCCTCCGCCCTCGCGCTGGCCTGGCGCCAGGGCCGGCGCGACCTGGCGGCCGGCGAGCTGCGGCTGCTGCTGGTGGCGGTGGTGCTGGCGGTGGCGGCGCTCACCGCGGTCGGTTTCTTCGCCGACCGGCTGCAGTCGGGCCTGGTGCGCGACGCGGCGCAGCTGCTCGGCGGCGACGCCCTGGTGGCCAGCGACCAGCCCCCCGCCGCCGTCGGTGCGCGAGGCGGCGCAGCGCCAGGGCCTGCGTCAGTCGGCCAGCGCGGTGTTCCCCAGCATGGCGCGCGCGCCGGACGACCGCGGCGGCGCCACCCGGTTGGTGTCGGTCAAGGCGGTGGAGGACGGCTACCCGCTGCGCGGCCGGCTGACGCTGGACGCCGGCGGTGGCGAGCCGCGACGCAGCGTCGCGCAGGGGCCGCGGCCGGGCACCGTGTGGGTCGATGCCGGCGTGCTCGACGCCCTGGGTCTGGCGCGGGGCGACACCCTGCTGCTCGGCGACGCCGCCCTGCGCATCGCCGAGGTCATCGCGCTGGAGCCCGACCGCGGGGCCGGTTTCCTCAGCTTCGCGCCGCGGGTGATGCTGCACCGGGCGGACCTCGACGCCACCGGCCTGGTGCAGCCGGCCAGCCGCATCGCCTGGCGGCTGGCGGTGGCGGCGGCCGAGGGCCAGGCCGACGGGCCGGCGCGGGTGGCGGCCTTCGTCGCCGCGGTCGAGCGCGAGATCGAACAGCGGCCGCTGCGCGGGGTGCGGGTGGAGTCGCTGGACAGCGGCCGGCCCGAGATGCGCCAGACGCTGGACCGCGCCCGCAAGTTCCTCGACCTGGTGGCGCTGCTGGCGGCGCTGCTGGCGGCGGTGGCGGTGGCGGTGGCCTCGCGCGACTTCGCGCTGCGCCACCTCGACGGCTGCGCCATGCTGCGCGTGCTCGGCGCGCCCCAGCGCACCATCGCCCGCGCCTACGCGCTGGAGTTCGGCGCCGTCGGCCTGGTCGGCAGCGCGCTGGGCGTGGCCGCCGGCTGGGCGCTGCACCATGTCTTCATCGCGCTGCTCGGCTCGCTGGTGTCGGTGGCGCTGCCGCCGGCGGGGCCGCGGCCGGCGCTGTTCGGCCTGGGTGTCGGGCTGGCACTGCTGTTCGGCTTCGGCCTGGCGCCGGTGCTGCAGCTGGCCCGGGTGCCGGCGCTGCGGGTGCTGCGGCGCGACGTCGGCACGCCGCGGCCGGCATCGGTGGGCGTGCTGGCCGCCGGACTGGCTGGCTTCTCGGCGCTGCTGCTGGCCAGCTCGGCCGACCTCTGGTTGGGCCTGATCGCGGTCGGCGGCTTCGCGGGGGCGCTGGTGGCCTTCGCGCTGCTGGCCTGGGGCGCGGTGCTGCTGCTGCGGCGCCTGGTGCCGGAGCGCGGCGCGCCGCGCTGGCTGGTGCTGGCCACCCGCCAGGTGGCGGCGCGGCCGGCCTTCGCGGTGCTGCAGGTCTCGGCGCTGGCGGTGGGCCTGCTGGCGCTGGTGCTGCTGGTGCTGCTGCGCACCGACCTCGTCCGCAGCTGGCGCCAGACCACGCCGCCCGACGCACCCGACCGCTTCGTCATCAACATCCAGCCCGACCAGGCGGCCGCCTACCGCGCGGCGCTGGCCGACGCCGGCGTGAAGGGCGACGACTGGTACCCGATGATCCGCGGCCGGCTGGTGGCGGTGAACGGCCGCGCCGTCAGCGCCGACGGTTATGCCGAGGACCGCGCGCGCCGCCTCGTCGACCGCGAGTTCAACCTCAGCCACGCCGCCCGGCCGCCGTCGCACAACCAGCTGGCCGCCGGCCGCTGGGTGCCGGACGAGCCCGACGCGCTGAGCGTGGAGGAGGGCCTGGCCAAGACGCTGGGGCTGTCGCTTGGCGACCGCCTGCGCTTCGACATCGCCGGGCAGCCGGTGGAGGGGCGCATCACCAGCCTGCGGCGGGTGGAGTGGGGTTCGATGCGGGTCAACTTCTTCGTGCTCTTCCCGCGCTCGCAGATGGCGGAGCTGCCGCTGACCTACATCTCCGCCTACCGCTCGCCGGCCGATGCGGCGGCGCTGGACCGGCGGCTCGGGCGCGACTTCCCCAACCTGACGGTGGTCGACGTCTCGGCGTCCATCGCGCAGGTGCAGTCGGTGCTCGACCAGGTGGTGCGGGCGGTGGAGTTCCTGTTTGTCTTCACGCTGGCCGCCGGGCTGGTGGTGCTGTTCGCCGCGCTGGGCGCGACGCGCGAGGCGCGCTCGCGCGAGTACGCGGTGATGCGCGCGCTCGGCGCCAGCGCCGCGCTGCTGCGCCGGGTGCAGGGCGCCGAGCTGCTGGGCACCGGCCTGCTGGCGGGCACGCTGGCCGCGGTGGCGGCCAGCGTCGTCGGCTGGGCGCTGGCCCGCCGCGCGTTCGACTTCCCCTGGGCGCCGTCGCCCTGGGTGCCGCTGGCCGGGGCGGCGGCGGGCGCGCTGCTGGCGCTGGCCGCCGGCTGGTGGGGCCTGCGCGGCGTGCTGGCGCGGCCGGTGGTGCAGACCCTGCGCGAAGCCGAGTGAGTGACGGCCCCGGGGCGCCGGGGTGCCGACGCCCCCCGAGGGGGTCGCCAGCCGCCCCAAAGTGCCTTGTGGTGGGCTCAGCTTTGGCGCGCCAGCGCCTCGCCCAGGGCCCGTGTCAGCGTCTCGGCGTCGAAGGGCTTCGGCAGCACCGCGAACCCTTCGCGCACCGCGGCCTGCAGCTCCTGGGTGTAGCCGGTCATCAGCAGCACCGGCAGGCCGGGGTGGCGGGTCCGCACCTCGCGCGCCAGGCCGACGCCGTTGAGCCGGCCCGGCATCACCACGTCGCTCAGCAGCAGGTCGGGCCGGGCCTCGGGCGCCTGTTCCAGCAGCGCCAAACCTTCGTCGGCGCTGGCCACCCGGCGCACCTCGCAGCCCAGCGACTGCAGCAGCTGCACGGTCGCCTGGGCCACGTCCTCGTTGTCCTCGGCCATCAGCACCCGGTGGGGCAGGGCCGGCCGGGCACCGGCCGGCGTGTTCGGCGGTGCCGGATCGGCCGCCGCGGCGGCCGGCAGCAGCAGGCAGACCGTGGTGCCGCGGCCGGGCTCCGAATCGAGCAGCACCCGCCCGCCCGCCTGCTCGCAGAAGCCCCAGACCTGGCTCAGGCCCAGGCCGGTGCCGTGGCCGGCCGGCTTGGTGCTGAAGAAGGGCTCGAAGACCTTGTCGCGCAGCTCGGCCGGGATGCCGCTGCCGCTGTCGCGCACCTCCACCGCGGCGTGGGGCCGGCCGTCGGCGCCGACGCGCGGCGCGGCGGAGACCGACAGCCGGCCGCCCGAGGGCATGGCGTCGCGCGCGTTGATGGCCAGGTTGAGCAGCGCCAGCTCGAGCTCGGCGGCGTCGACGTGCACCGGGGGCGTGGCCGGGTCGACGGCGATGTCCAGCTGCACCCGGCCGCCGACCGAGGTCTTCAGCAGATCGGCCAGCGCCGGCAGGCTGTCCTGCAGGCGCAGCACCTGCGGCTGCAGCGGCTGGCGCTTGGCGAAGGCCAGCAGCTGCCGGGTCAGCTGCGTGCCGGACACCACCGCACGCTGCAGCGCCTGCAGGGCGCGGCTGTCGGCCAGCGTCGGGTCGCGGCGGCCAAGCAGGTAGGCGTTGGTGTGGATCACCATCAGCAGGTTGTTGAAGTCGTGCGCCACACCGCCGGTGAGCTGGCCCAGCGCCTCCAGCTTCTGCGCCTGGCGCAGCGCCTGCTCGGCCCGGCCGCGCTGTTCCGACTCCTGGCGCAGCCGGGCCACCGCGGCCAGCTCGCGCCGGGTGCGCCGCATGGCGACGAGGGCGACGTAGGCGGTGGCCAGGGCGCCGGGCACGATGGCCAGCGCCAGCACCGCCAACTGCCGCTGCCACGGCGCCAGCGCGGCCGCCCGCGGCAGGCTGGCCGCCAGCACCAGGGGCGTGTCGGGCACCCGCTGCAGCACCGTCGCCACCACGCCGGCGTCGGGCTCGCGCCAGCGGGTGACGAGCCGCGGGCCGGCGGCCAGTTCGGTCAAGGCCGCCGGCAGGCCGGCGGACTCCGGCCGCGTGCCTGCGTCGGCGCTGTCGACCAGCACGCGGCCGTCGTCACGCAGCAGCCGCAGGCGCAGCCCGGGCTCGGCCTGCAGCAGCGGCCGGTAGAACTCGAGGAAGTGGTCCGGCCGCAGCGACACGCTGACGGCGCCGAGGAACCGGCCGTCCGCCGAGCGCCGGCAGCGGGTGATGTTGAAGACGTGGTCGCCGGTGCGCCGGCTGGTGAGCGGTTCGGAATAGAACCAGTCCGGCGACCCGTCGCGGCAGGCGGTGAAGTAGTCCCGGTCCTCGACCCGCAGGTCCGCCGGCGCCGGCAGGAACAGGCTGCCCAGCAGGGCTCGCCCCTCGGCGTTCCACACCCACACCGACTGCACCTGGCGCAGACCCTCCGACAGGCGACGCAGCCGCTGGTGCCAGGCCGCCTCGTCGGCACGCACGGCGTCGTCGTCCAGCTCGCCGAGGCTGATGGTCACCTGCTGGGCGATCAGCCGGTTGGTTTCCACCACCCGGGCGGCGTGTTCCTGCGCGGTGCTGGCCGTCGCCACCAGCCGGCCGAGGGCATCGTCCAGCGCCTTGTGGTGCGCGTACCAGGCGACGCTGCCGAAGAAGGCCGCGGGCAGCACCAGCATCGCGCCCATCAGCCACCGCAGCGACTGCAGGGAACGGGCGCCGTCGGTGTCGGGCATCGCGGCCTCTTCGGGCAGCCGCTCGCGCAGTGCGAGCACTCGGGCCAGGAAGGCGACGAAGAGCAGGGCGCCGGCGCCGAAGACCAGCGCATGCAGCGCCGTGGCCCGCGGCACCGGCAGCGCCTGCGACCACAGCACGCAGCCGAGCACCAGCACGACGGCCGCGCGCCCGCCGGCCAGCGCCTGCACCACGACCAGCGCCACGAAGGCCAGCACGAAGGGAACGGCGTCGCCCAGCCAGGGGTTCAGCAGCGCACGGCAGCCCATGGCCAGCACGACGCCCGCCAGTGCGATGGCGATGGCGCGTCCGGGCAGTGGACGCAGGGCGTGGCGATGACGGTCGCGCAGGGACGGGCCGGGCAAGGCGATCGGCCCGCACGAGGCGGGCCGCAGCAGGCGGAGCGGGCGATGATACGGGCGCCCTTGGCGCCCGCGGGCCCGCGATCGGGCCGGCTCAGCCGTCGATCAGTCCCATCTCGGCGCTGCTCATGAGGGACTCGATGTCCATCAGGATGAGCATGCGCTCGGCGTTGTCGGTCTTGATGCTGCCGATGCCGGTGATGAAGGAGGTGTCCACCGAGCTCGAGCTCAGTTCGGGCGCCGGCTTGATGTGGTCGCGCGCCAGCTCCAGCACGTCGGACACCGAATCGACCACCGTGCCGATGACGCGGCCCTTGACGTTGAGCACGATCACCACGGTGAAGGCGTTGTACTCGGCGGTGGGGCAGCCCAGCTTGATGCGCAGGTCGACGATGGGGACGATCACGCCGCGCAGGTTGACCACGCCCTTGATGAACTCGGGCGCGTTGGCGATGCGGGTCGGCTGCTCGTAGGAGCGGATCTCCTGCACACGCAGGATGTCGATGCCGTACTCCTCCTCGCCCAGGCGGAAGGTGAGGTACTCACCGGCCTGGGCACCGGCCGCGCCGGTGGCGCCGTGCGTTGCGGCGGGGCTGCTCGCGCGCAGCGTTTCGGGGCGGGTGACCGGTGCGTCGGTGATCATGTCCATGGTCGGCTCTCTTCGGTTGGTTCGGCGGTGTGTCGTCTCGGTCGCAAGACGGTGGATCAGAAGGTTTCCCAGTCGTCGTCGGCCGGCGCCTTGGCGGTCGCCGCGGGCGCCTTGGCGACGACGTCGCTCACCGTGGGCACGGCGGGCTTGGGCGCCACCGCACGGGCGGCAGGGGCGGGCGTGGCCGGGGTGGCCGGCGTCGGCGTGGCAACCGGGCGCGCCGGGGCGGCCTGGGACTCCTTCGCCGCCCGCTCCAGCGTGGCACGGGCCAGCGTGGCATGGGCGGTCGGCGCGACGGCCGGGGCCGGCGTGGCGGGCCGCGATGCGGCGCCGTCGGCCAGGCGGAAGCTGGACATCAGTTCGGTCAGGCGGCGGGCGTTGTCCTTCAGGCTCTCCGCCGCGGCGGCCGATTCCTCCACCAGCGCGGCGTTCTGCTGCGTCACCTGGTCGAGCACGCCCACCGCGCCGTTGACCTGCGCGATGCCGCCCGACTGCTCGCCGGTGGCCGCGCTGATCTCGGCGATGATGTCCGACACCCGCTGCACGGCCTGAACGATCTCGGTCATCGTGGAGCCGGCGTCCTGCACCAGGCGGGCACCCGTCTCCACCCGGTCGACCGAGCTGCCGATGAGCGCCTTGATCTCGCGGGCGGCTTCGGCGCTGCGCTGCGCCAGGCTGCGCACCTCGCCGGCCACCACCGCGAAGCCGCGGCCCTGCTCGCCGGCGCGGGCCGCTTCGACGGCGGCGTTCAGCGCCAGGATGTTGGTCTGGAAGGCGATGCCGTCGATGACGCCGATGATGTCGGCGATCTTCTTCGAGCTGGTGTGGATCTCGTCCATGGTCGAGACCACCTGCGAGACCACCTGGCCGCCGCGCGAGGCCACCGCCGAGGCGGAGCTGGCGAGCTGGTTGGCGGTGCGGGCCGAGTCGGCCGTCTGCTGCACGGTGCCGGTGAGCTGCTGGATCGAGCTGGCGGTCTGCTGCAGGTTGGAGGCCGTCTCCTCGGTGCGCTGGCTCAGGTCCTGCGCGCCGGAGGCCACCTCGCTGCTGGCCACCGAGATGCTGTCGGCGCTCTGCCGCACCTGGCTGACCGTGCTGCCCAGGGCCAGCTGCATGCCGGCCAGCGCCTTCAGCAGGCGGGCGGTCTCGTCCTGGCCGTGCACCTCGATGTCGCCGCTCAGGTCGCCGGTGGCGATGCGCTCGGCCACCCGCTGCGCCTCACGCACCGGCCGCACGATGGACAGGCTGTTGACCAGCGTCAGCGAGACCACCAGCAGCAGGGCGACGCCCAGCACGGCGGCGAAGACCAGCAGGGTCTGCTTGGCCAGGGCCTGGATCTGCCCCTGCGCGGCGTCGGCGTCGGCCTTCAGCCGCTCCTGCAGCGCGGCGATCGTCTCCTGCGACTCCTGGGCGCGCTGCTGCGCCGGCATGGTCACGCGGTTGATCGCCGTCGGGGTGTCGTAGTTCTCGAAGTTGGCGAAGGTCTTCTCGAAGGTCGTGCGGTAGACGGTGAGCTGGGTCACCAGCTTGTCCAGCACCTCGCCGGTCTCGGCGCTGCGCACGCCCTCCTTCAGCGTCTTGAGCTCGACGGCCACCTGGTCCATCGAGTCGGCCCACGACTTCTTCCAGCGCGTCACTTCCTTCTCGTTCTCGAAGGCGATGACGATGGACTTCTCCGCACGGCGGGCGTCGCCCATGTGGCGGTAGATGTTGGCCAGGGACACCGATTCCTTGAACGGCCCCTCGATGAAGACCGAGCCGGCGCCCTGGATGCGCTGCATGCCGATCAGGCCGGCCGCGCCGAGGGCACCGAGGAACACGACCACCATGCCGATGGCGCCCAGCATGCGCAGCTGGATGGTGAAGCGTCGAAAGAGGTTGATGAGCGTCATGTTGTCTCCCCGTGTCTCAATGGATGTGTCAATGGCGCGAACGGCGCACCAGGGAACCGATGTCGAGGATGAGGGCCACCCGGCCGTCGCCCATGATGGTGGCGCCGGAGACGTCGTCCACCTTGCGGTAGTTCGCCTCCAGGTTCTTCACCACGACCTGCTGCTGGCCGAGCAGTTCGTCGACCAGCAGGGCGACACGTCCGCCCTCGGCCTCGACCACGACCATGATGTTGCTGACGTGCTCGAAGTCGAAGCGCGGCACGTTGAAGACACGCTCCAGGTCGATCACCGGCATGTACTCGTCGCGCACCTGGACCACCCGGCCGGAGTTGCCGATGGTCTTGACCATGCCCGGCTGGACCTGGAAGGACTCGACCACCGAGGCCAGCGGCAGGATGTAGCACTCCTCGCCGACGCCCACGCTCATGCCGTCCATGATGGCCAGCGTCAGCGGCAGTCGCACCTTGACGCTCATGCCGTAGCCCTCGGCGGAGTCGATCTCCACCGTGCCGCCGAGCGAGGTGATGTTCTTCTTCACCACGTCCATGCCGACGCCGCGGCCCGACACGTCGGTCACCTGGTCGGCGGTGGAGAAGCCGGGCGCGAAGATCAGGTTCCACACCTCGGCGTCGGTCATGCTGTCCGGCGCGTCGATGCCCTTCTCGCGGGCCTTCTTGATCAGCTTGTCGCGGTTCAGGCCACGGCCGTCGTCGCGCACCTCGATGACGATGCTGCCGCCCTGGTGCGAGGCGACCAGCGTGATCGTGCCCTGCTCGGGCTTGCCCTTGGCCAGCCGGTCGGCCGGCGACTCGATGCCGTGGTCGCAGCTGTTGCGCACCAGGTGGGTCAGCGGGTCGGTGATCTTCTCGACCAGGCCCTTGTCCAGCTCGGTGGCTTCGCCGACGGTGACCATCTCGACCTTCTTGCCCAGCTTGCTGGCGAGGTCGCGCAGCATGCGGGGGAAGCGGCTGAACACCACCGACATCGGAATCATGCGGATCGACATCACCGCTTCCTGCAGGTCGCGGGTGTTGCGCTCCAGGTCGCCCAGGCCGGCGCTCAGCTGCTGGTACAGCGCGGCGTCCACGCCCTTGCTGTTCTGCGCCAGCATGGCCTGGGTGATGACGAGCTCGCCGACCAGGTTGATCAGCTGGTCCACCTTCTCCACCGACACGCGCAGCGTGCTGGCCTCGGGGGCGGCGGACTTGGCCTCGGCCTTGGCCGGGCGCGCGCCGGCGGCCGCCGCGACGGGTGCCGGTGCCGCGGCCGCTGCGCCGGCGGCCGGGGTCGGCGCGGCGTGGGCGGCGGCGGCCGTGGTGGCCTCCACCGGCGCGCCCGGCGCGTCGTCGAAGAAGCCGTAGCCGGGTTCCGGCTTGACCTCGGGTTCCGGCGCGCCCGGCGCACCGTCGTGGAAGCCGTAGCCGGTGTGGAAGGGCGACAGCCGCACCTTGTCGCGCTCGACGTGGAACGTGAACAGGTCGAGCAGGTCGGCGTCGGCCGACGCGGTGACGATCTTGAAGCGGCGCAGGCCGTCGGCGTCGCGGCCGCCGTCCAGCGGCTCGATGGTGCCCAGGTCGGTGATTTCCTTGAACAGCTCGACCAGGTTGTCGGCCAGTTCCGGCTTGTCCAGCGGGCCGACGGTGATCTCCAGCTCGCGCACGCCGGTCGTCAGCGGCACGGCCGCGGCCGGTGCGGCGACGGCCGCGGGTGCCGGTGCCGGTGCCGCCACCGGGGCGGGCGCGGCCACGGCCGGGCGGGGCTGGCCGTTGGCCAGCGCGCGGATGCTGCTGACCAGCGCGGCCGAGTCGAACACCTCGGTGGTGTGGCCCTGGTGGCGGGCGAGCAGCGCCTTCAGCGCGTCGCCCGACTGCAGCAGCACGTCGACCATCTCGGTGGTCGGGTCCAGTTCGTGGCGGCGCAGCTTGTCCAGCAGCGTCTCCATCTGGTGCGTCAGCTCGGCCACGTCGGCGAAGCCGAAGGTGGCGGCGCCGCCCTTGATGGAGTGCGCACAACGGAAGATCGCGTTCAGCTCCTCGTCGTCGGCGGACGTGATGTCCAGCTCGAGCAGCTGACGCTCCATGTTGTCCAGGTTCTCACCGGCCTCCTCGAAGAAGACCTGGTAGAACTGGCTCAGGTCGAAGCCGGCATTGCCGCCGGCTTCGGATGTGGTCTCGGCCATGTGTCCTCGCTCCTAGTCCTGGATCCCCGTCGCCTTCAGCGGATCACCTTGCCGATCACCTCGATCAGCTTGGCCGGGTCGAAGGGCTTGACCAGCCAGCCGGTGGCGCCGGCGGCGCGTCCGGCCTGCTTCATCTGGTCGCTGGACTCGGTGGTCAGGATCAGGATGGGCGTGGACTTGAACTTCGGGTTCTCGCGCAGCTTCTTGGTCAGGCTGATGCCGTCCATGCGGGGCATGTTCTGGTCGGTCAGGACCAGGTTGAAGTCGTTCTTGGCCGCCTTTTCGTAGGCGTCCTGGCCGTCCACGGCCTCGACGACGTTGAAGCCGGCGTTCTTGAGGGTGAACGAGACCATCTGCCGCATCGAGGCGGAGTCGTCGACGGCGAGGATCGAGTGCATCGTGTTCTCCAGGGATCTCTGGGTGTGTGCTGGACGGGTTTTCGTCTGCGAAGGCGAGGACTTGAGCGGTGCGGGGTCCAGGGGCTAGAACAGCTCCACCGAACCCGCGTCCATCTCGTCCTGGGTGACGGGGTTGGGCCGCAACGGCTCCTCCTCGACCACCGCCTCGCCGTCCTCGTCGTCGCCCATGGCGTCGCGGGCGAGGCGGTCGCAGCAGTTGCGCAGCCGCTTGTTGGTGTGGGTGATGAGCTGCGAGGCCATGTCCTGGAACTGCAGCGCGGTGACCGCGCCGCCCAGGTGCCGCAGGGCCACTTCCATCGCCTCGTGGGCGCCGGCCGGCGCCTGGCCGAGGCCCTTCAGGTGCTCGGAGGCACCGTAGAAGCTCGCCATCAGCGCGTCGCAGGCGTCGGTGAGCAGGGTCTGCAGCCGCTCCAGGTCGTGGGCGGCGGTCATCAGGTGGTCCTGCAGGTCGGCGGCCACCGCCAGCGGCATGCCGCCGGGCGGGGTCGTCGCCTGTGCATCGTTCATCACCATCGTCGCTCCTGTCATCGTCGGAAGCCTGCCGCGGGTCGGTCCGGGCGGTGCCCGGGCCCGCAAGGCCTCCCTGGCCCTGCACGCCATCCGTTCGGACAGTTTTCGGCACCCGCCGCCCGCGGTTGAGCCCAATGAAGGCCGGCGAATGCCGCCGTATTCACGCCGCACGGGCCCGTCCCGGCGGGCGGGCGCGCCGGTCGGCCGTGCCGCCGCCAGGGACCTTCCGGCCTGCACGGCATACTCGCCGCCATGGCCGACGCGTCATCCGCCCTGCGCAGCCGTCTGCGGGTGCTGCACCTCGAGGATTCCGAACCCGACCATGAACTGGCGCTGGCCCACCTGCGCCGTGGCGGCCGCGAGGTGACGACCCGCCGGGTGGACACCGAGCGCGACTTCCGTGCCGCGCTGCAGGACGACTGGGACGTGGTGCTGTCGGACTTCAACCTGCCCGGGTTTTCCGGCCTGATCGCGCTGGAGGTGCTGAAGGAAAGCGGCCGCCTGCTGCCCTTCATCCTGGTCTCCGGCGAGATCGGCGAGGACACCGCGGTGGCCGCCATGCGCAACGGCGCCTCCGACTACCTGCTGAAGAACAACCTGGCGCGGCTGCTGCCGGCGGTGGAGCACGCCATCGAGGCCAACGAGCAGCGGCGCGCCCGTCGCCACGCCGACCGCGAGCTGGCCGCCTCGCGCCAACGCCTGTCGGAATTGGCCCAGCACCTGCAGACCAGCGTCGAGATGGAGCGCGCGGCCATCGCCCGCGAGATCCACGACGACGTCGGCGGCGCGCTGACGGCGTTGAAGTTCGACCTGGCCTGGATGTGCCGCCACAGCACCGAGCCCCAGGTGCGCGAGCGGGCGCAGGCCGCGGTGGAGACGGTGACCCACGCCATCGAGAGCAGCCAGCGCATCATGCACAACCTGCGGCCGGCCATCCTGGAGCAGGGCCTGGTCGCCGCGCTGCAGTGGATGACCAGCCGCTTCGAACGCCGCACCGGCATCGCCTGCGCGCTGTCGACCAGCCACGAGGGCATGACGCTGCCGGCCGGCGTGCCGCTGGTGGCCTACCGCACGGCGCAGGAGGCGCTGAACAACGTCACCAAGCACGCGCAGGCGCGGCGGGTGACGCTCGACCTGACGCTGGCCGGCGACACGCTGACGCTGGAGGTCACCGACGACGGCCGTGGCCTGTCGCCCGGCGACCTGGCCAAGGCGCGCAGCTTCGGCATCCGCGGCCTGCACGAACGCGCCGGCACCGTCGGCGGCTGGGTCGAGCTGACCAGCCGCCCCGGCCGCGGCACCACGCTGATCCTGGTGGTGCCGATCAAGGCGGCCACCGACCAGTCGCCGCCCACCATCGACCTGTTCGCCGACGAGCACGACCCGTCGGCCTGGGGCCCCACACGATGATCAACGTCATCCTCTGCGACGACCATGCGCTGATCCGCCGCGGCATCCGCGACACGCTGTCCGACGCGCCGGACATGACCGTGGTGGGCGAGGCCGGGGACTACGGCGAGCTGCGCTCGCTGCTGCGCGGCTGCAGCTGCGACGTGCTGGTGCTGGACATCAACCTGCCCGGGCGCAGCGGGCTGGACGTGCTGCACGCCCTGAAGGACGAGGGCTCCACCGTGAAGGTGCTGATCGTCAGCATGTACCCCGAGGACCAGTACGCCATCCGCGCCCTGCGCGCCGGCGCCTACGGCTACGTCAACAAGGGCGGCGACCCGCAGCTCATCGTCAGCGCGGTGCGCACGGTGTCGCAGGGCCGCAAGTACGTCACCCCGGAGATCGCGCAGATGCTGGTCGAGAGCCTGACCACGCCGCTGCCGGAGAACGCGCACGAGAAGCTGTCCGACCGCGAGCTGCAGACGCTGGTGATGATCGCATCGGGCAAGCGGCTGTCGGACATCGCCGAGGAGCTGATGCTCAGCCCGAAGACGGTGTCGGTCTACCGCGCCCGGGTGCTGGAGAAGCTGAGCCTGGCGAACAACTCGGAGCTCACCGTCTACGCCATCCGCCACGGGCTGGTCGGCAGTTGAGACCCGCTTCGCTGTTGCTGGCCACCGGCCTGGCCCTCTCGTCCGGGGTCCGCGCGCAGCCTGCCGCGCCCGGCGCACCGGAGTCCGCCGCCGAAGCGGCGGCCTGCCGGGTCATCGCCGACGACGCCGCCCGCCTGGCCTGCTACGACCGCCGCTTCGGCCGCGAATTGCTGCCGGTGCCGACGACGCCGCTGCCCACGCCGGCGGCCGTCGCGCCCCTGCCAGCGCCGGGCACCGCCCGCGCGCTGGCCGCCGCCGAGCCGGCCGGCGGCGGGCTCAAGCCGGCGCCGAGCCCGCTGTCGCAGTTCTGGGAACTGGACGAGGCCGACAAGCGCGGCACCTTCCGCGTCCTCACCTACCAGCCCAACTACCTGCTGCCGCTGAACGTGAGCAACCGGGTCAACCTGAGCCCGCAGTCGCCGACGCAGCCGACGCCGCCGGGCGTGCCCGAGTACCGCAACCTGGAGGCGATGGTGCAGCTGTCGCTGCGGCTGAAGGTGGCCGAGGGCCTGGTGCTGCCGCGCGGCGACCTGTGGTTCACCTACACCCACCGCGCCCAGTGGCAGATCTGGTCGGGCGGCATCTCGCGGCCGTTCCGCAACAGCGACTACGAACCCAGCCTCATCTACGTCCTGCCGGTGCCCGACGCGCTGCAGCCGCTGCCCGGCGGCTGGCGCTGGCGCCTGCTGACGGCCGACCTGACGCACCAGTCCAACGGCCAGACCGACCCGCTGTCGCGCAGCTGGAACCGGGTGGGTCTGGGCACCGGCATCGAGCGCGACAGCCTCAGCCTGCAGGCTCAAGCGTGGCGCCGGCTGCGCGAGCGCCAGGACGACAACAACCCCGACCTCACCGACCACGTCGGCCGCGGCGAGCTGCGCGCCGCCTGGCTGCCCGGCCGCGCCACCGCCAGCCTGGCCTGGCGCAGCAACTTCCACGACTGGGACCGCGGCTCGGTGCAGTTCGACTGGACCTACCCGGTCAGCGAAGACCAGCCGCAGGGCCTGCGCTGGTACCTGCGCCTGTTCCACGGCTACGGCGAGTCGCTGCTGGACTACAACTTCCGCAAGACCAGCCTGGGGCTGGGGGTGACGCTGTTCGCGTTCTGACGTCGCGGCTCACCGCACCAGCGCGAACAGCCGTTCGCGCTCGAAGCGCACCCGCACGCTGTCGGCCGGCACCGCCGCCAGCACCTTGTGCTGCAGCCGGCCGGTGTCGCGCGCCAGGGGCTGGGTGAACGCCAAGCCGGTGGCGTCGGTCAGGCTGCACACCTGCGGGGTGGTGGCGCACGGGCCGCGGCGCACCACCACCGCCAGCTCGCCGCTGGCCAGCTTGACGTAGGTGCCCGGCGGGTACAGGCCGGTTTCCTTCACGATCGCGGCCGTCACCGGATCGTGCTGGCCGTCGAACTGCGCGAAGAAGTCGCGGGCGGCCTGGGGGCGGACAGCGCCGGCCGGCTGGCGCGGCTGCCGAGTTTGGCCAGGTAGACGTCGCAGTGGCCGATCAGCCGGGCCAGCGGGTGCAGCGCCCGCCGGCCTTCGGGGTAGCCGGTGCCGTCGTCGCGTTCGTGGTGCTGCCGCACCGCGGTCAGCCAGCCGTCGTCGGTCACCCCGTGCAGGGCCAGCAGTTCGGCGCCGCGCTGCGGGTGGCTGCGGATCTGCTCGCGCTGGGCCGGCGTCGGCGGTTCACGCCGGGCGCACAGGGCGGCCTGCAGCGGCAGCATGGCCAGGTTCATCGTCAGGGCCGCGCACACCGCCGTGCGGCGCTCGTCCGCGCCCAGGCCCAGGCGCAGGCCGACCAGCGTGGCGAGGTAGGCGGTGTGCAGCGAATGCCGCACCGGATAGTCCACCGCGGTCAGGTGCGCCAGCTCGAAGCTGCCGACGTCCGGGTGACCCTCGGCCGAGGCCTGGATGCGCTGCGCCAGCTGCCGGACCTCGCCGTCGAACGGCCCGTGCAGCGCCGGGTTGCGCAGCAGCAGGTTGGCCTTGCGCGCCAGGTCGCCCCACACCGAGAACGGGTCACCGCCCGTCGCGTCCTCCTCGTCCGCCTTGCCGCGGTGGCGCTGGAACTCCTCCTGGTCGACGTACATGCCGCGGTCGAGCAGCGCCTCGAGCTGCCGCGCCTCGCTGATGAGGTAGCCCTTGGACAGCAGCAACTCGCCGCCGGCGGTGCGCACGTTCCAGGGCAGCGGCTCGCCCAGTCGCAACTGGCCGGTGCACAACTGCAGCAGCTTCATGGCCGTGTCCTCCCTGCCGGTCGATGCCGTGACGGCACCAGTGGGCGGCTCTTGTCGCCTTCCGCCCCGTGGCTTGTGGGGGTCTTCGGCGGCGCCGGCCGCCCGCACAGGCGCCCCTAGGGTTTGCGCGTAGGGGATCCATGACGAGGTCGTGCACCGGTCACATCCCGTCCACGGTGCGTGCACCCGATGAATGGGACCCCTCTCCAGAACAGCGCCGGTGCGCCCGACAAGCGGGGATTCCCGCCCGCATCGCCCCGCGGTGCGCCCCTTCACGTCGACAACCCAGTCCAACCCCATGCGTTCATTCGTCTCCCTCGGTGTCAAGGCCAAGCTGCGCCTGGCCTTCGGCAGCCTGGCCCTGCTGGTGCTGGTGGTGGCCGCGCTGTCGCTGGTCTCCATGACCCGATCGCAGCGGCACTTCGCCATCTACGTCGACCACATCACCAGCCGGCTGGACATGGCACGAGCGGTGCTCGACGCGGCCCATGCGCGTGCCGTGAGCGAGCGCAACCTGGTGCTGCTGTCCGAGGCCAAGGACCAGCAGGCCGAGAAGGCGGCGGTGTTGGCCGCACAGGCCGAACTCAACCGCACGCTGGCCGGCCTGAAGCAGGCCCTGGCCGGCGGCGTGCAGGTGTCGGCACAGGAGCAGCGCCTGTTCGCCGAGGTGGAGGCGGTGGAGGCCCGCTACGCGCCCTGGTCGCGCAAGGTCGTCGCGCTGGTCGACGCCGGCGAGCTGGACGAGGCGGTGCAGAACATGAACACCGAATGCCGGCCGCTGCTGGCCGCGCTGGTCAGGGCCACCCGTGCCTACATGGACCACGGCACCGAGAGGACCGCCGCCCACGTGGCCGACAGCGAGACGGCCTTCCGCCGCGGCTGGATGACCATGCTGGCGGTGGCCGGCGTGGCCATCGCCCTGGCGGTGGCGCTGTCGGCCTGGTTGGCCGGCGGCTTCACCCGCCCCATCCTCGATGCCATGCGGGCGGCCCAGCAGGTCGCCGGCGGCGACCTGCGCTGCACCATCGTGCCCCGCGGACGGGACGAGACCGGCCAGCTGCTCGGCGCGCTGAAGACCATGAACGACGGCCTGGTCGCGCTGGTGCAGCGGTTGCAGGACACCGGCGAGCGCATCAACACCGGCAGCCACGAGATCGCGGCCGGCAGCGTCGACCTCTCGCGCCGCACGGAGGAGCAGGCGTCCAGCCTGCAGGCCACCGCCTCGTCAATGGAGCAGATGAACGCCAACGTCGGCAACACCGCGCAGACGGCGCTGAAGGCAACCGAGCTCGCCAGCGAGGCCAGCGCCGCCGCCGAGCGCGGTGGCCAGCGGGTCGCGCAGGTGGTGTCGACGATGCAGGAGATCGCCGGCAGCGCCCGCCAGATCGCGGACATCACCGGCGTCATCGACGGCATCGCCTTCCAGACCAACATCCTGGCGCTGAACGCGGCGGTGGAGGCCGCCCGGGCCGGCGAGCAGGGCCGCGGCTTCGCGGTGGTCGCGTCGGAGGTGCGCAGCCTGGCCCAGCGCTCGGCCGAGGCGGCGCGCCAGATCAAGGCGCTGATCGGCGCGTCGGTCGAGAAGGTCGAGACCGGCACGCGCACGGTCGCCGACGCCGGCAGCACGATGGAGGACATCGTCGCGCAGGTGCGCAAGGTGGCCGAGCTGATCCACGAGATCGGCGCCGCCACGCGCGAGCAGGCCAGCGGCATCGGCCAGGTCAACGAGGCGGTGAGCCAGCTCGACCGCACCACGCAGCAGAACGCGGCGCTGGTGGAGCAGAGCGCGGCGTCGGCCGAAGGCCTCAAGGCGCTCGCCGCGGAGCTGCACGAGGTGATCGGCAGCTTCAAGCTCGGCTGACCGCCGCCGCGGGACCTACTGGAACTGTGCCAGCACGCGCTCCAGCGCCATCGTGAAGGGCGCCTGCATCATCGGCAGCGTCAGCAGCATGCCGACGAGGCCCACGCCGACGGTGACGGGGAAGCCGATGGCGAAGATGTTGAGCTGCGAGGCCACCCGCGACACCAGGCCCAGCACCAGGTTGACGAAGAGCAGCATGGCGATCAGCGGCAGCGCGATCCACAGGCCGAGGCGGAACAGCTCGGTGCCCCACACCTGCGGCTGCAGCGCCTTGAGGAAGGCGAACGGCTCCGGCCCGACCGGAAAGGCGTTGAAGCTCTGCACCACCGCATGGATCACCGTCAGGTGGCCGTTGATGACGATGAACAGCCAGGCGACGGTGGTGCCGAAGAAGCGGCTGGTGGCGGTGGCCTGGGTGGCGGTGATGGGGTCGAAGAAGCCGGCGAAGTTCAGGCCCATCTGCAGGCCGATCAGCTCGCCGGCCAGCTCCAGCGCCGCGAACAGCACCCGCACCGCAAAGCCCAGCGCCATGCCCACCAGCAGCTGCTGCACCACCAGCAGCACGGCGGCGCTGCCGTCCAGCGCCACCGCCGGCATGGGCGGCAGGCTGGCCTGGGCGGCGAAGGCGATCAGGAAGGCCAGCGCGATGCGCACCCGCAGCGGCACCTGACGGCCGCCGAGCACCGGCAGCGTGGTGAACAGCGCCAGCACGCGCAGGAAGGGCCAGAGCAGCGGCGTGAGCCACGCCACCAGCTGGGCTTCGGTGAAGGTCAGCACCGGCGTTCCCGGGGATGCCGAAGCCGCAGCGTCAGCCGACGGCGCCGGGGATCGACTGCAGCGTGCGCTGGATGTACTCGACCAGCGTGTTCATCATCCACGGCCCGGCGATGGCCAGCACCGCGACGGCGCCGACCACCTTGGGCACGAAGGACAGCGTGGCCTCGTGGATCTGCGTGGCCGCCTGGAAGACGCTGACCACCAGACCGACGGCCAGCACCACCAGCAGGATGGGCGCGGAGACGGTGAGCAGCAGGTACAGGCCCTGTTGGCCCACCGTGAAGACTTGAGTGGAATCCATGTCAGGTGGCGAACGAAGAGGCCAGCGATCCGAGGAGCAGGTTCCACCCGTCGGCCAGCACGAACAGCATCATCTTGAAGGGCAGGGCGACCAGCACCGGGCTCAGCATCATCATGCCCAGGCTCATCAGCACGCTGGCGACGATCATGTCGATGATGAGGAAGGGGATGAAGATGAGGAAGCCGATCTGGAAGGCGCTTTTCAGCTCGCTGGTGACGAAGGCCGGCACCAGCACCTTCAACGGCACCTCGGCGGTCGGCACGTCGGCCTCCACCTTGGCCAGCTTGGCGAAGAGGGCGACGTCGCTCTGCCGCGTCTGCTTGAGCATGAACTCGCGCATCGGCACCTCGCCGCGCCGCATCGCCTCGTCGAAGGCGATCTGGTTGGCCTGGAAGGGCTGCCAGGCCTGGCTGTAGACCCGGTCCAGCGTCGGCCCCATCACGAAGAAGGTCAGGAACAGCGACAGGCCGATGATCACCTGGTTGGGCGGCGCGGCCTGCGTGCCCAGCGCCTGGCGCAGCAGGCTCAGCACGATGACGATGCGGGTGAAGCCGGTCATCATCAGCAGCACCGCCGGCAGGAAGCTGAGCGCGGTGAAGAACAGCAGCGTCTGGATCGGCACCGAGTAGCTGGTGCCGCCGGGCGTCGAGGCCACCATCAGCGGCAGGCCGGCCGCGGTGGGCTGGCCCGCGGCCTGCGCCAGCGCGCCGCCGGCGACCAGCCCCAGCGAGAGACCCGCCAGCAGGCGCAGCGGCTTACGCATGGCCGCCTCCCGCGTCGCGGCCGGGCAGGCCCTTCTTCTTCAGGTTGTCCAGCAGCTGGGCGAACGGCGTGGCCGCCTGCGCCGCGGCCAGCGAGGCCACCGCCTCGTCGCCCGGCACCAGCGTGTGCAGGTTGGTGATCGACTGCGGCGTGACGCCCAGCACCAGCCAGCGCCGCTCGTCGCCCTGGCCGACCTCGACGGCCATCAGCCGCTGGCTGGCCGACAGCGGCAGCACGGCGACGGTGCGCAGCACGCCATGCGCCGCCGCGCCGCCGGCCGGCGTGCGCTTGAGCAGCCACAGCGCCAGCGGGATCAGCGCCAGGATGGCGACGAACCAGAGCAGGGAGGTGATTCCAGAAGACATCAAGAGGCGGTCACTCAAGTCCCTTGGGGACAGGCCGCGAAGCGGCCAGGGGCGGGATGTCGGCCGAGGAGCGCGTTGCGATCCGGGTCTCCCGGTCGCAACGCGAGCCCCTCGGGGGGCGGCCCCTAGGGCCGGGGGCTTCACGTTCAGGCGCGATTGCTCAGTCGGCGCATGCGTTCGCTGGGCGTGACGATGTCGGTCAGCCGGATGCCGAACTTGTCGTTGACCACCACCACCTCGCCCTGGGCGATCAGGTAGCCGTTGACCAGCACGTCCATCGGCTCGCCGGCCATGGCGTCGAGCTCGACCACCGAGCCCTGGGCGAGCTGCAGGATGTGCTTGATCGGGATGCGGGTGCGGCCGAGTTCAACCGTGAGCTGGACGGGGATGTCCAGGATCATGTTGATGTCGTTGCCCGCGCCCGGCGTCACCGTGTTCGAGAAGTTGGTGAAGGCCGCGGGCGCCACGCTCTCGGCGACCTGGCTCACCGCCGAGTTGACGTCGCCCGAGTCGCCGGGTTTGGTCTCGGCCAGGGCCGCGGCCCACTCGGCCGCCATGCGGTCCTCTTCGCTCATGCCGCCCGTGTCCACGGCGGTGTTGTCAGCCGACATTCGCTTCTCCCAGCCAGCTGGCGTTGTTGCTGGTGATCAGTTGTTGAACCTTGACCGCGTAGCGGCCGCTGGAGGTGCCGTAGTGCGCGTCGAGCACCGGCACGCCGTCGACCTTGCACTGGATCATGGGCTGCAGGTCGAGCTCGATGAAGTCGCCGGGCTTGAACGACAGCAGCTGCTCCACCGTCGCCGGCGCGTGCGCCAGCTCGGCCACCAGCTCCACCTGCGCGGCCTGGATCTGCGTCTTCAGCAGGTTGACCCAGCGGCGGTCGGGCTCGGCCGAATCGCCCTGCACGGTGGAGTACAGGACATCGCGGATCGGCTCCAGCGTCGAGTACGGGATGCAGAAGTGCACCGCGCCCGAGGTGTCGCCGATCTCCAGCGTGAAGGAGGTGGCGACCACGATTTCGCTGGGCGTGGCGATGTTGGCGAACTGCGGCTGCATCTCGCTGCGCTGGTAGTCCAGCTCCAGCGGGTAGATGCCGTGCCAGGCCTTGCGGTATTCGGCGATCACCACCTCGACCAGGCGGGCGATGACGCGCTGCTCCGTGGGCGAGAAGTCGCGGCCCTCGATGCGCGTGTGGTACTTGCCGGCGCCGCCGAACAGCGCGTCGATCACCGCGAACACCACGTTCGGGTCGCAGACGATGAGGCCCGAGCCGCGCAGCGGCCGCACCGAGACGATGTTGAAGTTGGTCGGCACCACGATCTCGCGCAGGAAGGCCGAGTACTTCTGCACCTTGATGCCGCCGATCGACACCTCGGGGCTCTTGCGGATGAAGTTGAACAGCCCGATGCGGATGTTGCGGGCGAAGCGCTCGTTGATGATCTCCATCGTGGGCATGCGCCCACGGACGATGCGCTCCTGGCTCGCCAGGTCGTAGTCGCGGATGCCGCCCTCGGGCTGCTCCTCCTGCTCGAGCTTCTGGCTCTCGCCGGTGATGCCCTGCAGCAGGGCATCGACTTCGTCTTGGGAAAGGATTTGTTGAGTCATCGATCCGACACCGTCCCGGGCAGGGCACGGTGGCCATTGAACGCAGGACCCGTATCAGCGCCCGCCCCGAGCGCCGGGCCGCCCCAAGCGAGGGGCGAGTCCCCTCGGGGGACGGCGAGCGAGAAGCGAGCAGGGGTGAACATTCACTGGATGATGAAGTTGGAGAAGTGGACCCGCTTGATGGGCAGCGGCTCCGCGGGGGCCTTGCGCTTCTTTTTCTTCTTCGGCTTGGCCTCGCCGTCGGCGTCGCTCGCGGCGGGCTTGGCCTGCGCTTCCTCGTCCTCGTCGTCCGGCACGTCCACGCCCAGGGCGCGCGACGCCTCGCGCTGGATCTGCACTGCGGTCTTCTCCTTGCCTTCGCGGCCCAGCAGGTCGGCGGCGGTCTTCTGCGACAGCAGCAGCAGGATGTTGTTGCGGATGGCCGGCATGTAGGCCTTGATCTTGTCGCCCACCTTGGCGTCGTCCAGCTCCAGCGTGATGCCGATCTGCGCGTAGCGCTCGGCCTCGCGGTCGGCCAAGTTCACGGTGAAGGGGTCCAGGGGCACGAAGGTGGGCACCGCCTTGTCGTCGTGCTTCTCCTTGGCGTGGGCCTTGACCGGTGCGCTGTCGCCGTCCTCGGCCTCCTCGGCGGCGGCGGCGGCGGCCTGCTTGCTCTTGACCCAGAACAGCGCGCCGCCGCCCGCCACGGCGACCAGCAGCAGCACCACGCTCAGCATGAGGATCAGCTTCTTCTTGCCGCCGGCCTTGGGGGCGGCAACGGCGTCGGCGGTGGCGGCAGCGGACATGGGCGTGGGGGTGGGCTCGTCTTCGGTGGCGCCGGCGTGTCGAAGGTCACGACGGGGCACGGCGGATGCGGACCATTGTCGGCAGCGACCCCCGCCGGGATGCGGCGAAAAGCGGGCGAAATCCCCCCCGCGCGCCGACCGGTCAGGGCCGGGCGCGGGCGTTGGCGGTGGTCGGGCGGTGGCGGGCCACGAAGTCGAACAGCGTCTGCGCGGCCAGCGACAGGCTGCGGTCGCGCCGGCGCAGCACGAAGATCTCGCGCACCAGCCCGCGCGCCACCACCGGCCGGGTGACCAGCCCCGGGTCGCGGAAGTGGAACAGCGTCAGCGCCGGCACCACGCTCACGCCCAGGCCCGCGCGCACCATGCCGGCCACGCTGCTCAGCTGTTCCAGCTCCATCACCGTCTTCGGCGGGTGGCCGCGGGTGGCGGCCTCGATGTGCTGGCGCACGCTGCTCGAGCGCGCCAGCTGCACGAAGGGCTGGCCGGCCAGGTCGGCCAACGCGATGCGGGACTTGCGGGCCAGCGGGTGGTCGGCGCGGCAGACGAGGTGGAAGCGGTCGCTGCAGAAGCGTTCGGTGCGCAGCTCGGGCGACGCGGCCCGCACCGAGGCCAGCGCGAAGTCGGCGCGGCCGCTGCGCACCCGCTCGACGCACTGCTCGGACAGCGCGTCGGCCACGTCGAGCTCGATGTCGGGGTACTCGGCCTGGAAGGCGGCCAGCACGTCGGGCAGCCAGCCGGCCGCCAGCGCGGGCAGGGCGGCCAGCGCCACCCGGCCGCGCCGGCGGGCCACGTGTTCGCCCAGGTCGTGCAGCGTGTGCTCGAACTCCTGCAGCAGCCGCTCGGCGCCGGCGAGGAAGCGCTGCCCCTCGGCCGTCAGCTCCACCTTGCGGGTGTCGCGGTCGAACAGCCGGCAGCCCACCGCCTCCTCCAGCCCCCGCACCAGGGCCGAGAACGCCGGTTGCGACAGGTGGCACTGCGCCGCCGCGCGGGTGAAGTTGCGGGCCTCGGCCAGCGCCACGAAGGCCCGCAGCTGCCGGGTCGAGAGGTGGCGCTGGGTGGTCATCGGCTTTCCAGATCAATTGATCCAAACAAGCGAATTCTCCTACCGCCGACCGATCCATAGAGTGTCCTCATCGCGGCGCCGTTCGGTGACGCCCGGGCAGCGGACACGAAGGCGTGCACATGAAGGACAGCTTGCTGGTCGGTTCCGCCGCCGGCTTCTCCGGCGACCGGGTCGATGCGGCCCGGCCGGTGGTCGACACCCTGATCGCGCGCCGGCAGCCCGCGGTGCTGATGTTCGAGACGCTGGCCGAGCGCACGCTGGCGCTGGCCCAGCTGGCCCGGCAGGCCGACCCCGAGGCCGGCTACGAGCCGCTGCTCGACGAGATGATCGGCCCGGTGCTGGCCGACTGCCTGGCCCACCGCATCCGCATCGTCGGCAACTTCGGCGCCGCCAACCCCGCGGCGCGGCGCGGCGGCTGCAGGCGCTGGCCGACCGCCTGGGCCTGCGCCGGCCGCGCATCGCGGTGGTGGAGGGCGACGACCTGTCCGGCCCCGGGCAGCGGCCGCTGCTGCACGCCTGCCTGGCCGAGGCGCGCGGTGACGCCGCCGACGCGCTGGACATCGCCAGCGCCAACGCCTACCTGGGCGCCGAGGGCATCGTGCAGGGCCTGCGCGCGGGGGCGGACATCGTGGTCACCGGCCGGGTGGCCGATCCCTCGCTGGCGCTGGGCCCGGCGATGGCGCACTACGGCTGGGCCGACGACGACTGGGACCGGCTGGCCCGGGCCACCATGGCCGGCCACCTGCTCGAGTGCGGCGCCCAGGTCTGCGGCGGCTACTACGCGGACCCCGGCTTCAAGGACGTGCCGGGCCTGGAGGCCATCGGCTTTCCCATCGCCGAGATCGACGCCGACGGCCACTGCACGATCACCAAGGCCCAGGGCACCGGCGGCCTGATCGACGAGCACACCGTCAAGGAGCAGCTGCTGTACGAGCTGCACGACCCGTGCGCCTACCTCACCCCCGACGTGATCGCCGACATCGGCGAGGCCGAGGTGCTGCCGATGGGGCGCGACACGGTGCGCCTGCAAGGGGGTGCGCGGCCGCGCGCGGCCCGCCACGCTGAAGGTCAACGCCTTCCATCGCCAGGGCTGGCTGGCCGAGGGCGAGATCTCCTACGCCGGCCGCGGCGCCGAGGCGCGCGCCCGCCTGGCCGCCGACGTGCTGCGCCGGCGGCTGGCCGGCTGCGGGCCGCTGCGGGTGGACCTGATCGGCGTGGCCAGCGTCTTCGGCGACGACGAGGGCCGCTGGCTGGCGGCGCAGCCCGTCGGCGACGCCCGCGACGTGCGGCTGCGCGTGGCGCTCAACCATGCCGACCGCGCGGTGGCCGAGCGCCTGGCGCGCGAGGTCACCGCCCTCTACACCTGCGGCCCCGCCGGCGGCGGCGGCGTCCGCACCGGCCTGCGACAGCGCCTGGGCACGGTGTCGTGCGCCGTCGACCGCGCGCAGGTGCAGGCGCGCGTCGAGGTGATGGCGTGACGCCCATGACGCCGGACACCTTCACCGTGCCGCTGTACCGCGCCGCCCACGGCCGCACCGGCGACAAGGGCGACCGCTCGAACATCAGCGTGATCGCCTGGCACCCGGCGCTGTGGGACCTGCTGGTCGAGCAGGTGACGGTGGACGCCGTCACCCGCCAGTTCGCCCACCGGCGGCCGCTGCGCGTCACCCGCCACCTGCTGCCGCGGCTGCAGGCCATGAACGTCGTGCTCGACGGCGTGCTCGACGGCGGCGTCAACGACGCACTCAACCTCGACAGCCACGGCAAGGCCCTGTCCTTCCTGCTGCTGGAGCTGCCGCTGCGGGTGCCGCCCGACCTGCAGCCCTTCCTGAAACCAGAACCGGACCTGCCCAGAGGAGACATCGCCCCATGACCCCGTTGCAACGCCGAGCCCTGCTCGCCACCCTCGCCGCCGCCCTGGCCGGCGGCCTGCCCGCCGCACACGCCCAGGGCCGCTACCCGGACAAGCCGATCACCTTCGTCGTGCCGTTCCAGGCCGGCAGCGCCACCGACCAGCTGGCCCGCGCGCTGGCGCAGTCCATCACCGAGCAGACCAAGCAGACCGTGGTGGTGGAGAACAAGGCCGGCGCCAGCGGCATGCCGGCCGCGCAGCAGGTCGCGCGGGCGGCCCCCGACGGCTACACCGTCTTCATCACCACCAACACCACGCACGCCGCCAACGAGCACCTGTTCAAGAAGCTGAGCTACGACCCGGTGAAGGACTTCGCGCCGGTGACCGGTCTGGGCAAGGGCGGCCAGGTGCTGGTGGTGCGGCCGGATGCGCCGTACAAGACCGTGGCCGACCTGGTCGCCGCGGCGAAGAAGACGCCCGGCCGCTTGAGCTTCGGCAGCGGCAGCGCGTCCAGCCGGGTCGCCGGCGAGATGTTCAAGCAGCTGTCGGGCACCGACATCCTGCACGTGCCCTACAAGAGCAACCCCGGCGCCATCACCGACCTGCTCGGCGGGCAGATCGACCTGATGATCACCGACACGGCCACCGGCCTGCCGCAGGTGCGTGCCGGCAAGTTGAAGCCGCTGGGGTTCTCCACCCAGAAGCGCAGCCCGCAGCTGCCCGACGTGCCGACCCTCGACGAGGCCGGCGTCAAGGGCTACGACATGAGCTACTGGTTCGCCGCCTACGTGCCCGCGGGCACGCCGGCGCCGGTGGTCAATGGCTTGCAGGAGCTGCTGGTGGCGGCGGTGAAGAGCGCCCCGGCGAAGACCTTCTTCGACACCTCCGGCGCCGAGGCCTGGACCACGACGCCGGCCGAGCTGGCCCGCTTCCAGGCCAGCGAGTCGCAGAAGTGGGGCCGGGTCATCAAGGCCGCCGGCATCGAGCCCGAATGAGCCGCCGCTAGGCCGCTCCCACGGCCCACCCCGATCGACGACACGGCCCGCCGCCCGGCGGCGGGGCCTTCGACCGCGCTCGCCCAGACGAGCCGACAACGACAAGAGCCCAGGAGACCCCCATGACCCGCATCCGACGCGCGCGTCCGGCGCGCCTTCGCCGCCTGCTTCCCGCCACCGCGGCCACGCTGACGATCGCCACGCTGGTGGCGGCCTGCGGCGGCGGCGACGAAGCGCCCCCCGCCACCGCGGCACCCGCCGCCCCGGCCGCGTGCGACACGGCGAGCGTGGCCGCCGCGGTCGCCCTGCAGGGCGCAGCCGTGACGGCCGCCACCGCCGTGCCGGCCGGCAGCTACACGCCGCCGGGCAGCGGCGCGCTGGCCAACCTGCCGGCGTTCTGCCGCATCGAGGCCAGGGCCACGCCGACCAGCGACTCGCTCATCAACTTCCAGGTGTGGGTGCCGCAGGGCACGGCCTGGAACGGCAAGCTGGTCACCACCGGCAACGGCGGCTACAGCCCGGCGCTCAGCTACGGCGACATGGCCTACGCGCTGCGCCAGGGGTATGCCGCGGTGGGCGGCGACACCGGCCACCAGTCCAGCGACCCCAACGAGATGTTCTGGGGCGTGGGCCATCCCGAGAAGATCCGCGACTGGGGCTCGCGCTCCATCCACGCCATCACCGTGCCGGCCAAGCAGCTGGTGGCCGGCCTGCGCGGCGAAGCCATCAAGCGCGCCTACTACTACGGCTGTTCCACCGGCGGCCACCAGGCCTATGCGCAGCTGCAGCGCTACCCGGAGGACTTCGACGGTGTGGTCGCCGGGGCGCCGGGCAACAACCGGACGCGGCTGAACGTCGAGTTCCTGCACCGCTTCCTGTCCAACCGGGCGCCCAACACCAACGGGCCGCTGATCCTGTCGGCCGCCAAGGCGGCCACCATCACCACCGCCGCCGTCGCCGCCTGCGATGCGCTGGACGGCGTGACCGACGGCGTGATGGAGGACCCGCGCGCCTGCACCTTCAACGTCGACACCCTGCTGTGCGCGTCCGGCCAGACCACCGGCTGCCTCACCGCCGACGAGATCGGCGTGGCCAAGAAGATCTACGCCGGGCCGAAGAACCCGCGCACCAACGCCCAGCTCTACCCCGGCCTGCCGGTGGGCACCGAAGCCGGCTGGTCGGGCTACTGGGGCGGCAGCGAACCGGTGCGCGCCGACTACTGGCGTCTGTGGGTGTTCGGCAACCCGCAGTGGAACTGGTGGAGCTTCGACCACGACCGCGACGTCACCTACGCCGAGGCGGTCGTCGGGCCGCTGGTCGACCAGACCAGCGTCGACCTCGCCGCCTTCAAGGCCCGCGGCGGCAAGGCCATCGTCTACCAGGGCTGGGCCGACCCGGTGGTCAACGCGGTGGACACCATCGCCTATGCCGATCGGCTGCGGACGGCGCAGGGCTCGCAGGCCGCCGTGGACGGCTTCTTCCGCCTGTTCCTGGTGCCCGGCATGGGGCACTGCTCGGGCGGCAGCGGCACCGGCCACTTCGGCAACCAGGGCGGCCCGTCGCCGGTGGTCAACGCCGACCGCGACGTGCTGATGGCGCTCGACCGCTGGGTCGAGCAGGGCACCGCCCCCGACCAGATCGTCGCCAGCCGGGTGGTGGCGGGCAACACCGTGCGCACCCGCCCGCTGTGCCCCTACCCGAAGAAGGCCACCTACCGGGGCCAGGGCAGCACGGACGACGCGGCCAGCTTCAGCTGCAACTAGAACGCACCAGGAGACGCACCATGACCTTCCTCATCCTCCGCGGCGCCGCGCTGCTGACCGCCACGCTGGTGGCGGCCTGCGGCGGCGGCGACGACGCCCCGGCCGCCGCGCCGAAGACACCGCGCCTGACGCTGGCGGTCACCGCCACGCAGGACTTCCCCGGCAGCTACGGCAGCGTGGGCGCCTACGAACAGCTCACCGGCACGGTCAGCGGCGAGGTCGACCCCGACGACCCGAAGAACGCCGTCATCCAGGACCTCAGGCTGGCGCCGCGCAACGCCAACGGGCTGGTCGACTACAAGGCCGACTTCCTGCTCATCAAGCCGAAGGACATGAGCAAGGCCAACGGCGTGCTGCGCTACGACGCGCCCAACCGCGGCAACATCCTCACGCTGATCAACCCGACGGCGTCGCCGGGTGACGCGGTGTACCTGGAGCGCGGCTACGTCTTCCTCTACTCGGCCTGGCAGGGCGACGTGCCGAAGAGCAGCCCGCAGCGGCTGACGGCGACGGTGCCGGTGGCGAAGAACGCCGACGGCAGCGCCATCACCGGGCCCTACCGGACCGAGCTGGTGCCCACCGCGGCCACGCCCTCGATGACGCTGCCCGGCGGTGTCTTCAACGGCACCATGATCCCGTACGAGCCGGCGAGCCTGGACAACACGCAGCCGGGCTATAGCCTGACGCGGCGCGTCAACGAGACCGACCCGCGCGTGCTCATCCCCGCCGCGGACTGGACCTTCGCCACCTGCAGCGGCGCCAACCCGTTCCCCGGCACGGCCAGCCCGACCAGCGTGTGCCTGAAGGGCGGCTTCGACCCCAAGTACCTGTACGAGCTGGTCTACGTCGCCAAGGACCCGAAGGTGATGGGCGTCGGCCTGGCCGCGCTGCGCGACACGGTGAGCTTCTTCCGCCGTCAGGCGGCCGACAGCGCCGGCACGCCCAACCCGCTGGCCGGGCGCATCACGCACACCATCGGCCAGGGCACCTCGCAGTCGGGCAATGCGATGAAGACCTTCCTGCACCTGGGCTTCAACCAGGCGCTGGACGGCGGCCGGGTGTTCGACGGCCTGTACGCCCACGTGGCCGCGCGGCAGACCCACATCAACACTCGCTTCGCCGTGCCGGGCGGCGGCGGCGGCCTGCGCACCGACCACACCGCGTTCGGCCAGACCGCCCCCCGCGCGCTGGCCGCCGACTACACCGACGAGATGACCGGCCGCCGCGGCGGCGTGATGGCCCGCTGCAGCGCCAGCAACACCTGCCCGAAGTTCTTCCTCGGCCTGTCGGGCACCGAGTTCTGGCAGCTGCAGGGCTCGCCGGTGCTGACCGACGCCTTCGGCCTGCGCGACCTGGTGCAGCCGGACAACGCGCGCATCTACTACTACGCCAGCACGCAGCACGGCGGCGCTGGCGGCACCGCCAGCATCAGCTTCGCGCCGACGCGCAACGTCTACCCGGCCGGCACGGTGGTGCATTTCAACGACACCTTCCGCGCGCTCTTCATCGCGCTGGAGGACTGGGTGGTGCGCAACACCGCCCCGCCCGCCAGCCAAACGCCGCGCATCGCCGACGGCACGCTGGTGCGCGCCGACCAGCTCGTCTTCCCGGCGATGAAGGGGCTGACCTGGCCGGTCAGCGGCACGCCCACCGCCATCCCCGAGTTCCAGTACCTGGCGCGCTACAACGGCTTCCCGCTGCTGGACTTCGGCCCGCAGTACCTGCCGCAGGACGAGTCGGGCATCGCCAGCGTGCTGCCGCCGGCCTACCTCAACCGCGACTACGCCATCCTCGTGCCGCAGGTCGACCCGGCGACCGGGCTCACCCGCGCCGGCATCCGCAGCGTCGAGGCGCGGGCGCCGCTGGGCACCAGCGTCGAGTTCAACTACGTGGCCACGCCGGGCATCGTCGACCTGTCCAACCTGACGGGCGGCTACATCCCCTTCCACAAGACGACGGCCGCGGCGCAGGCGGCGGGCGACGGGCGGCCCTCGCTGGAGCAGCTGTACGGCACGCAGGCCGGGTACGTCGCGGCGGTGACGGCGGCGGCCGACGAGCTGGTCGCGCAACGGCTGCTGCTGCGACGCGACGCCGACGCCATCGTGGCGCGGGCGATCGCCAACCCCGTGCTGCCGTGAGGCGCGGGCCGGCCGAGACCTCCACCTGAGGGGTCGTTCGGGCATGCCAATTGGCATGCCGGCGAGGGTCCTGCAGCTAGGGGAAGCGGGGTTCCGCGCACCCACCTAGAGTGGCCGCGCGGGAGTCCGTCCCGTGCAGCAGGAGTACCCATGAACCACAAGACCCTGGTGGCCCTTGGCGCCGCGTTGGCGAGCGCCGTGTCGGTGCAGGCCAAGACGGCCGACATCGTCGTGCTGATGGACGAGTCGGGCTCGATGTCCGGCGAGCAGGCCTGGATCGCCGCCTCGATCCCGACGCTGGACGCCGGCCTCAACGCCGCGGCCGTCACGGACAACCGCTACGGCCTGGTCGGCTTCAGCGCCAGCGCCGCGCCGGCGCCCAGCCGGGTGCGCAGCTTCGCGGTCGACGGCGGGCAACTCGGCTCGGTCGCCGGGTTCGCCACCGCGGCCAGCGGCCTGCAGGTCACCGGGTCGACCGAGGACGGCTGGGCCGCCATCGCCTTCGCCAACGGCTACGCCTTCCGCGGCGATGCCGTGCGCAACTACATCCTCATCACCGACGAGGACCGCGACAACACCAACAACGCGCTCAGCTTCAACGGCGTGCGCGACAGCCTGCTGGCCACCGGCACCCTGCTCAACGCGGTGGTCAACGCCACCTTCGGCTGCGGCGACGGCAGCGCGGCCATCGGGCTGATCGGCAGCACCGGCTACAAGGCCGATGGCGCCGGCGGCTTCACCACCTGCGCCGGCGCCAGCGTGCTGTCCGGCACCGGCAACACCGAAGCCCAGTACGTCGACCTGGCGCTGGCCACCGGCGGCGGGGCGTGGGACCTGAACCTGCTGCGCAGCGGCGGCCTGACGGCCCAGTCCTTCACCAACGCGTTCATCGCCGGCAAGGTGGGGGAGATCGTCGAGCAGCCACCGGTGCCGGCCATTCCCGAGCCGTCCACCTACGCCCTGATGGTCGGCGGGCTGGGGCTGCTCGGCTGGGCGGTCAAGCGCCGCCGTCGCGGCTGACGGGGCCCCGGGCGCGGGGCCTCAGGCCACCAGGTCGACCAGCCCGCGGCCGGTGAACACCGCCGGCCGCGCGGTCGGCTCGGCCTCGGCGCCGCCGGAGGTCGCATCGCGGCCGCCGGACGTGGTGCCGCCCGGCCGTCCGTCGCGCGCACCGGGCTGGCCGTCCTGCCGTGAGGACTGCTGCGACACGCCGCCGCCGGTGAGCGTGAAGCCGGCGTCGTTCAACGCGCTGGCCAGCGTGGGCAGGCTGTCCTGCAGCGCGTCGCGGGTGGTGGCGTGCTCGGCCTGGAAGTGCACCTGCGCCTGCTGGCCGTCGAGGGCGATCTGCACCGTGACCGGACCCATCTCGGCCGGGTTGAGGTGCAGTTCGGCCTGCTGCACGCCTTCGGCGACGAGCAGGCTGACCTGCACGCCCAGCGCGGGCGCGAAGTCGGCCGAGCCGACGGCCGCCGACAGCCGGGCCTGGAAGGACGAGGCCGAGGTGGCCGGCATGCCGGCCGGCGCCTGCAGCGCGCCGCCGAGCAGGCTGGCGAAGCCGCTGGGCAGCGGCAGGGCCGCCGCCGTGGCGGTGGCGGGCGCCGCCGCCGTGGCGGACGCGGCCGAGGCGGCCACGGGGCCACCGGCCTGGGCGTCGGCGCCCTTCGGGTCGCGAGCGTCGGCGCGGTGGCGGACCAGGTCCGTGCCGGCCTCGGCGCGGGCGCCGGTCGGGCGCGTGGCCTCGGCGCGGCCGCGTCGGTCGGCGGCGTGCAGGGCGGCGGGGTCGCTGTCCAGGTCGGCGGTCGGCAGCGCCGCGGTGGCGGGACGGCCCTCCGGCGCCGGCGCGCCCGGCACGGCCTGCGCCACGGCGCCTTCGGCGGCGCCGGGGGCGGTCCAGCCCGGCAGCAGGTCGCGCCAGGCCTGGTCGTCCGGTGCGGCGGTCGCCTCGCCGCCGGCCGCGGCCATGGGGTGTGCGGTGCCCGGCAGCGCCTGCCCGTCGAGGGCGGCCGCGTCGGCGGCGGCCTCGTCCGCCACCGCGGTGGACGCGCCGTCGGTCGTCGCCGCGTCGGTGTCCGCCGTCTCGGCGGTGGCCTTGTTCGCCGCGTCGGGCTTGCCCTTCGGCGCTTCCGCTTTGGCGGCGGGACCGGTGCTGCCCGTGGCCTGTGCCGGCTTGGCCGCCGATCGGCGGCTGGCCGATGCCGCGGGCGCCGCGGGCGCGGCCGGGTTGTCCTGCGCCTGCGCGAGCGCGCCGGCGAAGCTGCCCGGGCCCTGCGGCGGGGCGGTGACGGCGGGGTTCGCCGGGGCGGCCACGGGCGGCAGCGGGGCGGGGACGGCGCTCAGTGCGGACAGCAGGTCGGGCATGGGCGATCGGGGAAGAAGAGGTGAAGGGGTGGCGGACCGGTCAGCCCAGCACGCCGGGCAGGGTGGCGGGTCGGCTGCGCAGGGCCGCCTCGTCGCTGGCCTTCTGCTCGCGCCGCGACTCGGCCTGGTTCAAGGCGGCCAGCCGGCGCTCGGCCAGCTTGCGCACCGAGGCCAGCCGCAGCTCGCGCTGCTGCAGCTGCAGGCGCAGGCGCTGCACCTGCGCCTGCGCGTGGCCCACCGAATGCGTCTGCTGGCCGATGGCCTGCTCCAGCCGCTCGGCGAAGCTCTGGTAGCACTGCACGATCTCCATGCCGCCGCCGCCGCGCTGGCCGAACTGCGAGGTCCAGCGGTCGCGGTAATGGGCGCGGTAGTCGGCGAGCTGCCGCTGCTGGCGCTCGGCCGCGACGACACGCGCCTCGGCGGCCTGCAATGCGGCCACCGCCTCGTCGCGGTCCTGCGTGGCCTGGTCGAGCAGCGTTCTCAGCGCGGGGGTCGGCATGTCAGGTCGTCTCTGTTCGTTCAACCGGCGACGATGGCCGCCAGCTGCTCGGCGGCCTCGTCCAGCGGTGCGTGTTCGTGCATGTCCTGCTGCAGCAGGGCGGCCAGCGCGGGCTGCAGGCGCACGGCGCTGTCCAGCTCGGCGTCGTGGCCGGGCTGGTAGGCGCCCAGCGCGATCAGGTCGCGCGCCTTGTTGTAGCGGGCGATCAGCTGGCGGGCGCGGCGGGCGGCGGCCAGGTGCGTCTTCGGCGCCACCGAGGTCATCACACGCGACACCGACTTCTCGACGTCGATGGCCGGGTAGTGGCCGGCCTCGGCCAGTTCGCGGCTGAGCACGATGTGGCCATCGAGGATGCCGCGCGCCGCGTCGGCGATCGGGTCTTGCTGGTCGTCGCCTTCGCTCAGCACGGTGTAGAACGCTGTGATGGAGCCGACGCCGTTCAGGCCGTTGCCCGAGCGCTCGACCAGCTGCGGCAGCTTGGCGAAGCAGCTCGGCGGGTAGCCCTTGGTGGCCGGCGGCTCGCCGATGGCCAGCGCGATCTCGCGCTGCGCCTGGGCGTAGCGGGTGAGCGAGTCCATCAGCAGCAGCACGTGCTGGCCGCGGTCGCGGAAGTGCTCGGCGATGGCGGTGGCGTAGCCGGCGCCCTGCATGCGGGTGAGCGGCGGGGCGTCGGCGGGCGCGGCGACGACCACCGAACGCTGCAGGCCTTCCTCGCCGAGGATGTCCTCGATGAACTCCTTGACCTCGCGGCCGCGCTCGCCGATCAGGCCGACGACGATGACGTCGGCCGCGGTGTAGCGGGCCATCATGCCCAGCAGCACCGACTTGCCGACGCCGGTTCCGGCGAACAGGCCCAGCCGCTGGCCGCGGCCGACGGTGAGCAGCGCGTTGATGGCGCGCACGCCGGTGTCCAGCGGGTGGCGCACCGGGTCGCGGTCCATCGCGTTGATCGCGCGCCGGGTCATCGGCTTGGTGATGTGCTCGGCCAGCGGGCCCTTGCGGTCCATCGGCCGGCCATGCGAGTCGACGACGCGCCCGAGCAGGCCGTCGCCCATCGGCAGGTGCAGGCCGCGGTCCTCGCTGCGCCGCCACGGGTGGTTGACGCGGCCGAGCACCGGCGGCGTGTTGGGCACCGGGCGCGGCACGACGGCCGCGCCGCTGGCCAGGCCGTGCACCTCGCCGGTGGGCATGAGGAAGGCGCGGTCGCCGTGGAAGCCGACCACCTCGGCCAGCACCGCCGGCTGGCCGGGCACCCGCACCTCGCACACCGAGCCGACGGGCACGCGCACGCCGGCGGCCTCCAGCACCAGGCCGGTGACGCGCACCAGCATGCCTTCGGCGCGCAGCGGCATCTGGGCCGCCGCGAAGCTTTCCATGTCGTGCAGGTAGCGCTGCCAACGGTCGCGGATGTCGGCCCCGCGTCCGACGGGTACGTCGGCCGATCCCCCGAGGGGATGCGGGCCGGCTTGGGAGCGGCCCGGCGCTCGGCCCGCGGCCGCCATGTCGCGTGCGGTCATGCGTCAGCCCGAGGATTCAGGGTCGAGGGCTCGTCGGCGTTCCAGGCCAGCACCTGCTGGCCCAGCGTCTCGGCGGCCTGCTGCCAGCGGGTCTCGATGCGGGCGTCGATGGCGCCGACGTCGGACTCGATGCGGCAGCCGCCGCGGGCGATGTCGGGCGCCGGCATGAGGCGCGCGCCGCGGGCGGCCAGCGCCTCGGCGGCGCCCTGGGCGATCAGCGCCTGGTCCTCCGGGTGCACCAGCACGCGGATGTGCTGCGCGGACAGCAGCACCGCGTTCACCGCCTCCTCGGCCACCTTGGCCACCAGTTCGGGCCGGGCGGCGAGCTCGGTGCGCACGATGTGGCGGGCGAGCAGGGTGGCGGTGCGCGCCACCGTGCCGGCGATCTCGCCTTCCAGCGCCTTGAGCTGCGCATCGACGCTGTCGAGCAGCGCGCCCACCTGCGCCGTCATCGCCTGGGCGTAGCTCTGCTTGAAGCCGTCGAGCGCGACCAACCCGTCGCGGTAGCCGTCCTGGTAACCGGCCTGGCGCGCCGCCTGCACCTGGCGCGCGATCTCCTCGGCGCTCGGGCCGGCGGCGGCCCTTTGCTCCGCGGCCTGTGCGGCGGCGCGGCGGTCGAAGCCGCTGCGCCGGTCGTGGTGGTTGAAGTCGCTGAAGCCGGCCGACTGCGCCTCCAGGCCGTCCATCTCCTCGCGCGGGATGAACCGGGCGTAGGCCGGCCGGGACTCGCCCTGGGGCGGCGGCACCTGGCGCGGGCCGGGGCCGGGGCGGGTGCTGTTCGGGTTGGAGGGGGAGCTGCTCATGCTTGGCAGCGATTCTTCAGGGGATGACCCTGTGGGGATTCTTGAAGAAGGTGGTCTTCACGATCCTGTTTCCGGGTTGCTTCGGCTGCTCGGGCCGGGCTTCTTCTTGGGGTTGCAGCCCGGTGGGCCTGCGCGGCCCACACCCGCGGTAACTTTCTTTTGGTCTTGCCCAAAAGAAAGTCACCAAAAAGAAAGGGCGCTTCAACATCCGATTTCGCTCCCTCACTGGATGACGGGGCCCGCTTCTCGCTCCAGTTTCTGCCTGCCACCAGGCCCTGCCTCAGTCTGCGAGGACAGGGGACGCGCCACCCGCGGCAGCTTCCGAATGCGCTCGTGTCTTGGCCCATGCGGCGTCGCTGCGCTCGCCTACAGCAGGCAGTGGGGGCACGAGGTGCCTTCGGGCTTGCAAGCGAGCGAAGCGAAGCGGCGCGGACCCAGACACGAGCGCATTCGGAAGCCGGCAACGCGTGAGTGTCAGACGCCCTTGCAGACTGAGGCAGGGCCTGGTGGCGGGCGGAAACTGGAGCGAGAAGCGGGCCCCGTCATCCAGTTCGAGAGCGAAATCGGATGTTGTGTTGAAGGCCCTTTTCTTTGGTTCCTTTCTTTTGGGCCACCAAAAGAAAGAACCGCGGGTGTGGGCCGCGCAGGCCCACGGGCTGCCCCGCAAAGAAGCTCGGGCCGCAGCGCGAAGAGCCCCCCGGGCTGCCCCGCAAACAGAACAGACCGTCAGACGAACTGGTCGTCCCCACCCCCCGCCCAGCACGATCTGCCCCTCGTCCGCCAGCCGGCGCACGATCTTGAGCATCTCCTTCTGCTCGGCCTCCACCTCCGACAACCGCACCGGGCCGCGCGACTCCAGGTCCTCGCGCAAGGTCTCGGCCGCCCGCGTCGACATGTTGCGGAAGATCTTCTCCCGCAGCTCCGCCGTCGCCCCCTTGAGCGCGATGACCAGCGACTCGGACTGCACCTCCTTCATCAGCGCCTGGATGCCCTTGTCGTCGAGCTTGTCCAGGTCGTCGAAGGTGAACATGTTGTCCATGATCTTCTGCGCCAGCTCGTTGTCGGCCTCGCGGATGTAGTCCAGCACGGAGCTCTCCACCTGGCTGCCCATCAGGTTGATGATCTCGGCGGCGGTCTTCACGCCGCCGAGCGAGGCCTTGCGCAGGCGGTCGCCGCCGGCCAGCACCTTGCTCATCACCTCGTTGAGGTCCTTCAGCGCCGACGGCTGGATGCCGTCCAGCGTGGCGATGCGCACCAGCACCTCGTTGCGCTGGCGTTCGGTGAAGCACTTGAGCACGCCGCTGGCCTGGTCGTAGTCGAGGTGGACCAGGATGGCGGCGACGATCTGCGGGTGCTCGTTGCGCAGCAGCTCGGCCACCGAACCGGCGTCCATCCACTTCAGGCTCTCGATGCCGGAGACGTCGGAGCCCTGCAGGATGCGGTCGATCAGCAGGTTGGCCTTGTCCTCGCCCAGCGCCCGGCGCAGCACCACCTTGACGTACTCGTCGGTGTCGGCGACGAGCATGCTCTGTTCGTCGGCTTCGGAGGCGAAGCGGTCGAGCACGTGCTCCACCTTCTCGCGCGGCACGGCCTTCAGGCGAGCGATGGTCTCGCCCAGCCGCTGCACCTCCTTCGGCTCCAGCTGCTTGAAGACCTCGGCCGCTTCCTCCTCGCCGAGGGACATCAGCAGGATGGCGGCGTCTTCCAGGCCTTGTTCGTCCATGGCGTCAGCGCTTCTCAAAGGTCCTTGTTGACCCAGCCGCGCACGATGTTGGCCACCGCCACCGGGTTCTCCTTGGCCAGCTCGCGCGCGTTCTTCAACTGTTCCTGCATGCGCGGCGCCTCCAGCTGCAGCGGCACGGCGCTGGGCGGGTCGTCGGCGACGACGTCGAGCTGGCCGCCCTTGAGCGGCACCACCGGCGTGGTCGCGGCCTTCAGCGCCGGGCGGATGAAGCCGAACACCGCCACCAGCGCGACCAGGGCCAGGGCCGCCGGCATGGCCGCGCCGCGCAGCAGGTCGACCAGCCAGGGCTGGCGGTACAGCGGGGTGTCGTCCTCCTTCGGCGCCACCGCGGCCTTGAACGGGGCGTTGATCACCTTCACCGAGTCGCCGCGCTCCTTGCTGAAGCCGATGCTCTCCTGCACCAGCGCGGTCAGCTTGTCCAGCTCCTCGGCCGACAGCGCCTCGCTCTTGGTCTTGCCCTTGGCGTCGGTGCTCACCTTGTGGTTGACCACCACCGCGGCGTTGAGCCGCCGCACCTGGCCGACCGCGTTGCGCGTCACCCGCACGGTCTTGTCCACCTCGTAGTTGGTGGTGCGGTCGCGCCGGCCGTTGGCTGCGCCCGCGCCGCCCTGCGCGCCCTGCAGCGCCTGGGCCGTTCCGGTGATCGGCGCGCTGGCCGGCACCGGCGGCTGGTTGCTGGCCGCGCCGGGCACGCCGGCGGGCGCGCCGGGCGTGGACTGGTTCGATTCGCTGGTCTGCTGGCTGCGCACCGCGGCCTGCGACGGGTCGCCCTGGTTGGGCCGGAACTCCTCGGCGGTGGACTCCACCTGCGAGAAGTCCAGCTCGGCGGTGACGTTGGCGCGCAGGTTGTCGCGGCCGACCACCGGCTCCAGCAGGTCGACGATGCGCCGGGTCAGGTTGCCCTCGACCTGCGCCACGTACTGCAGCTGCTGCGCGTCCAGGCCCTGGTGCGCCTGGCCGTCGGGCGCCTGCGACAGCAGGCTGCCGGTCTGGTCGAGCACGCTCACCGCCTTGGGGCTGAGTTCCGGCACGCTGGACGACACCAGGTGCACGATGCCGGCGATCTGCGAGCGGTCCAGCGTGCGGCCGGGGTGCAGCGTCAGCATCACCGAGGCGCTGGGCTTCTGCTGCTCGCGGAAGAACCCGTTCTGGTTGGGCAGCGCCAGGTGCACGCGCGCCGACTGCACCGCCGCCATCGCGCCGATGGAGCGGGTGAGCTCGCCTTCCAGCCCGCGCTGGAAGGTCAGCCGCTCCTGGAACTGGGTCTGGCCGAAGCGGGCGTTGTCCATCAGCTCGAAGCCGACCACGCTGCCCTTGGGCAGGCCGGCCGAGGCCAGCTTCAGCCGCACGTCGTGCACCTTGTCGGCCGGCACCAGGATGGCCGAGCCGCCGTCGGCGTGCTTGTAGGGCACGTTCATCTGCGACAGCTGCGTGAGGATGGCGCCGCCGTCCTTGTCCGACAGGTTGGCGTACAGCACCTTCCAGTCGCCGGGGTTGCCGGCCATCGTCAGCGCGGCCAGCACGGCGATCAGCGCCGCGATGCCGGCGGCCATCATCAGCTTCGACTTGGCGGGCAGCGCCGACAGGCGGGCGGCGAAGCCCGGCGTGGCGGGCACCAGCGGCGTGGCCAGCGAGGCGCTGGCGGCCGGGGCGAGGGCGTTGTCCATCAGGCGGGGTGGGGCGTCAGGCGACAGGAAGAACGCATCGGTCGGGGCGCCGCGTCAAGCCGGCACCGATCGGGGCGATTCTTCGGCAGCACCGCAGCGCAGCATCGGGCGAACAGCCCGACGAAAGCGGCGGTTCTCCCCGCGGCCGGTGGCGGCGCCGGGGCCCGGCCCGGGGCGCCGGCCGTCAGTCCGCCGAGGCCGGCAGCACCGTGTTGCGGCCGCCGGCCTTGGCGCGGTAGAGCGCCTGGTCCGTGCGTTCCAGCAGCCGGTCCACCGGTTCGCCGGGGTCGGCCAGCGCCACGCCGGCCGACAGCGTCAGCGCCAGGCCCTCGGCCACCCGGGACCAGTCGTGGTCCTGCACCCGCTGGCGCAGCCGGTCGACGGCGGCGACGGCCGCGTCCAGCTCGGCCACGCCCCGCAGCAGCAGCAGGAACTCCTCGCCGCCGTGGCGGGCCGCCGTCTGGTCGGCCGGCAGCGCTTCATGCAACAGGTGGGCGAAGCGGCGCAGCACCTCGTCGCCGGCCTGGTGGCCGAAGCGGTCGTTGACCTGCTTGAAGTGGTCGATGTCGAGCAGCGCGACGGCGAAGGGCGCCGCGCCCTGCAGGTGCCGACGCTGCTGCTCGTTGAGCGCCGCCATCGCGCTGCGGCGGTTGAGCAGGCCGGTCAGGTCGTCGCGGGCGGCCAGCGACTCCACCAGCCGCAGCGCCTCGGTCAGCCGCTCGTTGGCCTTGGTCAGTTCGTGCTTGAGCAGTGAGCCGACGACGTTGATGGCGCTGCCCTTGATCAGCAGCAATGCCAGCCACACGGTGGTGAGCGCCTGTTCGCCGGTGCTGCCGAAGGCCAGGCCGAGGTCCGAGCCGATGGTGGCCAGCGTGCCCACCATGCCGGCCAGGGCCAGCACGCTGGCCAGCGCCAGCATGCGCGGCGGTGCACGGATGGCCAACGTCGCGACGACGGTGACCACCGTCATCAGGAACATGGCGGCGATGCGCGGCGCCGCCATGGCCATCGACAGCAGCACGGACACGGCGATCATGGTGTTGATCAGGGAGAACCAGTGCTCGCCGACGCGGCGGTGCCAGCCGGCCCGCACGGCGGCCACCGCCCCGGCGCAGCTGGCCGCGCCGAGCAGCAGGTGCACGGCGGCCAGCCAGGTCGGCACCACGCTGAGCGCCGAGTAGCCGGTCAGCACCACCGCGTCCACCAGGTAGAAGACCAGCACCGGGCGCTGCACGCCGATCAGCAGCAGGCCGACCTTGTCGCTGGAGGGCGCCTTGGGGGGTCAGGGGGACGGTGAACGAGGAGGCGAGGGTCGACATGGGCGGACGGCGGATCCCTCGGATGTCGGCCTCCGGTGGGCCGGCTTGAGCGGCGTGCCCGGCCGTCCGGTGTCGAAATGGGCGGCGAAGCGCCGCTTCTTCGGTCGCTGCCCGCCGGGCCGCGGCCCTAGCATGGCCGCGTGGACCTCAAGCTCAAGCCCTTCGACTTCGCCAGTGCGGTGGCGCGCGCCGGCCTGGGCACCGACGGCCTGCCCGTCAAGGGCCCGCGCTCGGCCGCCGGCGCGGAGAAGCCGAGCTTCCAGAGCGCGATGACGCAGGCGCTGAAATCGGTCAGCGACAGCCAGCTGGAGGCGTCACGCCTGCAGCGCGAGGTGCAGCTGGACAACCCGACCGTCAGCCTGGAAGAGACCATGGTCGCCATGCAGAAGGCGCAGATCGGCTTCCAGGCCACGCTGCAGGTGCGCAACCGCCTCGTGCAGGCCTACTCCGAGATCATGAACATGCAGGTCTAGCGGTGGCCCCGGCTCGCCTGCCGGCGAGCGGTCCCGAGGGACCAAGCCCGCCGCTCAGCGCAGCTTGGTGCGGCGCAGTCGCTTCGCGTTGGCCGTGGCGGCGCGGTGCACCGGGGCCAGGCCCTGGCCGAGCACACCGAGCGCGGCCTGCTGCCATTGTTCGGCCAGCGTCGACGACCACGCCGCCATCGCCCGCGGGCCGCCGAGGCCGCTGCTCAGCCAGCCGGCGGCCAGCTGCTGCTGCGCCTGCAGCGCCTGGGCGCCCATGGCGCTCCACGACGCGCCGAAGGCCTGCGCCTTCTCGGCGCACATGCGGCTGAACTCGCGCTGGTCGCGCGCGCTGGGGTGGGGGCCGGCCAGCGCCATGCGGGTCAACCGGTGGGCCATCACCTGCGGCACGGCGAGCGCCAGTTCGGCGCTCTTCGTCATCAGGGCGGGGGAAAGGTTCTTGCGGCGGGTGGGCATCGGGGGGGGTGGGGGGCGGCGAGACCCTCGTGTCAGCAGTTGACGGGCCCGGGGCGCGGGGTCAATCCGACGGCGGCTGCAGCGCCGCCGCCAGCCAGCGGTGCAGCGCGGGCGCCTGGCGGCCGCGCCCCGGATGGTGGGCGGTGCCGTAGGGCAGCCACGCCAGCCGCAGGTCCGGGTGGTCGCGCAGCGCCTCCAGGTCCTCGGCCGCCAGCCGGGCCGCCTCGCCCGGTGCCATCCGCCGCGCATCGACCACGGTGACGCCGCCGCTGCCCACCACGTCGAAGCCGTCGGCGGACAGGGCCAGCCCGGTGTCCTCGTCGACGCCGATGCCCAGCAGCGCCGGCTGGGCCGCCACCGCGGCCAGCAGCCGCGGCAGGCGACGGCGTTCGCTGAAGTGCTGGTCGACGATGGCACCGGGCAGCAGGCCCAGGCCTTCGGTGACGTCGCGACCGACCAGCATGCGGGCCGACATCGCCGCGGCGCCGGCGCTGGAGCCGGCCACGCACAGCTGCCGCCGGGCGAAGCCCTGCTGCAGCGCCGCGGCCAGCGGGCTGCCGTCGAGCACCTCCATCAGCCGGCGCTGGTTGCCGCCGCCCATCAGCACGCCGTCCACCCGCTGCAGCTCGGCGATCCAGCGCGGGTCGGCGGCGTCGGCGCGGTCCTGCACGGCCAGGCGCACCCGCTCGGTCACCCCCAGGTCGGCCAGCGCCTGGTCGTAGCGCTCGAAGCCGGCATCGGGAAAGGCGGTGGCCGCCGGCAGCACGGCGATGCGCAGCGGACCGTCTCGGCGGCCGGCCGCGCACAGCTCGACGAAGCGCCGCAGCACCTCCTTCTCGCCGCGCCGGTCCTCGGCGCCGCCGATGATGAACAGGCGCCCGCCGGTGCGGCCGGCGCCGGCCGCGGCGCCGGCCGTCGTCGGCAGCCCGCCGCCCAGCAGCGCCAGGCCCAGCGCCGCGTTGGCGCGGCGACGGTCGGCACGGAAACGGGTCGATGGAGGCGACGGGCGGTCGGACGGCATGGCCGGGACCTTATCGCGATGCGAAAGCCCGAGCACGGCCACGGGCCGGGTCCTCAGCCCGGCCAGCAGCGCGCGTGCGGACCGGTCACCACCTCGGTGCCGCGCACCTGCAGGGTGAGCCGCATGCAGTCGGCATCGCCGGCCGCGTCGACCCGCTGCGCCACGGCGCGCCAGCCGTCGTTGCCGACGTCCTCCAGCGACAGCCGCCAGTGGCCCTGCCGGCTGTGGTCGGGCTGGCGCAGCTCGGCCAGGCGTTGCGCGTAGCGGCCGTGCCGGCCGTGGTGGCGGGCCTGGGCACCCTGCAGCGCGAGCAGGGCGTCCACCGCGTCCGCGCGCCGGCCGCGCTGCCGGGCGGCGTCGAAGGCCTGCAGCAGGCTGCCCACCAGCACGCCGCCGATGAGCGCGACGACGAGCAGCTCGACGAGCGTGAAACCCTGCTGGGACGACGGTGGCCGAGGGCGTCGCACGTCAATCCAGCGACAACAGACGGCGGCGCTTCTGGGTCAGGTCGATGTAGCGCTGCAGCGTGCGCGCGGCGGCACCGCTCAGCGCGTGGAACTCGCAGCCCAGCCGCAGGCCCTGCGCGCTGCCGTGCAGGGCGCTCACGTGCTGCAGGGTGAGGCGGGTCTCGAAGCGGGTGTCGGCGTCCAGCGCCAGCCGCACGCCGGCGATCTCGCTGCCGGGGGCCAGCGGCGGCACGTCGGCCGGCAGCAGCAGGGCGCAGCCGCCGATGCTGACGTCGAGCACCCGCAGCGCCAGCGTCATGTCGGGCAGCGCCGGGTGGCGCAGCGTGGCGGTGGGGCCGCCGCGCTCCGGCGTGCGCACGCGGTAGGCGTCGCGGCGCTGGAAGCGGTAGAGCACTGTCGGCAGGCCGGTCTGCAGCGTGCAGCCGCCGCTGCCGTGCACCAGCACCGCGTCGTCGACGTCGAACTGCAGCTTGACCGCGTCCAGGTAGGCGACGGCGGTCAGCTCCGTTGCGGCGAGCAGCGCATCCAGCGCCGGCTCGTCGGCGTCGGCGCTGAAGGACAGCCGGCGCCGCGAGGCGTCCACCGTCCACAGGGTGGCGCCGAGGTGGGCGCCGCCCTCGCTGCTGAGCTGCACGGCGGCGCCGGCGTCCTGCAACTGCCGCAGCATGGCCAGGCGCTCGCCCTCGCCGTCGAGCCGGAAGGCCGCCAGCGCGTCGGGCTCGCCGAGCGGCGACAACGCGGCCGGTCGGGTGTGCAGCGACATCGCCGTGCTCAGTGCAGCGTCTTCGGCCGCCCGGCCATCATGTGGTCCAGGTCCTCCAGCCAGGGCTCGGCCAGGTGGCGGATCTCGGCGTCGTTGACCAGGATGCGCTGCATGATCTTCGACTTGAGCCGTGCCTCGTCGGGGCCGAGCGCCTTGCCCTGGGCGGCCTGCTTGAGCTGCGAGATCAGCAGCACGCAGGCGCCCTCCAGCTTGACGACCTGGTCCCAGTCGCCGGCCTTGGCCGCTCGCAGCATCTCGGCACTGGCCTGCTCGATGGCCTCGTAGTAGCTCAGCAGCTCGTTGTTCATGGCGGGGGTGGACGCGGCAGGGGTCACGTGGGTCTTCTTCTGGTTGGGGGTCGGGCCTCAGGCGGCGGGGCGGATCTCGGCCCAGGCCTGCTGCAGCGGCAGCACCAGCGCACGGCACTCGTCCAGCGGCGCCGGGTCGTTGCGCAGGTTGGCCTGCGTCAGCCGCAGCGTGAGGTAGTCGTACAGGTCGCGCAGGTCGCCGGCCAGCTTGCCGCCGGCCTGCATGTCCAGCGCGGCCTTCAGGCCCTCCTCGACGATGCGCACCGCGCGGCCGATGGCCTCGCCCTTGGTGATCAGGTCGCGCTGCTCGATCGCGCCGCGGGCGCGGGCGACGGACTCGAGCAGCCCGTCGAACAGCAGCGCCACCAGGTGGTGCGGCGTGGCGGCGAGCACCTGCGTCTCCACCCCGGTGCGGCGGTACAGCGCGCTGAAGTCGTTGCTGCCGGCGGACCGGCTGGAGGATGTGAACATCTGGATGCAGTCTTCGACGGGTGCGATGACTGTTTTTCGGCGCGCCCCCGGGAAAACTTGAAGCCGCCCGCGAGGGGGGAAGGGGGTGGAAAACCGACCCCCAAAACGCCGACGGCCGCCCCCGCCGTCAAGGCGGTGCGGCCGTCGCTGCGGCGCCCGGAAGGGGGGGTCAGCTGCTCTGCTTGGCGAGCAGGCTCATCTGCTGCGAGACGTAGCTCGACAGTCCCGACAGGCTGCTCATCTTGGCGTCCAGCGTCTGGTACTGCAGCCGGATGCGCTTCTCGAAGGCCGCCACCCGGTCCTCCAGCCGGTCCTGCTGGTCATCGTTGCGCTTGATGCGGCTGTTCAGGCCCTCCTTGCGCGACTCCAGCGGGCCCTCGGCGCCGAGCAGCCCGGCCAGGTAGAGCTTGAACTGCTGGCCGATGCCGTTGCTGGCGCTGCCCGGCGTCGCCTCGTCGCCGAGGGTGGAGAAGGCCTTGGCCAGCTCGTCGAGCTTGCCGATCGCCTTGTCCAGCTTGCCGCCGTTGACCTTGAGCGAGCCGTCGGACTGCGGGTCCAGGCCGATGTCGGACAGGCGGCCGAAGGCGCTGGACGCCGACGAGCCGTTGGACACCAGGCCGCGCAGCTGGCCGAGCAGGCCGATGGCGGTGCGGTCGCCCTGCAGCGGGCCGGCCTTCTTGGTGTCGGCGTTGTAGGCGGTCTGCTCGCGCAGGTACTTCACCACGTCGTTGTAGGCGGTGCTGAAGTCGGTGATGGCCTTCTTGATCGACTCGTTGTCGTGGCTGACCGACAGCGTCACCGGCACCGCGGTGGTGGTGTTGGTCTGCGGGTCGGTGACGGTGGCCGTCGGCTTGAGCAGCTGCAGGCTGATGCCGTCGATGACCTCGTTGACGCTGTTGCTCGCCGATTCGATGGCGATGCCGTCGATCGTGGCGCTGGCGTTCTGCGCCTTCTGCGACAGCGCCATGCCGCCGCTGCCGGACGCCGGGTCGTGGTTGAGCCCCGACAGGTCGCCGCTGGTGCTGCTGGTCTGGATGCGGAAGCCGTTCTCCAGCCCGGTCTCGGCCGAGCGGATGGACAGCCGCGCGCCGGTGACGTCGCGCACGATGGTGGCGGTGACGCCGGCGCCGGCGGCATTGATCTTGTCGCGGATCTTCTCCAGCGTGTTGTCGCCCGGGCCGATGGTCACGGCCACCGGCGGCGGCGTGCTGCGCGGCGTGAAGCTGGGCGGCGTGCCGTCGGTCCAGCGGCCGATGTCGATGGTGATGGTGCCCTCGCCGATGCTGGCGGTGGCGCTGGCGAAGGCGGCGCTGGTCACCGCCTGCGCGGCGGCCAGGCGGGCGACGGTGATGTTGTAGCTGCCGATGGGTGCGCCGCTGGTGGCCGTGGCCTTGACCACCGTCTCGTCCGACACGCCGGCGGTGGCGGCGCGCCAGGTCGAGGCGTCGGTCAGCGTGCGCGCCGCGTCGCGCAGGGTGGAGAGCATGCTCTGCACCTTGCCGAAGCTGGAGACCTGGGTGTCGAGCTCGGTCTTCTGCGTCTGCAGCTGCGTGATCGGCTTGCGTTCGAGCGCGACCAGCTGCGAGACGATGGTCTCGACGTCCAGTCCGCTGCCCAGTCCGGTGGATGAGATGGCCATATCGTCGTCAGGCTCCCATGGAAACGATCGCCCGGCGCGAAGGCGCAGATGCCTTCACGGCGGACGATCGGTATATCGGCCGGGGTTTCGCCTACTTTAGGGACGGACACCGCCGGTTTCAGGCTGGGTGTCGCCCCGCGTCCGCCGGGTGCGTCGGCCGATCCCTCGAGGGGATCGCGTGCCGGCGGGGGAGCGGCCCGGCGCTCGGCCCGCGTCCGCCCGAGGATCAGCGTTGCAGCAGCTGCAGCACCTGCTGCGGCAGCTGGTTGGCCTGGGCCACCATCGCCGTGCCGGCCTGCTGCAGGATCTGCGAGCGTGACATGTTGGCGGTTTCCTGCGCGTAGTCGGCGTCCATGATCCGGCCGCGGGCGGCGGCCTGGTTCTCGATGCCGGTCTGCAGGTTGTTGATGATGGCCTCGAAGCGCGACTGCACCGCGCCGAAGGTGGCGCGCTGGTTGTTCACCGTGTCCAGCGCGCTGTCGATCGCGTCGATCACCGAGGCGATGGCGCTGATGTCGGCGCTGCTGTCGATGACCACTGTCGAGTCGCTGATGGCGGCGATGTCGACGTTGCTGTTCAGGTTCTCGGTGTTGACGACGATGGTGTCGTCGGTCGAGGTGTTGGCGCCGATCTGGAACACCATGGCCGTGCCGTCCGCGCCGATGATGCGGCCGCCGTTGAAGCTGGTCGCCCCGATGATCCGGGTGATTTCCTGCTGCAGCTGGGCGAACTCCTTGTTCAGCGAGTCCTTGTCGTCGGCGCTGTTGCTGGCGTTGCGCGCCTGCAGGGCCAGCTCGCGCATGCGCTGCAGCGAGTCGCCGATCTTCGACAGCGCGCCTTCGGCGACCTGGGACAGCGAGATGCCGTCGTTGGCGTTGCGGATGGCGACGTTCATGCCGCGCATCTGCGCGTTCATGCGCTCGGCGATGGCCAGGCCGGCGGCATCGTCCTTGGCGCTGTTCACCCGCAGGCCCGACGACAGGCGCTGCATGGAGGTCGACAGCGACGCCTGTGACGAGTTCAGGTTGCGCTGCGCGTTCAGCGACTGGATGTTGGTGTTGATGGTTTGCGGCATGGTGTGACAGCACTCCAATAGAAGCCATTGACTCCCGGCGGACCTGCGGCCGGTCTGCATCCACTCGGGGCTTAGGCTCGAACGGTGCTTGGGATCATTTTCGACAGCCCGCAGGGGGCCGATGGCTGGAAATGGGGCTGAAAAGCGCGCCGTCTCGCCGCCGCGCACGGCCGGTGGCGATCCGCCTTCGCCAATGGAAAAGGGCACCCGAAGGTGCCCTTTGCGTTGCGTGCGGCCGAGGGGTGTTACGCCTCGCCGGGCACGCCGCCCCTCAGGGGCGTGCCGGCGTCAGCGAAGGAGCGAGAGCACCTGCTGCGGCAGCTGGTTGGCCTGCGCGACCATCGCGGTGCCGGCCTGCTGCAGGATCTGGGCACGCGACAGGTTCGCCGTTTCCTGGGCGAAGTCGGCGTCCATGATCCGGCCGCGGGCGGCCGACTGGTTCTCCACGCCCTGCTGCAGGCTGGAGATGATGGCCTCGAAGCGCGACTGCGTGGCACCGTAGGTGGCGCGCTGGTTGTTCACCGAGTCGATGGCGCTGTCGATCGAGTCGATGGCGCTGCCGATGGCGCTGAAGTCGGCCGAGCTGTCGATCACCAGCGAGCTGGCGATGGCCGCCGAGATGTCGGCGTTGCTCGACAGGTTCTCGCCGGTGACGGTGATGGTGTCGTCGGTCGAGGTGTTGGCGCCGACCTGGAAGGTCATGTCGGTGCCGTCGGCGCCGATGATCTTCTTGCCGTTGAAGCTCGTGCCGCCGATGACGCGGGAGATCTCCGACTGCAGCTGCGCGAATTCCTTGTTCAGCGAGTCCTTGTCGGCGTCGCTGTTCGAGGCGTTGCGGGCCTGCACGGCCAGCTCGCGCATCCGCTGCAGCGAGTCGCCGACCTTGGACAGCGCGCCTTCGGCGGTCTGCGCCATCGAGATGCCGTCGTTGGCGTTGCGGATGGCGACGTTCATGCCGCGCACCTGGGCGTTCATGCGCTCGGCGATCGCCAGGCCGGCGGCGTCGTCCTTGGAGCTGTTGACGCGCAGGCCGGAGGACAGGCGCTGCATCGAGGTCGACAGCGAGTTCTGCGACATCGCCAGGTTCCGCTGTGCGTTGAGCGACGAGATGTTGGTGTTGATGGTGGTAGCCACGAAATTTCCTTTCAGTTAAGCGAACCCCGGCAATCCCGCCGGACGTCAACTCGGACCCCTCGCTTGTGATGAGGTCCTTGCCTTCGCCCCGCTCGCGCCGCGCCTTTCATGTGAAGCGGCCCTTGCAGGACACCGCCCGACGCTAGCCAGACCTCGAACGCACCACCTTCGGTTGCTGCCCGGGCCGGTCTAACCGGACCACGCGACTTGGTGTCAAGTCCCGTTGGGGTGGATATCGAGCCCCGGTCTTTCGAACTTGAGCGGTTTTTCCCGCCTTCTCACCATCTCTCACAGGGCCGCAAAGGGGCGAACAGAGCGGCCCAACCGGGCCATATCGGCCGCCGCCCGCCGGTTCTTGAATGCCAGACTTCCGCCGGCCGATCCTGGCCGCATCACGCCCGACGTCTCCCCCCCATGCCCGCCATCCCGCCCGCCGTTGCCCATCAAGCCCGCCAGCAGTGGAAGCAGGGCCAGGACCTGGTGGCCGCCGGCCGCTGGGCCGACGCCTCCAGCCGCTTCCGCCAGGCCTGCGCGCTGGTGCCCGGCGACGTGGTGTACGCGCTCAACCTGGCGCGCTCGCTGCTGCGCGAGGGCAAGCTGCGCGAGGCCGGCGACGAGGCGCGGCGCGCCTTCGAGATGGACCGCGCCAACGCGCTGGCCTGCGGCTTCTGGGCGCATTGCCTGGAAGGGCAGGGCCGCCACGCCGAGGTGGTGCACGCGCTGCGCTCGCTCGACCCGGCCACCCCCCGCGACGTCGACCACCACCAGGCGCTGGGCCGCGCGCTGCAGGCGCTGCGCCGGCCGCGCGAGGCGATCGCCGCCTACTTCGACGCGCTGGCGCTGAAGATGGACATCGCCAACGTGCACTACCAGGTCGGCGTCTGCTTCAACGACCTGGACATGAAGGAGGAGGCCAGCGAGTGCTTCAAGACCGCGCTGGTGCTGGACATCGGCCTGCACGAGCTGGGCGTGCGCGGCCTGCTGGCCTTCTTCGAGCGCGAGGTCTGCCGCTGGGACGATGCCGAGGCCGACCTGGCGCACCTGGTGCAGGCCGTGCGGGCGCTGCCCGACGACGCCGCCGCGCCGACCACGCCCTTCGCCCAGGTCACGCTGCTCGACGACCCGCGCGACCAGCTGCGTGCCGCGCGGGTGGCGGCGCGCCACCTGTCGCGCGGCATCGTGCCGCTGCCGGCGCTTGCCCCCCCGCAACGCGGCCGAGCGCGCCGGCCGCATCCGCGTCGGCTACCTGTCGGCCGACTTCCACCAGCACGCCACCTGCATCCTGATGGCCGAGCTGCTGGAGCGCCACGACCGCGCCCGCTTCGAGGTCACCCTGTACTCGCACGGCAAGGACGACGGCACCGACATGCGCCGCCGCATCGAGCGCGCCTGCGAGCACTTCGTCGACCTGCGCGGCCAGAGCGACGTGCAGATCGCCGAACGCATCCGCGCCGACGGCATCGACCTGCTCGTCGACCTGAAGGGCTACACCCGCGACAACCGGCTGCCGGTGCTGGCGTACCGGCCGGCCCGCGTGCAGGCGGCCTACCTGGGCTTCCCCGGCACCACCGGCGCCGGCTTCATCGACTACCTGATCGGCGACGCGGTGGTGACCCCGCTCGAGCACGCCGACCGCTACAGCGAGAAGCTGGTGCAGCTGCCGCGCTGCTACCAGCCCAACGACCGCCAGCGCGCCCGCCCGGCGCCGACGCCGCGCGCGGCGCTCGGCCTGCCCGAGCACGCGCTGGTGCTGTGCGGCTTCAACCAGCCGTTCAAGATCTCCAAGGACGTGTTCGACGTCTGGTGCCGGCTGCTGCACGCGGTGCCCGGCTCGGTGCTGTGGCTGCTGGAGTGGAACGGCCAGGTGCGGCGCAACCTGGAGCGCGAAGCGCAGGCCCGCGGCCTCGACCCGCAGCGCCTGGTGTGGGCGCCGCGCGTCAAGCCGGCCGACCACATCGCCCGCCTGCAGCAGGCCGACCTCTTCGTCGACACCTGGCCCTGCAACGCCCACACCACCGCCAGCGACGCGCTGTGGGCCGGCGTGCCGGTGGTCACCTTCCTCGGCGAGACCTTCGCCTCGCGGGTGGCCGGCTCGCTGGTGCGCAGCGTCGGCCTGCCGGAACTGGTGTGCGCCGACGTGGCGGCCTACGAGGCCAAGGCGCTCGAACTGATGCACGACGCCGGCGCCCGCGCCGACCTGCGCGCGCGCCTGGTGGCCGCGCGCGAGACCAGCCCGCTGTTCGACAGCGCCCAGAGCGCACGCGACCTCGAGGCGGTGTTCACCCGCCTGGTCGCCCGCCACGACGCGGGCCTGGCCCCCGACCACCTCGCCGCCGAGCACGACGCCGCCGAGTGAGCGCGGGCGGCGGCACCGAATAGGCGCCGTTTCCGCCTGCTCATGCGCCGCTTCTCGCAGGACCGGCGACCTAGCATCGAAGCGTCACCTCGCCGGCCCATCGGGCCGCTTCCACCATGCCCCTTCCAGCGCCCACCGACGCCGCCGTGCCGCCCGAAGCGCGCGCGCCGCTCGAACGCGCCCGTTCCGGCGCCATGCCGCTGCCCGAGCTGCTGGAGCAGGCGGCGTCGCTGTCCCAGCTCGGCCATGCGGCCGCGTCGGCCGCGCTGTACGAGCAGTGGCTGGCCAGCACCGAGTCGCCGCACCGCCACGTCGCGTGTTTCAACTGGGGCACGGTGCTGGGCGCGCTCGACCGCCCCGCCGAGGCCGAGGCCGCCTACCGCCAGGCGCTGGCGCTGAAGCCGGGCTTCGCGCCGGCGCTGCTCAACCTCGGCCACCAGCTCGAACGCCAGGGCCAGGTCGACGAGGCGCTGGGCTGCTGGCAGCAGGTGGTGGACCGGCCCGATGCCGCCGCCGACCTGTCGCTGACCTTGCATGCGCTCAACAACCAGGGCCGCCTGCTCGAACAGCAGCGCCGCTTCGACGAGGCCGAGGCGGCCATGGCGCGCAGCCTGCAGCTCAAGGCGGACCAGCCCGACGTGCTGCAGCACTACGTGCACATCCGGCAGAAGCAGTGCAAGTGGCCGCTGTACACGCCGCCCGACGGCGTGACCCGGAACCAGCTGCTCACCGGCACCTCGGCGCTGGCCATGCTCGGCGCCAGCGACGACCCGGCGCTGCAGCTGCTGGCGGCGCAGCGCTTCGTGCTGACCAAGGTGGCCAGACCCGCCGATCCGCCGCTGCACACGCTGACCGTGCCGCGCACCGGCCGGCTGCGCATCGGCTACCTGTCGGGCGACCTCGGCATGCACGCCGTCGGCCTGCTGACGCCCGAACTCTTCGAGCTGCACGACCGCAGCCGCTTCGAGGTCTTCGGCTTCTGCTGGAGCCGCGAGGACGGCAGCGCCCAGCGCGCGCGCATCGTCAAGGCGCTGGACCACTGCGTGCGCATCGGGTCGATGGACGACGCGGCGGCGGCCAAGCTCATCGCCCAGTGCGGCATCGACGTGCTGGTCGACCTGCAGGGCCTGACCAGCGGCGCCCGTCCCGGCATCCTGGTGCAGCGGCCGGCGCCGGTGCAGGTGGGTTACCTCGGCCTGCCCGGCACGTCCGCGCTGCCCGGCGTCGACTGGATGGTGGCCGACCGCTACGTCGTGCGGCCGGACTACGAGCCCTACTGCAGCGAGAAGCCGCTCTTCGTCGAGCAGCACTGCTACCAGGTCAGCGACCGCCGGCGCGAGGTGGGCCGCGTGCCCAGCCGCGCCGAATGCGGCCTGCCCGAGCACGGCGTGGTCTTCTGCAGCTTCAACAACAACCACAAGTTCACCGAAGAGGTGTTCGCCTGCTGGATGCGGGTGCTGGCGCAGGTGCCGGGCAGCGTGCTCTGGCTGCTGGCCGACAACCGCTGGGCCGAAGCCAACATGCTGGCCGCGGCCGACGCCCACGGCGTGGCACGCGAGCGGCTGGTCTTCGCGCCGCGCGTCGCGCCGCCGGACTACCTGGCGCGCATGGCGGTGGCCGACCTCTTCCTCGACACCTTCCCCTACAACGCCGGCACCACCGCCAGCGACGCGCTGTGGATGGGCACCCCCCATCCTCACCCGCTCGGGCCGCAGCTACATCTCGCGCATGGCCGGCAGCCTGCTGACGCACGTCGGCCTGCCCGACCTGATCACCGAGTCGGTCGGCCACTACGAGCGGCTGGCGGTGGCGCTGGGCCAGCACCCGGCGCGCCTGGCCTCGTACAAGCGCTACCTCGCCGAGCAGGGCCGCGGCTCGCGGCTGTTCGACATCCCCGGCTTCGTGCGCTCGCTCGAAGACGGTTTCGAGCGCCTGGCCCTGCAGGCGCGCGCGGCCCACCCGCGGCGCTGACGCACGACGAGCGACACCGACCGCGTGGACCGGCAGGAACCCTTCCTCCCCCCGGCGCCGCAGGCGCTGCCGGCGAGGGTTCGCCCGCCGGCGGCATGCCGCCGCCGCTGCCGCGCGCCGCCCCCGAGGACCGTGCCCCCGCCGACGACCAGCCGCTGCTGCACGCGCTGTCCTGGCTGACCCGCCACCACGGCGCCGAGCGTTCGCCCGCGTCGCTGCTGGCCGGCCTGCCGATGGAGCAGGGCCGCTTCGGCCCGACGCAGGCGGTGCGTGCGTTGAAGGAGGCCGGCTTCAACGCCGGCCTGGTCAAGCGCTCGCTGGCCGAGCTGCCCACGCTGCTGATGCCGGCGGTGCTGCTACTGCGCGGCAGCGAGGCCTGCATCGTCGCCGGCCGCCGCGGCGGCGGCCAGGCCGGTGCGGTCTACGACGTGGTCATGCCGGGGCCCGAGCACCACGCCTGCACCGCCACCGAAGCCGAGCTGGTGCAGGAGTACACCGGCTTCGCGCTGGTCGCCAGCCCGAAGGTCGAAGCCCGCGCCGGCGTGGCCGAGGAGGGGCTGCGCGACCCGAGCAGCCACTGGCTGTGGGGCACGCTGCGGCGCTTCATCCCCTACTACCGCTCGGCGATGGTGGCGGCGCTGCTGTCCAACCTGCTGATGCTGGTCACCGGCATCCTCACCTCGGTCATCTACGACAAGGTGATCCCGCACAAGGCCTTCGTCACGCTGTGGGCGCTGGCCATCGGCGGCTTCCTGGCGATGGGCTTCGACCTGCTGGCGCGCCAGCTGCGCGCGCACCTGATCGACCTGGCCGGCAAGAAGACCGACCTGCTGATCGGATCGCTGCTGTTCCGGCAGACGCTGTCGCTGCGCATGGAGCACCGGCCCGGCTCGGCCGGCGGCCACGCCCACCACCATGGCCAGGTGGAGGTGGTGCGCGAGTTCTTCGCCTCCGCCTCGCTGTCGGCGATCAGCGACGTGCCGTTCGCGCTGCTCTTCGTCGCCATGACCTTCGTCATCGGCGGCCCGCTGGGCTGGGTGCTGGTGATCGCGCTGCCGCTGATCGCCGCCTGCGCGCTCTTCATCCAGGGCGCGCTGCGCCGTGCCATGCACGCCAACATGGCCCAGCAGGCGGACCTGCACGGGCTGATGGTGGAGGCGGTGGAAGGCCTGGAGGACGTGAAGACCGCCGGCGCGCAGGGCCGCTTCCTGCACCGCTTCGAGCAGGCCAACGCGGCGGCGGCGGACAGTTCGCTGCGCTCGCGCCGGCTCACCGCCTGGGCCAACAACGTGGCCATGATCGGCCAGCAGGCGGTGACGCTGGTGATGCTGGTCTGGGGCGTCTACCTGATCGCCGACGGCGTCATCACCGGCGGCGCGCTCATCGGCGCGGTGATGATGGCCGGCCGGGCCATCCTGCCGCTGGGCGGGCTGGTCAGCCTGGCCATGCGCTACCAGGGTGCCCGCGCCGCGATGTCGGCGCTGGACAAGCTGATGGCGCTGCCGGTCGAACGCGAGCCCGGCCGCGCCTACATCGCGCACCGGCGGCTGACCGGCCGCATCGGCCTGCACGACGTCGGCTTCGCCTACCCGTCGCCGGCCGGCAGCACCACGCCGCCGCCCAAGGTGCTGAAGGGCGTGACGCTGCGCTTCGCGCCCGGCGAGCGGGTGGTCATCCTCGGCCGCATCGGCAGCGGCAAGTCGACCATCCTGCGGCTGATGGCCGGGCTCTACCAGCCCACCGAGGGCCTGGTAGAGGTCGACGGCATCGACCTGCGCCAGCTCGACAGCGCCGACTTCCGCAGCAAGGTGGGCTTCGTGTCGCAGGAGCCGCGGCTGTTCAACGGCACGCTGCGCGAGAACGTGCTGATGGGCCGCCACGACGCCGACGCCTCGCGGCTGGCCGAGGTGGCGCAGCTCACCGGCCTGGACCGGCTGGTGGCCAGCCACCCGCAGGGCTGGGAGCTGCCGGTGGGCGAGATGGGCGGCCTGCTGTCCGGCGGCCAGCGGCAGCTGGTGGCGCTGGCGCGCTGCCTGGTCACCCGGCCGCAGATCCTGCTGATGGACGAGCCCACCAGCTCGATGGACGCGCAGTCCGAAACCATGTTCCTGCGCCAGCTGAAGGAGGCCGCCGGCCCCTGCACGCTGGTCATGGTCACCCACCGGCCGGCGGTGCTGGAGCTGGCGCAGCGGGTGGTGGTGGTCGACGCCGGCCGTCTGGTGATGGACGGGCCGAAGGACCAGGTGCTGGCCGCGCTGTCCGGTGCCAAGCCGGCGGCTGCTGCCGCCTCCACCGCACCGCCGAACGTGCTGCGCCACCCGACCGCGCAGCCGATGGCGGCGCAGCCGGCGGTCTGAGGCAGGTCGATGTTCGGCTTCGGACGCAAACCCAAGCCCGCCCTGGCCGACGGCCGCGTGCTGCCCGGCGACGCCGACTTCATGAGCGGCGTCAACGCCGCCCAGGTGGTCGAGCGAGTGCCGCAGCTCACCTGGCCGCTGTGGCTGATGGCGCTGGCCGTGGGCGCGGCGCTGGCCTGGGCCATGCTGGCCCGCGTCGAGGTGGTGACCCGGGCCGACGGCCGCGTGGTGCCCGACGGCCGCGAGCAGGCCATCGCCAGCCTGGAGGGCGGCATCCTGCGCGAGCTGCTGGTGCGCGAGGGCATGCTGGTGGACGAAGGCCAGGCGGTGGCCCGGCTCGACCCGACACGCTTCGAGGCGCAGCAGAACGAGGGCCAGTCGCGGCGGCTGGCGTTGAAGGCCGCCATCGCCCGGCTGGGCGCCGAGGCCGGCGGCCGGGCGCTGGTCTTCCCCGACGAGGTGCGGGCCGCGCCCGACCTGATGGCCGCCGAGACCGAGGTCTACAGCAACCGCCGGCAGGTGCTGCAGGAGGCCGTCGCCGTCAACAACCGCAACGTCGGCCTGCTGCAGCGCGAGCTCGACATGGCCGAGCTGATGTCGGCCAAGGGCCTGCTCAGCGACGTCGAGGTGATGCGCCTGCGCCGCCAGGTCAACGACCTGCGGCTGGCCAGCAGCGACCGGCTGGCGCGCTTCCGCCAGGACGCCAGCGCCGAGCTGCTGAAGGCGCAGAACGAGCTGGCCGCGATGGAGGAGCAGCAGGTGGTGCGCGAGGACGCGCTGCGCCGCACGGTGCTGCGCTCGCCGGTGAAGGGGCTGGTCAAGTCGATCAAGCTCAACACGCTGGGCGGCGTGGTCGGCCCGGGCGCGGTGATCATGGAGATCGTGCCGCTGGGCCCGCGCGTGCTGGTCGAGGCACGTGTCAAGCCGCAGGACGTCGGCTTCATCCGCCTCGGCCAGACGGCGCAGGTCAAGCTGACCGCCTACGAGTACGTGGTCTACGGCGCGATGACCGGCACCGTCGAGTACATCAGCCCGGACGCCCTGGGCGACGCCGACCGCGCGGCGCAGAACGGCACCTGGTACCGCGTCATCCTGCGCGCCGACCCCGCGGCGCTGCGCGCGCCGACGCCGCTGCAGGTGCTGCCCGGCATGCTGGGCACGGTGGAGATCAACACCGCCGAACGCTCGGTGCTGTCCTTCCTGCTGCGGCCGATGATGAAGTCGCAGGAGGCGTTCAAGGAGCGCTGAGCGGCGCCCCGGCACCGCCGGCGCCAGCGGCCCGCACCGCTGTCCGGTCGGCCGGACGCCGTCGCCCGCCGCGCTCGAGGGCGGCCCCGCAGGGGCGGCGCGACGATTTGCCACGCTGATGTTCAGTCTACCCATCAGATGCCGAAAAGGCCCAGATGCACCCATCCTTTGGTCGTTGAACGGATCTGAGCGCAGACATGAACAGCCTCGACAAGCTGAAAATCGGTACCCGGCTGACGCTGGGCTTCGGCCTCGTCCTCGCCCTGCTGCTGGCGGTGGGCGGTGCGGGCATCTGGCAGACGGCGCGGGTCAACCAGGGCGCGCACGAACTGGGGAACAACTGGCTGCCCAGCGTCGTGGTGCTGGCCGACATGGGGCTCGTCATCACCGACGCACGGCGTGCCAGCCTGCGTCACGCGCTGCACGACGATGCCGAAGGCAAGAAGGCCCAGGAGGCCAGCTTCAACCACAGCATCGACGTCAAGCTGAAGGCGGACTTCGAGCGCTACGAGGCCTTGATCGCCACCGAGGAGGAGCGGGCGCTGTACCGTGACGCCCGGTCGGCCATCGACCGCTGGCTGGCGGCCGACCGGAAGCTGCACGCGGTGTCCAGCGGCGGCGAGGCGAACGTGGCGCAGGCCCATGCGCTGGTCGCCGGCGAGACGTCCGCCGCGTTCCTGGCCGCCCAGACGGCGATGCGCAAGAGCCTGGACTACAACGTCCGGCTGGCGGAGGTCGAGACCCGTCGTGCCCGCGACACCTACGACAGCGCACGCGGCCTGTCGTTCGCGTTGATGGGCGTGGCGGTGGCGCTGGGCGTCGCCTGCGCCGTGTTCATCACCCGTTCCATCACCGGGCCCCTCCGCCGGGCGGTGCAGGTGGTCGACACCGTGGCGCGCGGCGACCTGACGACGCACCTCGACCCGCAGGGGCGCAACGAACTGGCCGACCTGCTGCGCTCGCTGGCGACCATGACCCGGCAGCTGGCCGCCACCGTCGGCCAGGTGCGCCAGTCCAGCGAGCAGGTGGCCTCCGCCTCGACCCAGATCGCCACCGGCAACGCCGACCTGAGCCAGCGCACCGAGGAGCAGGCCAGCAACCTCGAGCAGACCGCCGCGTCGATGGAAGAGCTGCAGAGCACGGTGCAGCAGAACGCCGCGACCGCCCGCCAGGCCGACCGCATGGCGCACGAGGCCGCTGGCGCGGCAGGCGAGGGCGGACGGGTGGTGGGCGAGGTGGTCACCACCATGCAGGCCATCGCCGGCTCGTCGAAGAAGATGGCCGACATCATCGGCGTCATCGACGGCATCGCCTTCCAGACCAACATCCTGGCGTTGAACGCCGCGGTCGAAGCCGCCCGCGCCGGCGAGCAGGGCCGCGGCTTCGCGGTGGTCGCGTCGGAAGTGCGCAGCCTGGCGCAGCGCAGCGCCGAGGCGGCGCGCGAGGTCAAGGCGCTGATCGGCGACAGCGTGGTGCAGGTGGAGACCGGCACCCGCCTCGTCGGCCTGGCCGGCGAGCGCATGCAGGGCATCGTCGACCAGGTCCAGCGGGTGAGCCAGTTCATCGGCGAGATCTCCGGCGCCACGCAGGAGCAGTCCGGCGGCATCGGCCAGGTCAGCGACGCCGTGGCCCAGCTCGACCAGGTCACGCAGCAGAACGCGGCGCTGGTCGAGCAGAGCGCCGCCGCCGCGGACAGCCTGCGGCAGCAGGCGCAGCGGCTGAACGAGGCGGTGGCGGTGTTCCGGCTGGCGTGACCGGTCCGGCGGGCGGACACATCCTCTTTCCACCGGTCCAGAGAAGCGCGGCATTTCCGCTCGCTTTCCGTCGACCGGCCGCGGCGGCCCGGCGGTGAAATGGCCGTCGAGCACCAGCCTTGTCGGGCCGGTGTCGAGACCGCACCCACCGATGCCGCCGCTGTTGTCCTGCCGCCCGTCCTCCGTTCTGTCGCGCCCGGCGCTCGCCGTGGCGCTCGGCCTGGCGCTGTCGCTGCCGGCCGCCGCCCGCTGCATCGACGACAACGGCCGTGAGCTGCAGCCACCGGCGGGCGCCGACGGTGGTGCCGCCGCGCCGATGGAGCCCCGCGCCCAGATGCAGGAGCTGATCGGCCTGGCCATCTCGCGCAGCAACGCGGTGGGCGCGGCCAAGCTGCTGGTGGAGGCCGCGCAGCACGACATCGAGGAGGCCAAGGCCGCCGCCAAGCTGCAGGCCAGCGCCTTCGCCGGCGTCAACTACCAGAGCAACACCGTGTGGGGCCTGGCGCAGCCGGCCGGCACGCAGGGCCGGGTGGGCGCGCAAGTGGGCTCGATGCTGTACGACGGCGGCCGGGTCGAGCGCCTCACCGACTGGCGCACCTCGCTGGCCGAGGCCGCCCGCCAGGGCCAGATCAACACCCAGGAACAGATCGCCCTGCAGGCGGTGAGCAGCGCGCTGGAGCGCGCGCGCTACCGGCTGCAGGCCCAGGTCTACCAGCAGTACGGCCGCAAGATGGCCTGCCTGGTCGAGGCGCTGGAGCAGATCGTCAAGACCGACCGTGGCCGCGCCAGCGAGCTGGTGCAGGCCCAGAAGAGCCAGGCGCAGGCCGAGCTGGCGCGCGCCGGCGCCCTGTCGGCCATGCGCCAGTCCGAGATCCGGCTGCGCCGCTTCGTCGGCGACGGCCTGCCGCCCACCGAGGGGCTGTCGTCGCTGCTGACGCGGCTGCCGCCGATGGACGAGGTGATGGCGCAGACCGAGCGCTCGGCCGAGATCGCGCTGCTGAAGGCGCAGTCGCAGGCGGCGTCCAGCTACGCCCAGGCGCTGGCGGCGGCCACCAGGCCGCAGGTCAACTGGTCGCTCGGCGCCTCCAAGGCGGTGGGGGTCGGCAACCCGAGCGCGCTGCAGGTGGGCATCAACCTCACGCTGCCGCTGCTGGCGCCGGCCGCCGACCCGTCGATCGCCGCCGCCCAGCGGCGGGCCGAGGCCACCCGGTTGACCCAGATCGACGTGCTCGAGTCGCGCCGCTCCCGGGTGGCCGACGTGCACGAGCAGGCCACGTCGGCGTTCGACCGCGCCCGCCGCGTCGCCGAGGTGGTGCGCGACAGCGACCGCGTGCGCAACTTCACGCTGCAGCAGTGGCAGCAGCTCGGGCGGCGTTCGCTGTTCGACGTGATGGCCGCCGAGGGCGACCACTACAACATGCGCGTGACCTACGTCAACGCGCTGATCGACGGCCAGCAGGCGAACGCGCTGCTGTGGAGCCTGGGCGGCGGCCTCGCCGTCTGGCTGCAGTAGCCGCCGCCGCGGCGGTCAACCCGGGATCCTCCGGGGTTCAATGCCCTCAACTGATACGCGGACCTGCCGATACCTCCTGCATGGGGGAGACACGGGCCGCGACCCGATCACGCTGTATGTCGACCGGTTCGCTGCGCCTGCGGGCGCCAGTCCTTCGCGCAGCCGCTTCGGCGCTGCTGTCCTGCCTGATGCTGGCCGGGCCCGCATGGGCCGATGCGCTGCTCGACGACGCCCGCCGGCTGATGGCCGAGCAGCGCCCGGACGCGGCCTGGCGGCTGCTCGAACCGCACGAGGCCGCGCGCGCCGGCGACCCGGCTTACGACCACCTGCTCGGCATCGCCGCCGTCGATGCCGGCCACGTCACCCGCGGCATCCTGGCCCTGGAGCGGGTGCTGGCCGCACAGCCGGACAACACCCTGGCGCGTGCCGAGATCGGCCGCGCCTACCTCGCCGCCGGTGAGCCGCAGGCCGCCCGCCGGGCGCTGGAAGACGCCCGGCGCGGCACCATGCCGCCGGCCGCGGCGGCCACCATCGACCGCCTGCTCGGCACCCTGGCCGAGCGCCCGAGCGAGGGGCTGACGCGGCCGCTGCGACGTGCCTTCGCGGCGCTGACCGTCGGCCGAGACAGCAACGTCAACAGCGCGGCGGCGGCGTCCGAGGTCGCCATCCCGGCCTTCGGCGGCCTGCTGTTCACGCTCGACCCGCAGGTGCGCGGCCGCGGCGACACCGTGACCACTGCGCAGGTCGGGGCCGACGGCCAGTGGCCGCTGGCGGGTGGTGTCAGCGCCATCGCCGCCGCCGGCCTGCGCCGCGGCTGGAACGCCCGGGAACAGGCCTTCGAGCAGCAGAGCGCCGAGGCCAGCGCCGGCGGCGCCTGGGAGCGCGCCGGCGACCGCGTCACCGCGGCGCTGCAGGCCACCACCTTCCGCCTCGGCGGCCAGCGCTACCGCGACGCCCATGGCCTGGGCGCGCAATGGCAGCACACGCTGCGGCCGACCACCCAGCTCAGCGCCTTCAGCGAATGGTCCCGGCTCGACTACGCCGGCCAGCCCGACCGCAACGCCGACCGCACGGTGCTCGGGCTCGGCGCGGCGCAGGCGCTGGACAGCGGCCGGCGGGTGCCCTACGCCAGCCTCTACACCGCGCGCGAACGCAGCCGCAGCGGCCAGGACGCCTTCGCCCACCGCGCCTGGGGCGCCCGCGCCGGTCTGGAGCAGGCGTTCGGGGCGTCGCTGGCCGGCTTCGCCAGCGTGCAGTTCGAACGTCGACGGCACGGCGGCGACGACGCGCTCTTCATGGCGCGCCGGGCCGACCGCCAGACCGACCTGGTGGCCGGCCTGCGCTGGAGCCTCGCCGCCGACTGGCGGCTCACGCCGCAGTTGCTGATCACCCGCAACGCGTCCAACCTGCCGCTGGCGGACTACCGGCGGCGTGTGCTGCAGATCACCTTGAGAAGGGACTTCGAATGACGCCCGCCCGCCTGCGCACCACCGTCGCCCTGGCCGCCTCGATCGCCTGCGGCGCGGCGGTGGCCCAGGCCGCGGCGCCGGCGGCCCTGCTGCTGTTCGTCGACGGGCCGGTCACCGTGGTGGCCGCCGGCGGCGAGCGCCGGCCGGCGGTGCGCGGCGCCAGCGTCGCCAGCGGCGAGCGCATCGAGACCGGCCGCGGCCGCGCCCAGCTGAAGATGGTGGACGGCGCCATGCTGTCGCTGCAGCCCGAGACCGAACTGCAGATCGACGACTACCGCCTGGCCACCCTCGACCAGGACGAGCGCGCCGCGCTGACCCTGCGCCGCGGCGGCCTGCGCACCGTCACCGGTGCCATCGGCCGCAGCCGCCGCGACCACTACCGGCTGCAGACGCCGGCCGCCACCATCGGCATCCGAGGCACCGAGTACAGCGCGCAGGTGGACGAGGGCGTGCGCGTGCGCGTGGCCGGCGGCCGGGTGGCGGTGTGCAACGACGGCGGCTGCCTCGACCTGCGGCCGGGCCAGTCGGGCTTCACGCCGTCGCGCGCGGTGACGCCGGTGCTCGCCGCCGCCCCGGTGCTGCTGCCGGCCGCCGCGCCGGTGGCCGCGGCCGCGCCGACCCGCGTGGCGCATGCCGGCGGCGACGACGCCCGCACCGCCACGGGCCTGTCGCTGGAACCCGAGGCGCCGCCGGTGCCGACCCCGGCGCCGCCACCCAGTGGCCCCGTCGCCGCGCCGCCGGTCGACGGACCGATCGCCGCCCCTGGCAGCCCGGCGCCTGCCCCCGGCTCGGACCCGACGCCCGCGCCGTCCCCACCTGTCGCCGGTCCGGGTGCCGGCCCGGCGCCGTCGCCGGGCCCGGCGCCGAGTCCCGCCCCAGCCCAGAGTCCCGGTGCAGTCCCGAGTCCTGCCCCGGCCCCGAGCCCCGCGCCAGCGAGCCCAGTCCCGTCCCCGGCCCCCAATCCCATCCCGGCCGGACCGGTCCTCGATGTGCCGCTGCTGAACCCGGTGCTCGGCCCGACGCTGGCACTGACCGAGAAGCGCGGGCCGGCGATTGCCGTGTCGGTGGCCATGCAGCAAAGCGGGACCGACCTCGCGGCCGGTTCGGTGGTGCACCGGTTGGTCTCCGGCGCCGAGCGCGTGCTCAAGCTCGATGGCTCGGTCACCGAGATCAAGGACACCGCCACCGGCAAGAAGGTCGACAACGCCGAGATGACGGCGGACTTCGGCGCCGACGGCATCGTCGCCTGGGGCCGCTGGGCCGAGGGCAAGACCACCTTCCTGCCCAAGCACGACAAGCTGCAGGCGCTGCACTACGTGGCCATGCAGGGCTCGCCGGCGCTGCCGGTGGTGCGCGGCTACGCCTCGTTCGCCTCCACCGCGCCGACGCTGTCGGCGGCCGACGGCAGCACCATCGCGGTCGGCGTGCCGAACAGCGTCACCGGGGCGCTGGCCGTCAACTTCCCCGGCGCCAGCGGCGGCACGGTGGACTACCGGGTGCAGGTGCCGCTGGCGGGCCAGACCTACACGCTGGCCGGCACGGCGACGCAGAGCAACGGGTTCGCCTTCAACGGCCCGGCCACGTCCATCACCGCCACCGGCAGCGGCTGCGCCGCCGGCTGCACCGGCCTGCTCGGCGGCGGGCTGGCGGTGCAGGGCCTGGTGGGCGGCAACGGCAACAGCCGTGCGGGCCTGGTCTACGGTTTCGGCGCGCAGCCCGGCACCGTGGCCGGCGCGGTGGTCTTCAAGCCGAACTGATGCGCCGCACCGCGCCCGGCCCGCAGCCCACGCCGGCGGTGGCCCCGCCGCCGCAGGCGCCACGGGTGCTGGTCTGCGACGACTCGCCCAGCCATGCCGCCTACCTGGGCGCGGTGCTGCGGGCGGCCGGCCTGGGCACCGTCGAGGTGGAGACCGATCCCCGGCGGGCGCTGCTGCGGCTGGCCGGCGTCGACCCCTACGACCTGCTGGTGCTCGACCTGGAGATGCCGCACGTCGACGGCTTCGAGGTGCTGCGCCAGGTGCGGGAGCGCCATTCGCCGGCGGCGCTGCCGATCCCTGGTCATCAGCGGCACGGCGGCGGGCGACACCCGCAACCGCGCGCTGCGCGCCGGCGCCAACGACTACCTGAACAAGCCGGTGGAGGTCGAGGAGGCGACGCTGCGCGCGCGCAACCTGCTGCTCGTCAGCGGCGCGCACCAGGCCCAGCGACGGGCCGAGCAGGAGCTGGGCAAGGCGGTGCTCTGGGGCGCCGAGAAGCTCGACGCGCTGGTCGAGAGCGGCCTGCGCATCGCCATGGAGCGCGACCGCGACCGCCTGCTGGACCACCTGCTGCACGAGGGCCAGCGGCTGCTGCACTGCGACGCCGGCACCATGTACCTGGTCGGCGACGACGGCCACCTGCACTTTGCCCGGCGCACCCGCGGCGACCGGCTGCCCGCCGCCTCGCTGCCGATGTTCGACGCGAACGGCCGCCCCAACGCGCAGTACGTCTCGGTCTACACCGCCGTGCACAACGAGCCGGTGGCGATCGACGACGTGGCCCGCGAGACCCGCTTCGACCTCGGCGGCACCCGCCGCTTCGACGCCGAGACCGGCTACCGGACGGTATCGATGCTCACCGTGCCGGTGGCGCCGCGCGGCGGCGCGCCGATCGGCGTGCTGCAGTTCATCAACGCGCTCGACCGCGAAGGCGGCGGCATCGTGCCCTTCGACCGCGACGCGGTGCAGTGGGTGGGCGCGCTGGCCGCGCAGGCGGCGGTGGCGCTGGACAACCTGCAGCTGGTCGAGGAGCAGAAGGCGTTGATGGAAAGCATGATCCGCGTGCTGGCCAACGCCATCGACGCCAAGAGCCCCTACACCGGACGCCACTGCGAGCGGGTGCCCGAGCTGGCCATCATGCTGGCCGAGGCGGCCACCGACTGCCAGAGCGGCTCGCTGGCCGGCTTCGCCTTCCGCACCGAGGACGAGTGGCAGGAGTTCCGCATCGGCGCCTGGCTGCACGACTGCGGGAAGATCACCACGCCCGAGTACGTCATCGACAAGGCGACCAAGCTCGAGACCATCCACAACCGCATCCACGAGGTGCGCACCCGCTTCGAAGTGCTGCTGCGCGACGCGCAGGTCGAGCGCCTGCAGGCCCTGCTCGACGGCGCCGACCCGGCCGACGCCGACGCCCGCTTCGAGCGCCGGCGCCAGCGGCTGCAGGACGACTTCGCCTTCGTCGCCGAGACCAACCTGGGCGGCGAGTCGATGGACCCCGGCCGCATCGAGCGGCTGCAGCGCATCGGCCGCACGCCGTGGTTGCGCCACTTCGACGACCGGCTCGGCCTGTCGCAGGACGAGCTGGCGCGGCACGCCGGCGAGCCGGTGGCCCCGCTGCCCGCCACCGAGCGGCTGCTGGCCGACCGGCCGCGCGACATCCTGCCCCGCGGGCCCGAGGACCGGCCCGACCCGCGCCTGGGCTTCCGCATGGCGGTGCCCGAGCACCTCTACAACCGCGGCGAGCTCTACAACCTGTCCATCGAGCGCGGCACGCTCACCGCCGAGGAGCGCTACAAGATCAACGAGCACATGGTGCAGACCGTCACCATGCTGGAGAGCATGCCGTTCCCGCGCACGCTGCGCCGGGTGCCCGAGTACGCCGGCACGCACCACGAGACGCTATGCGGCGACGGCTACCCGCGCCGCCTCGGCGCCGAGCAGCTGTCGGTGCCGGCGCGCATCATGGCCATCGCCGACGTCTTCGAGGCGCTGACCGCCGCCGACCGGCCGTACAAGTCGCCGAAGACGCTGTCCGAGGCGCTGGCCATCATGGACCGCATGAAGCGCCGCCGGCACATCGACGGCGAGCTGTTCGACCTCTTCCTGCGTTCCGGCATCTGGCGCCGCTACGCCGAGCGCCACCTGCGGCCGGAGCAGCTCGACGCGGTCGACGTCGACCGCCTGCTGGCGCCGGCCGACGCGGTGCTGTCCGCCGGCGCCCCTTGAGCGTGGCCGGCGCGGCCCACCGCGAGCCGCCGCGCGCCGCGCTGCCGCGGGCCAGCGCGCTGCTGCCGCTGGCGCTGGCCGTGCTCGTCCTCTTCGTCGGCCTGGCCGAGTGGCGCCCGCTGGTGCAGCTGCGCCATGCGGTGTTCGACCACTACCAGCGGCTGCACCCGAGGGCCGAGTCGGACGACCCGCCGGTGGTGGTGGTCGACCTCGACGACGAGAGCCTGCGCCGGGTCGGCCAGTGGCCCTGGCCGCGGCCGCAGGTGGCGGCGCTGACCTCGGCCCTGCAGGCCGCCGGCGCGGCCGCCATCGTCTTCGACGTCGTGTTCGCCGAGCCGGACCGCACCTCGCCGCGCGCGGCGCTGTCGCTGTGGCAGCCGGCGCCCGCGCTGGCGCAGCGGCTGGCACCGGCGCTGGCCGCGCTGCCCGACCACGACACGCTGCTGGCCGACACGCTGCGCCGTGGCCGGGTGGTGCTCGGCCTGGCCCTGAACAGCACCCCGGTGCCCGGTGCGCCACCGCTGCAGGCGCCCAAGGCCATGGTCATCGCCCGCGGCGACGCGCCGCCCGACGCGCTGCTGCACGCGCTGCCGCGGCACGAGGACGCCGTCGGGCCGCTGCCCGCGCTGGCCGCGGCGGCGGCCGGCGTCGGCGTGCTCAGCTTCGTGCCCGACGACGACGGCGTCGTGCGCCGGGTGCCGCTGGTCGCCCGCTACCGCGACCAGGTGCACCCGTCGCTGATGGCCGAGGCGCTGCGCGTTGGCCTCGGCGCGCGCCGGCTGGAGGTCGACCTGCACGGCGGCTCCCGCCCGGCGCTGCGCGGCGTGCGCATCGGCGACGTCGCGCTGCCCACCACCCCCACCGGCGAGCTCTGGGTCCACTACGCCGCCCCCGCCCCGTCGACCCGCCTGCCGGCCTGGGCGGTGCTCGAGGGCCGCATCGACCGCGCCCGGCTCGACGGCCGCATCGTGCTGGTCGGCACGTCGGCGCAGGGCCTGCTCGACCTGCGCTTCAGCCCGCAGGGTGGCGTCATCCCCGGCGTCGACATCCACGCCCAGGCGCTGGAGCAGGCGCTGGGCGAGCACCCGCTGCAGCGCCCGCGCTGGGCCGCCGCGGCCGAGACCGGCACCGCCGCGGCGGCCGCCCTGGCGGCCGGGGGCACCGCCCTGGCGACGGGAGCGGCGGCTTCGGCGCTGGCCGCGCTGGCGCTGGTGGCGTTGCTGGCCCTGCTCGGCTGGGGCGCCTTCGTCGGCCCGGGCTGGCTGCTCGACCCGTCGCTGGCCGTGCTGGCCGCCCTGGCCGGCGCCGGCCTGTGCAGCGTGCTGCGGCACCAGCATGCCGAACGCCGCCAGCGCTGGATGCGCGACGCCTTCTCGCGCTACGTCTCGCCGAACCTGGTCCGCCACCTGGCCGAACGGCCGGAGGCGCTGGTGCTCGGCGGGCGGCGCCAGCAATGCACCTTCGTCTTCACCGACCTCGCCGGGTTCACCGGCCAGATGGAGCGGCTGGACCCGGCGCAGGCGGTGAACCTGCTCAACCACTACCTCGACCGCATGGTCGCCATCGCCTTCGAACACGACGGCACGCTGGACCGCATCGTCGGCGACGCGGTGGTGGTGATGTTCTCCGCGCCGGTGGAGCAGGCCGACCACCGGGAACGTGCGCTGCGCTGCGCGCTGGCCATGCGCCGCTTCGCCGACGGCTACGCGGCCGAGCTGACCGCGCAGGGCCAGCCCTTCGGCCGCACCCGCATCGGCGTGCACTCGGGCGAGGTCATCGTCGGCAACTTCGGCGGCCGCACGATGTTCGACTACCGCGCGCTCGGCGACCCGGTGAACACCGCGGCGCGCATCGAGGGCGCCAACAAGCACCTCGGCACCTGGATCTGCGTGTCGGATGCCACGCTGGCCGGCTGCCCCGGCGTGCTGGCGCGGCCGATAGGTCCGGTGCTGCTGTACGGCAAGCGCCAGCCGCTGCTGCTGCACGAGCCGCTGGACGGCCCGCCCGACCTCGACTACCTGGCGGCCTGGACGCTGCTGCGCGAGGGCCGGCGCCAGGAGGCGCTGCGGGCTTTCAGCGCGCTGGCGGCCGCCCGCCCCGACGACCCGCTGCCGGCCCTGCAGCGCGACCGCCTGGCCGCCGGCCGCGAGGCCGAGCCGATCCGCCTCGGCGACAAGTGACCGAGGGGCCCACCGCGGCCCGTGAAATGGCACCGGAACGCCGGTCGCATTTCATTTCAAGTCGCAGGGCCGGCAGGCCGATAACCGGACGACGAAGGTCCGGCTGCCCGCTGAAGAGGGTGAACCCGGACCGCCACAGGACAACGGACCAGGACCCTTTCAATGGCCTCGATCATCTCCAGCCTGAGCACCTCGCAGATCGCCGCGTTGTCGACGACGACGATCTCGCGCCTCACCACCGAGGACTGGCTGGCGTTCAGCTCGGACCAGATCATCGCGCTGGGCACGGCGCAGGTGAGGGCCATCGCCACCGCCGGCCTGGCGGTGCTGGGTTCTGATCAGATCGCGGCCTTCGAGACGCAGGACCTGCAGCAGATCAGCTCGGCCGGCATCCGCGCCTTCGGCAGCGACCAGGTCAACGCGCTGACCACCGACCAGATGGGCGCGCTCACCACCGAGCAGGTGGCCGCCTTCTCCACCGCGCAGCTGCACGCCCTGGCCACCGACAACTTCACGGCGCTGGGCAGCCAGCACTTCGCCGCGCTGTCGAGCACGCAGGCCGCCGCGCTGGTCAGCGACCAGCTCGCCGCCATCGAGACCGCCGACGTCGCCGCCCTGTCCACCGCCGCCGTGCGCGCGCTGGCCAGCGACGCGCTGGCCGCGCTGAACACCGACGCCGTCGTCGCGCTGTCCACCGCGCAGGTGGGCAGCCTGACCACGGCGCAGGTCGACGCGCTGGCCACTGGGCAGATCGCCGCGCTGGAGACGCGTGACCTGCAGGTGCTGTCCACCGCCGCCATCGGCACCTGGTCGAGCGAGCAGTTCAACGCGCTGGGCACCGGCCAGGTCGCCGCGCTGACCACGCAGCAGATCGTCGGCCTGACCACCGCGCAGGTGGCCGGCATGGTCACCGCCAACGTCGAGGCGCTGGGCACCGCGCAGGTGGGTGTCATCACCAGCGCCCAGGCCGCGGTGCTGAACTCGGCCCAGGTGCAGGCGCTGGAGACGCACGACCTGGGCGCGATGAGCACCGGCGCGCTGCGCCAGCTGGGCACCGACGACGTGCAGGCGCTGTCCACCGCGCAGATCGTCGCCCTGACCACCGCCCAGGCCGCCGCGCTGACCACCGCGCAGGTGGCGGCGCTGACCTCCGACCAGGTCATGGCGCTGGAGTCGGCCGACCTGCGGGCGCTGTCGACCGCGCAGCTGCGCGCCTTCGGCAGCGACCAGGTCCATGCCCTGACCACCGACCAGGTGCCGCTGCTGACCACCGCGCAGGTGGCCGGCCTCGGCACCGCGCAGGTCGCCGCCTTCACCACCGACCAGGTGCAGGCGCTGACCTCGGCGGAGCTGCGCGCGCTGTCCACCGCCCAGCTGGCGGCGATGGGCACCGACCAGGTGATCGCGCTGACCACCGAGCAGGTCGCCGCGCTGACCACCACCCAGGTCGCGGGCCTGGCGACGGCGCAGGTCGCCGCGCTGGAGACCGATGACCTGCGCGCCCTGACCACCGCGCAGACCGCCGCGCTGACCACCGCGCAGGTGGTGGCGCTGACCTCCGACCAGGTCGCCGCGCTGGAGACGGCCGACGTCGCCGCGCTGACCACGGCGCAGGTGCGGGCGCTGGGCAGCGCCGACCTGCAGTCGCTGACCACCGACGGCGTGATCGCGCTGACGACGGCCCAGGCCGCCGCCCTGACCACCGCCCAGGTGGCCGCGCTGACCACCGACCAGGTGGCCGCCCTGGAAAGCGCCGACCTGCGCGCCCTGTCCACCGCGCAGATCCGCGCGCTCGGCAGCGACCAGGTGCTGGCGCTGACCACCGACCAGGTGCCGGTGCTCACCACCGCGCAGGTGAACAGCCTGGCCACCGATCAGGTGGCCGTGCTGACCACCGACCAGGTGCAGGTGCTGACCTCGGCCGAGCTGCGCGCGCTGTCCAGCGCCCAGATCGGCGCCCTCGGCACCGATCAGCTCAACGCGCTGGGCACCGACCAGGTGGCCGCGCTCACCACCGGCCAGCTCGCCGGGCTGACCACCACCCAGGTCGCCGCCCTGCAGACCGATGACCTGCAGGCGCTGACCACCGCGCAGGTGGCCGGCCTGACGACGGCGCAGGTCGCGGCGCTGACCACCGAGCAGGTGGCGGCGCTGGAGACCGCCGACGTCGCCGCCTTGACCACCGCGCAGATCCGTGCGCTGTCCACCGACCAGGTGCAGGCGCTGACCACCGACCAGGTGCCGGTGCTGACGACGGTCCAGGCCGCCGCGCTGACCACCGCCCAGGTCGCCGCGCTGACCACCGACCAGGTGCAGGCGCTGGAGACCGGTGACCTGCGCGCCCTGTCCACGGCGCAGGTCCGCGCCCTGGGCTCCGACCAGGTGATCGCGCTGACCACCGCCGAGGCCGCCGCCCTGACCACCGCGCAGATCGCAGGCCTGACGACGGCCCAGGTCGCCGCACTGGAGACCGACGACCTGCGCGCCTTCAGCAGCGCACAGACCGCCGCCCTGACCACGGCGCAGGTGGCCGCGCTGACCACCGACCAGGTGGCCGCGCTGGAGACCGCCGACGTCGCGGCGCTGACCACGGCGCAGGTCCGCGCCCTCGGCACCGCCCAGGTCCAGGCGCTGACCACCGACGAGGTGATCGCGCTGACCACGGCCCAGGCCGCCGCGCTGACGACGGCGCAGGTCGCCGCCCTGACCAGCGACCAGCTGCGGGCGCTGGAGTCGGCCGACCTGCGCGCGCTGTCCACCGCGCAGCTGCGCGCGCTGACCAGCGACCAGGTGCAGGCGCTGACCACCGACCAGGTGCCGGTGCTGACCACCGCCCAGGTCGCCGGCCTGACGACGGCGCAGGTCGCCGCCCTGACCACCGACCAGCTGCAGGTGCTGGAGACGTCCGACCTGCGCGCGCTGTCCACCGGCCAGCTCAACGCGCTGGGCAGCGACCAGTTCAACGCGCTGACCACCGGCCAGGTGGCCGCGCTGACGACGGCCCAGGTGGCCGGCCTGGCGACGGCCCAGGTGGCCGCGGTGCAGACCGACGACCTGCAGGCGCTGACCACCGCGCAGGTGGCGTCGCTGACCACGGCCCAGGTCGCCGCGCTCACCACCGAGCAGGTGGCGGCGCTGGAGACCGCCGACGTCGCCGCGCTGACCACCGCCCAGGTGCGCGCCCTGACCACCGACCAGGTGATCGCGCTGACCACCGACCAGGTGCCGGTGCTGACCACCGCCCAGGCCGCGGCGCTGACCACGGCGCAGGTCGCCGCCCTGACCACCGACCAGGTGCAGGCGCTGGAGACCGGCGACCTGCGCGCCCTGTCCACCGCGCAGTTGCGCGCGCTCACCACCGACCAGGTCGTCGCCCTGACGACCGCCGAAGCGGCGGCGCTGACCACCGCGCAGGTGGCCGGCCTCAGCACCGCCCAGGTCGCCGCGCTGGAGACCGATGACCTGCGCGCCCTGAGCACCGGGCAGACCGTGGCGCTGACCACCGCGCAGGTCGCGGCGCTGACCACCGACCAGGTGCAGGCGCTGGAGACCGCCGACTTCGCCGCGCTGACCACCGCGCAGGTGCGTGCCTTCGGCAGCGACCAGGTGCAGGCGCTGACCACCGACGAGGTGGTCGCGCTGACCACGGCACAGGCCGCCGCGCTGACGACGGCGCAGGTCGCCGCGCTGACCACCGACCAGTTGCCGGTGATCGAGTCCGCCGACCTGCGGGCGCTGTCCACCGCCCAGCTGCGCGCCCTCGGCAGCGACCAGGTCGTCGCCCTGACCACCGACCAGGTGCCGGTGCTCAGCACCGCGCAGGTGGCCGGCCTTGGGACCGCCCAGGTCGCCGCCCTGACCACCGACCAGGTGCAGGTGCTGGAAACCGCCGACCTGCGGGCGCTGTCCACGGCGCAGCTCGGCGCCCTCGGCACCGACCAGCTGAACGCGCTGACCACCGAGCAGTTCGCCGCGCTCACCACGCAGCAGATCGCCGGGCTGAACTCGGCCCAGGTGGCCGGCCTGTCCACCACCAACATCGAGGCGCTGAGCACCGCCCAGGCGGCGGCGCTGACCACCGTGCAGGCCGGCGTCATCGGCACCGAGCAGGTGCAGGCCATCCAGACGCAGGACATGGCCGCGCTGACCACGGCGGCTTTGCGCCAGCTCGGCACCGACCAGATCCAGGCGCTGAGCACGGCGCAGATCCAGGCCCTCAGCACCGTGCAGGCGGCGTCGCTGACCACCGCCCAAGTGGCCGCGCTGACCACCGACCAGGTGCAGGCGCTGGAGACGTCCGACCTGCGCGCGCTCTCCACCTCGCAGCTGCGGGCGCTGGGCAGCGACCAGGTCGTCGCGCTGACCACCGAGCAGGCGGCCGCGCTGACCACCGCGCAGGTCGCCGGCCTGTCCACGGCCCAGGTGGCCGCGCTGCAGACCGATGACCTGCGGGCCCTGACCACCGCGCAGACCGTGGCGCTGACCACCGCGCAGGTGGCCGGCCTGACCACCGAGCAGGTGGCGAACCTGGAAACCGCCGACCTGGCCGCGCTGAACAGCGCCCAGGTGCGCGCGCTCACCACCGACCACGTGCAGGCGCTGACCACCGACGAGGTGATCGCGCTGACCACGGCCCAGGCCGCGGCCCTGACCACCGCCCAGGTGGCGGCGTTGACCACCGACCAGCTGCCGGCGATGGAGTCGGCCGACCTGCGGGCGCTGTCGACGGCGCAGCTCCGTGCGCTCGGCAGCGACCAGATCCAGTCGCTGACCACCGACCAGGTGCCGGTGCTGACCACCGCGCAGGTGGCCGGCCTGACGACGGCGCAGGTCGCCGCCCTGACCACCGACCAGCTGCAGGTGCTGGAGACGACGGACCTGCGCGCGCTGTCCACCGCGCAGCTCGGCGCCCTCGGCACCGACCAGGTGATCGCGCTGACCACGGCCCAGGCCGCGGCGCTGACCACCGCCCAGGTGGCCGGCCTGACGACGGCCCAGGTGGCCGCCATCGAGACCGATGACCTGCGGGCCCTGTCCACCGCCCAGACCGCTGCGCTGACGACCGCGCAGGTGGTGGCGCTGACCACCGAGCAGGTGGCCAACCTGGAGACCGCCGACGTCGCCGCGCTGACGACGGCCCAGGTGCGCGCCTTCTCCACCGACCAGATCCAGGCCCTGACCACCGACGAGGTGATCGCGCTGAAGACGGCGCAGGCCGCGGCGCTGACCACCGCCCAGGTGGCGGCGCTGACGACGGACCAGGTGCAGGCGCTGGAGACGGCCGACCTGCGCGCGCTGTCGACGGCGCAGGTCCGCGCGCTGACCACCGACCAGGTGATCGCGCTGACCACCGCCGAAGCCGCCGCGCTGACCACCGCCCAGGTGGCCGCGCTGACCACCGCCCAGGTGGCTGCGCTGGAGACCGATGACCTGCGCGCCCTGAGCACCGCCCAGCACGTGGCGCTGACCACGGCGCAGGTGGCCAGCCTGACCACCGACCAGGTGGCCGCGCTGGAGACGGCCGACTTCGCCGCGCTGACGACGGCCCAGGTGCGTGCCTTCGGCACCGCGCAGGTCCAGGCGCTGACCACCGACGAGGTGATCGCGCTGACCACGGCGCAGGCCGCCGCGCTGACCACCGCGCAGATCGCCGCGTTGACCACCGACCAGGTGCCGGTGATCGAGTCCGCCGACCTGCGGGCGCTGTCCACCGCACAGGTGCGGGCGCTGGGCACCGAGCAGATCGACGCCATCACCACCGACCAGGTGCCGGTGCTGACCACCCTGCAGGTGGCCGGCCTGACGACGGCCCAGGTGGCCGCTCTCGGCACCGACCAGATCGACGTCCTCACCACCGCCGAGCTGCGGGCGATGACCACCGCGCAGCTGGTGGCGCTGAGCACCGAGCAGTTCAACGTGCTCGACACCGCCCAGGTCGCCGCGCTGACCACCGCCCAGGTGGCCGCGCTGACCACCGCGCAGGTGGCGGCGATGGAGACCGACGACCTGCGGGCGCTCGGCACGGCGCAGGTCGTGGCGCTGACCACGGCCCAGGTCGCCGCGCTGACCACCGAGCAGGTGGCCAACCTGGAGACCGCCGACGTCGCCGCGCTGACGACGGCCCAGGTGCGCGCCTTCTCCACCGACCAGATCCAGGCCCTGACCACCGACGAGGTGATCGCGCTGAAGACGGCGCAGGCCGCGGCGCTGACCACCGCCCAGGTGGCGGCGCTGACGACGGACCAGGTGCAGGCGCTGGAGACGGCCGACCTGCGCGCGCTGTCGACGGCGCAGGTCCGCGCGCTGACCACCGACCAGGTGATCGCGCTGACCACCGCCGAAGCCGCCGCGCTGACCACCGCCCAGGTGGCCGCGCTGACCACCGCCCAGGTGGCTGCGCTGGAGACCGATGACCTGCGCGCCCTGAGCACCGCGCAGACCGTGGCGCTGACCACGGCCCAGGTGGCCGGCCTGACCACGGACCAGGTGGCGGCGCTGGAGACCGCCGACCTGGCCGCGCTGACGACGGCCCAGGTGCGTGCCTTCTCCACCGACCAGATCCGGGCGCTGACCACCGACGAGGTGATCGCGCTGAAGACGGCGCAGGCCGCGGCGCTGACCACCACGCAGGTGGCGGCGCTGACCACCGACCAGGTGCAGGCGCTGGAGAGCGCCGACCTGCGGGCGCTGTCGACCGCGCAACTGCGCGCCTTCGGCAGCGACCAGGTGCAGGCGCTGACCACCGACCAGGTGCCGGTGCTGAGCACCGCGCAGGTGGCCGGCCTGGCCACCGCGCAGGTCGCCGCGCTGACCACCGACCAGGTGCAGGTGCTGGAGACGGCCGACCTGCGCGCGCTGTCCACCGCGCAGATCGGCGCGCTGACCACCGACCAGGTGGTGGCGCTGACCACGGCGCAGGCGGCGGCGCTGACCACCGCGCAGGTGGCCGCCCTCACCACCGCCCAGGTGGTGGCCCTCGAGACCGACGACCTGCGCGCCCTGACGACGGCGCAGGTGGCCTCGCTGACCACCACGCAGGTCGCCGCGCTGACCACCGAGCAGGTGGCCAACCTGGAGACCGCCGACCTGGCCGCGCTGACCACGGCGCAGGTGCGCGCCTTCGGCACCGCACAGATCCAGGCGCTGACCACCGACGAGGTGGTGGCGCTGAAGACCGCGCAGGCCGCGGCGCTGACCACCGCCGAAGTGCAGGCGCTGACCACCGACCAGGTGCAGGCGCTGGAGACGGCCGACCTGCGCTCGCTGTCCTCCGCGCAGCTGCGCGCCCTGGGCAGCGACCAGGTGATCGCGCTGACCACCGGCCAGGCGGCGGCGCTGACCACCGCGCAGGTGGCCGGCCTGACCACCGCGCAGGTGGCGGCTTTGGAAAGCGATGACCTGCGCGCCCTGACCACGGCACAGATCGCGTCGTTGACCACGGTGCAGGTGACCGCGCTGACCACCGACCAGGTGGCCGCGCTGGAGACGGCCGACGTCGCCGCGCTGACGACGGCGCAGGTGCGCGCCTTCGGCACCGCGCAGATCCAGGCGCTGACCACCGACGAGGTGGTGGCGCTGAGGACGGCGCAGGCCGCGGCGCTGACCACCGCCCAGGTGGCCGCATTGACGACGGACCAGATCCAGGCGCTGGAGACGGCCGACCTGCGGGCGCTGTCCACCGCGCAGGTCCGCGCGCTGACCACCGACCAGGTGGTCGCGCTGACGACGGCGGAAGCCGCCGCGCTGACGACGGCCCAGGTGGCCGGCCTGACCACCGCGCAAGTGGCCGCCCTTGAAAGCGACGACCTGCGCGCCCTGACCACGGCGCAGGTGGCCGCGCTGACGACCGCCCAGGTCGCCGGCCTGACCACCGACCAGATCGTCGCGCTGGAGACCGCCGACCTGGCGGCGCTGACCACGGCGCAGGTGCGCGCCTTCGGCACCGCGCAGGTCCAGGCGCTGACCACCGACGAGGTGGTCGCGCTGAGGACGGCGCAGGCCGCGGCGCTGACCACCACGCAGGTGGCCGCGTTCACCACCGACCAGGTCCAGGCGCTGGAGAGCGCCGACCTGCGGGCGCTGTCGACCGCGCAGCTGCGCGCCTTCGGCAGCGACCAGGTGCAGGCGCTGACCACCGACCAGGTGTCGTCGCTGACCACCTCGCAGGTGGCCGGCCTGGCCACGGCGCAGGTCGCCGCCTTCACCACCGACCAGGTGGTGGCGCTGACCTCGTCCGAGCTGCGCGCCCTGAGCACCGCCCAGGTGGTGGCGCTGACCACCGACCAGGTGATCGCGCTGACCACCGGCCAGGCGGCGGCGCTGACCACCGCGCAGGTGGCCGGCCTGACCACCGCGCAGGTGGCGGCCTTGGAAAGCGATGACCTGCGCGCCCTGACCACGGCACAGATCGCGTCGTTGACCACGGTGCAGGTGACCGCGCTGACCACCGACCAGGTGGCCGCGCTGGAGACGGCCGACGTCGCCGCGCTGACGACGGCGCAGGTGCGCGCCTTCGGCACCGCGCAGATCCAGGCGCTGACCACCGACGAGGTGGTGGCGCTGAGGACGGCGCAGGCCGCGGCGCTGACCACCGCCCAGGTGGCCGCATTGACGACGGACCAGATCCAGGCGCTGGAGACGGCCGACCTGCGGGCGCTGTCCACCGCGCAGGTCCGCGCGCTGACCACCGACCAGGTGGTCGCGCTGACGACGGCGGAAGCCGCCGCGCTGACGACGGCCCAGGTGGCCGGCCTGACCACCGCGCAAGTGGCCGCCCTTGAAAGCGACGACCTGCGCGCCCTGACCACGGCGCAGGTGGCCGCGCTGACGACCGCCCAGGTCGCCAGCCTGACCACCGACCAGATCGTCGCGCTGGAGACCGCCGACCTGGCGGCGCTGACCACGGCGCAGGTCGCCGCGCTGCGCACCGCGCAGATCGCGGCCCCTGACCACCGACGAGGTGATCGCGCTGGAATCGGCCGACCTGCGGGCGCTGTCCACCGCCCAGCTCGGCGCGCTCGGCAGCGACCAGCTCAACGCCCTGACCACCCTGCAGGTGAGCCAGCTCACCACCGCGCAGGTGGCCGGCCTGACCACCGCCCAGGTGGCGGCGATGCAGACCGACGACCTGCAGGCGCTGACCACCGCGCAGGCGGCGGCGCTGACCACGGCGCAGCTGCAGGCCCTGGGCTCCGACCAGGTGATGGCGCTGCAGACGGCCGACCTGGCCGCGCTCAGCACGGCGCAGCTGCGGGCGATCGAGACCGCCGACTTCGCCGCCCTGGGCAGCGACCAGATCCGCGCGCTCGGCACGGCCCAGTTCGCCGGGCTGACCACCGCGCAGGTGGCCGCCATGACCACCGACCAGATCGCCGCCATCGAGACGCAGGACCTGCGGGCGATGACCACGGCCGAACTGCGCGCCTGGGGCAGTGACCAGCTCAACGCGCTGGGCACCGCGCAGGCCGCGGCGCTGACCACGGCGCAGGTGCAGGGCCTGTCCACCGACCAGGTGGCGGCGCTGGAGACCGCCGACCTGCAGGCGATGGGCACGGCGCAGTTCGCCGCGTTCTCGACCGCGCAGGTGGCGGCGCTGACCTCCGACCAGGTGAGCGCGATCGACACCGCCGACCTGGTGGCGTGGAACACCGCGCAGCTGCGGGCCCTCGACGCGGCCGATGTGGCGGCGCTGGGCACCGCCCAGGTGGTGGCGCTGTCCACCGCCCAGTTCGCCGGCCTGACGACGGCGCAGGTGGACGCCTTCACCACCGAGCAGATCTCGGTGCTGGAGACGGCCGACCTGCGGGCGCTGTCGACCACCTCGATCTCGCAGTGGACGACCGAGCAGTTGAACGCGCTGGAGACCCACCAGGTCGCCGCGCTGACCACCGCCCAGGTGCATGCGCTGTCCACCGACCAGGTGATGGCGCTGGAGACGGCCGACCTGCAGGCGCTGACGACGGCGCAGTTCGCCGCCTTCGGCAGCGACCAGATCCATGCGCTGACGACCGACCAGATCCAGGCGCTGACGACGGCCCACATCGTCGCCTTCACCACGGCGCAGATCGACGGCCTGACCACCGACCAGATCGTGGCCCTGACCACCGAGCAGGCCTTCTCGCTGGAGACCCGCGACATCGCGGCGATGGACATGACCCAGGTCTCGGCCTTCGAGACCGAGGACATCGCGGCGATGACGGCGCCGGGCCAGATCGACGCCATGGTCGGCGCCACGCCGATCGTGCTCGACCTCGACGGCAACGGCGTGCAGACGCTGGCCGCCGGCCAGGGCGTGCACTTCGACGTCAACGCCACCGGCTCGACCCACAAGGTCGGCTGGGTCGGCGCCGGCGACGGCCTGCTGGTGATGGACCGCAACGGCGACGGTGTGATCAACGACGGCCGCGAGCTGTTCGGTGGCGGCACGCTCAACGCCGCCGGCCAGCGCGTCGGCAACGGCTACGCCGCCATGGCGCTGGAGGACAGCAACCACGACGGCGTGCTCAACGCGAAGGACGAGCACTGGAACCAGCTCAAGGTCTGGGTCGACGGCAACCACGACGGCAAGACCGACATCGGCGAGCTGAAGGGCCTGGTCGACCTCGGCATCACCGAGATCGGGCTGGCCCACCAGAAGGGCACGCAGACCGACAACGGCAACCTGCTGGGCCTGGTCGGCAGCTACACCGCCGCCGACGGCCAGAGCCACCAGGTGGCCGACGTCTGGTTCGCCAAGGACACGGCGCCGGCGGCGCCGCCCCTGGCCGACCTGCTGTCGGCGCCGACCGGTGACGTGCTGGGCGCGAGCCCGGCACCGGCCGCCGCACCGGCGCCGGCGGCGGGCACCGCGCAGGCGACGCTGGTCGACCGGCAGGCGCTGCTGAACCCGGACGAACAGAAGCACCTGCCGCTGATCTGACGCACACAAGGAGAGGGTGAGGGGGTTGACGGGCCCCGGGGGCGCCGCGAGGCGGCCGCCGGGGCCTTGTCTTTTGTCACGCCTGCCGGGGCCCCAGGCCCCCGGCTCATGGGGCGTGGCGGTCGCCGGGCCCACCGCAGAATGGGCTCACGGCCCGACGTGCTGGGCCGTGAGGAGCCGTCGATGATCCCCGCCCCCCGCCTCCCTGCGTCCCTGGCTGACCCGCACGGTGCGCCGCGTCACCGGCGAGGACCTGCGCCTGCGCCGCTCGCGTGCGCAGCGGCTGCTCGACGAGCCGGTGCTGCAGCGCCTCGGACACCTCGATCCCAAGGGCCGGCAGGGCCTGCTGGAGCAGGTGCTGGTCGGGGCCGGCCTGGGCATCGCCCGCCAGCTCCAGGAGCTGCGCGCGCGCCGCCTGGGTGGCGACGCGGCCGCGGTGCTCGACAGCGTGCGGGCGCTGGCCGGCTACTGCCACCTGCAGAAGGGCGGCCTGGTCGCCGACCTCTGCCAATCGGCGGTGGAGCAGCTGCGCGAGACCGGCCAGCTGGCCGCCGTCGCCTCGCTGCTCGACGTCATCGAGCGCCGCGCCGAAGGGCTGCTCGCCGAGCTGCGGTCGGCCGCCCGCGACGACGCCGCGCTGCGGCTGGGCCTGGCCTGAGGCCGGGGCGGCGTCAGGGCGCGGGCGACGGCGCGGCCGGTGGAACGGGCGCCGTCGCGGCGGGCGCGGCGGCCTGCGGCGCGGCGGTCGCCGGCGCCACCGTGTAGCCGCGGCCGTCCAGGCAGGCGGCGACCTGGCGCTGGAACTCCTGCGCATCGGCCTGCGCCGCCGCGTCCAGCGCGGCCAGCCGGTTGCAGTCCTGGATGTCGACCTCCGCCTGCACCGGCGACTGGCCGAATCGCGGCGTCACCCGAGGGTCCGGCGGCCCCGGCGGCACGGCCTCGACCACCCCGGGCGGCGCCGGCACCGCCTGGTAGCCGCCCCCCGGCAGCGGCGCGTACCAGCCGCCGCCCCAGCGGTGGTACGGCGAGCCGCCGATCCAGACCGTGGCGGCCGCCACCGGCAGCACCGGCACCACCCAGCCGTAGCCCGGCCAGGGGCGGTGGCCATACACCGGCCACGGCCGGTGGTAATGCGCCGGCGGCCGCCAGGCCGGTGCGCCCCAGCCCGGCCCGGCGCCCCAGCCCGGCCGGTGGACGAACGCGGGCGGCGGCCCGGGCCGGACCGCGGCCGGCCCACCGCGCGAACCGCCGTGCCAGCTGCGCACGCCGTCGCGCGCCGCGGCGGGCAGGGCGGCGAGCAGCGCGGCGGCCAGCGCCAGCGGCGCCACCAGGTGCGCCGCGCACAGAGCGGCAGGGCGTGAGGGCAGGACGGCGTGCATGGTGCGGGCAGCCTCGCACCGTGCACCGGCCCTGTCAAACCGATGGCCATTGGCGGGACGGCCGGCCGACGGCCGCCCTCTAGAATCCGCGCCCTTTGGCCAGGCCCGTCCGCCGTCCCGGCGCGGCGGGCGCCCCGCGCGATCCGATGTTCAAGAACGCCCTTGTCTTCTCCCTGGCCGTGGCCGACGCCGCGCCCACGCTGGCCACCGTCGAGGAACGCCTGCAGTCGCAGCGCTTCGCCGGCTGCGGCCCTTCCGAGGCCCAGGCCATGGGCTGGGTGCCGCCGCGCGGCGAGCCGCACGGCCCGCTGCTGGAAAGCGTCGCCGGCCAGTGGCTGCTGCTGCTGCGCCACGAGCGCAAGGCGGTGCCCGCCGGCGTGGTGCGCGAGCAGCTCGAGGCCCGGCTCGACGCGGTCGAGCGCGAGACCGGCCGCCGGCCGCGCGGCAAGCGCAGCAAGGAGCTCAAGGAGGAGGTGGTGCACGCGCTGCTGCCGCGCGCCTTCCCGAAAACCTCCAGCCACTGGGTCTGGGTCAGCCTGGACAGCGGCCGGGTGGTGGTCGGCGCCGGCAGCCCGGCCCGCGCCGACGCGCTGCTGAGCCTGCTGCGCGAGGCGCTGGGCACCGGCCTGCGCATCGAGCCGCTGCAGACGCAGGTGTCGCCGGGCGCCGCGATGGCCGAATGGCTGACCGCCCGCGAGGCGCCGCCCGGCTTCACCATCGACCGCGACTGCGAACTGCGCCAGCCCGACAGCGAGAAGGCCACCGTGCGCTACGCCCGCCACACGCTGGACCTCGACGAGGTGGTGGCCCACATCGCCGAAGGCAAGCGGCCGACGCAGCTGGCGATGACCTGGGACGAGCGCGTCTCCTTCGTGCTCACCGAGGGGCTGGCGCTCAAGCGCATCCAGCTGCTCGACGCGGCGCTCGACGGCCACGACGACGATGGCGGCTTCGACGCCGACGCGGCGCTGGTCACCGGCGAGCTGTCGCGCCTGCTGCCCGACCTGGTGCTGGCGCTGGGTGGCGAAGGGCTGCCGCCACCGGCCGCGTCGCCGGCACCGGCCGCTTCGGCGGACCGGCCACCGGCCGACGCGGCGCAGGACCTGGCCTCCGTGCCGTTCTGACGCCGACGCCGGCGAGGAACCACTACCCCGCCTCGGGGGCGGTGGACGGTTGGGGCGCATTGGCGCCCCGCAGGCCCCCCGGCATACTCGGTCGCACCGCTTCCGCTCCCCTGTGATCCCGCCATTGCCCGTGTCGTCGCCCTGTTGCCCTTCGCCCCCGGCCGTGCGCCACCGCCAGCCATGACGACCGGCGCCTCCACCCCCCTCCCGTCCGTCGAACGCCGCACCGCGCCCCGGGTGCCGCTGTCCCTGCACGGCCTGCTGCAGCTGGATGCCCGCTCGCCGGTGGCGGTGCGGGTGGTCGACGGCTGCGGCGACGGGCTCGGCCTGCGCCATGCCACGCCCCTGCCGCGCGACGTGCTGCAGGGCCGGGTGTTCGTCCACGTCGCCGGCGGTCGCAGCGCTCGGGTGATCGAGGCCGAGGTCTCGCTGTGCCACAGCGACTTCACCCGCCGCGAGTTCGAGACCGGCGTGCACATCCGGTCGATCAGCCTCGTCCACCGACGGCTGCTGGAAGCCCTGATCGGCACCGCCGCCACCACGCCGGCACCGTCCCCCGCCGCCGGGGGCTGAGCCCGCGCCGGGCGGCCTGCCGCCGGGAACCGCCGCGCGGCGGCGCCGACCGCGCGCCGGGAGAGGCGGTCTTTTCCTCCGCTTATCCCGCTTAAGTCGCGCAGGCCGGCCGGAACAATGGCCGCAAGGTCCTCACCTCCTTGCCGTCCGTGTCCTGCCTCGCCGTTCCCTTCGCCACCGTCCCCCGCCGGGGTCAAAAGCGCCGCCTTGCGCCGGCTGATCGCGGCATGGGGCAGGGCGTCGCGAGCGGACACTGTCCCGCATCGGTCGCCTCGTCGACCGGCCAACCCGTCCTGCGCGGCGGCGACCACCGAACCGCCTGCACCGGAGACACCGCATGAACGTCAAACGCTTTACCGGCCGCACCTCGCGCGACGCGCTGAACCTGGTGCGCCAGGCCTTCGGCGACGAGGCGGTGGTGCTGTCCACCAAGCCCTGCGCCGACGGCGTCGAGGTGCTGGCGATGGCGCCGGACGGCCTGCAGCAGATCGAACGCGTGGCCGCCAGCGCGCCGGTGGTGAACGCGCCCGCCGCCCAGCCCGCCACCGCCGAGGAGGAGCGCCACGTCGCCCCGCCGCGGCGCAGCGCCGCCGCCGCGCTGAAGGCCGTGATCACCCGGCCGCGCCAGCCGGCGACCGAGCAGCCGGTGGAGACCGACGTCGAGCAGCTGGCCATGAGCACGCTGTCGTTCCAGGACTATGTGCGCGAGCGCATGCTGCGCCGCCGCCGGGCCGAGATGGCCGGTGTCGACGACGGTCGCACCGCCGCCGAATCGGCCTTCGACGCGCGCCTGGAAGACCGGCCCGCGCTGCCCCGTTCGCGCACCGAGCGCCAGGAGCCGCGCTTCGACGACGCGCCGCTGCCGACCACCGCCCGCGTCGAGCCGCGCTTCGAGCCGGCCACGGCGGCGCCGGTGGCCAGCGCCTTCGACGAGTTCCTCGACGAGCAGGCCCTGCTCGAGGCCGACGCGGCGCACGCCGCGCCGCGCCGCGCCGAGACCGCCGCCGCCCCGGCGCGCCGGCCCGTGCCGCCCGCCCGGCCGCAGCCGTTGCGCCAGCCGCCGGTGCTGCGCGACGAGATCGCCGCCGCCGCGCAGGCCGCGCCCGTTCAACCGGCGCCCGCCGTGGCGCCCGCCGCGCAGGCCGAGACCCGCCGCGACGCGGCGCAGATGCTGCACGAGCTGCGCTCGATGAAGGGCCTGATCGAAGAGCGCTTCGGCGCCCTGGCCTTCATGGAGAAGCTGCAGCGCCATCCCGCGCAGGCCCGCCTGACGCAGAAGCTGCTCGACGACGGCTTCTCGCCCGGCCTGGTGCGCAAGCTGGCCGAGAGCCTGCCGATGGACGCGCCCGATGAGGCCGCCTGGGCCGCCGGCGTGCTGGCGCGCAACCTCGTCGCCGGCGAGCAGGAACCGGCGCTGGAGGACCAGGGCGGCGTCTACGCGCTGATCGGCTCCACCGGCGTCGGCAAGACCACCTCCACCGCCAAGCTGGCCGCGGCCTTCGCCACCAAGTTCGGCGCCGCCAACCTCGGCCTCATCACGCTGGACGCCTACCGCGTCGGCGCGCACGAGCAGCTGCGGGCCTACGGCCGCATCCTCGGCGTGCCGGTGCACACCGCGCACGACCGTGCCTCGCTGGAAGACCTGCTGGAACTGCTGTCGGCCAAGCGCATGGTGCTGATCGACACCGCCGGCATGGCCCAGCGCGACAGCCGCACCCGCGAGCTGCTCGACATGCTGGCCCACCGTTCGATCCAGAAGGTGCTGGTGCTCAACGCCGCCGCCCAGGGCGAGACGCTGGAAGACGTCATCCTGGCCTGGGGCGCGGCGCAGTGCCGCGGCGTGGTGCTGTCCAAGCTCGACGAGGCGGTGAAGCTGGCCCCGGCGGTCGACGCGCTGCTGCGCCACAAGCTGAAGGTGCTGGCGGTGGCCAACGGCCAGCGCGTGCCGGAGGACTGGCACCGCCTGTCGGCCCAGGCCCTGGTGCACCGCGCGCTGAAGGCCCAGCCGGGCGCCGCCTGGCGCATGGACGCCAGCGACGTCAACCTCATCTTCGCCCGCCACACCGGCGCCCACGCGGCCGGCGCGCGCGCCTGACACCGACCCGACCGCTGCCCGCCCCCCGCATGCGCGACGTCCTCTCCCCCGCTCCAGCGGCATCCCCTTCGACCAGGCCGACGGCCTGCGCCGGCTGTTCGCTGGCCGGCCCGCCACCCGCTGCATCGCGCTGGCGAGCAACCCCCACGTGGCCTTCGGCGCGCTGCTGCTGCAGGACCTGGCGCGCGCCTTCGTCGCGCTCGGTCGCCGCGTGCTGGTGCTCGACGCCGGCGAGTCGGCGCCCGAGCCGCACGAGCTCGCGGCACTCGACCTGGCCGCCTGCGTGCAGCCGATCGACGAGCAGGTGGGCTACCTCGCCGCCCGCGGCCTGCCGCTGCGCCATGTCGACGCCCGCGGTTCCTGCGCCGGGTTGCTGCAGGCGGCGCTGGCCGCCGCACCGCAGGCGGACGTGCTGCTGGTGCACGCCAGCGCCGGCGAACTGGCGCGACTGTTCACCCGCCAGGCCGTGCGCCCGCTGCTGCTGGCCAGCGACCATCCGGCCAGCGTCACCCATGCCTACGGCGCGATGAAGCTGCTGCACCAGCGCACCGGCCTGGCCACCTTCGACCTGCTGCTGGAGGCCGCCGAGCATTCGCCGCGCCGCGACGCCATCGCCGACCGCGTGGCCAGCTGCGCCGACCGCTTCCTCGGCGCCGTGCTGCACGACTGGGCCGCCATCGACCCCGCCGCGGCCGACGACGAGCCGCTGCCCGATGCGCTGCTGCGCATCGCCCGCGACCAGCTGGCGCCGTCCGACGACACCTTCACGATGCCCGTGCCCGCCGCCCGCCTCGCCGCCGGCCCGGCCGCGCACCGCCCCCAATGACCCCGCACCCGCCCGGAGCCTCCCCCGTCATGTACACCGCCAAAGGCCGACTGGACAACAACGCGATGCTCAAGCAGTACAGCCCGCTGGTGCGGCGGCTGGCGCATCAGATGATTGCCAAGCTGCCGGCCAACGTCGAGATCGACGACCTGATCCAGGTCGGCATGATCGGCCTCAACGACGCGCTCGGCCGCTTCGACGCCGCCCAGGGCGTGCAGTTCGAGACCTTCGCCACCCAGCGCATCCGCGGCGCCATGCTCGACGAGCTGCGCGGCAGCGACTGGATGAGCCGCGGCAGCCGCCGCCAGCAGCGCAGCATCGAGGCCGCGGTGCACCGGCTCGAGCAGCGCCTGGGCCGCGCGCCGCAGGAAAGCGAGATCGCCAAGGAGATGGAGCTGTCGCTCGCCGAGTACCAGGAGCTGCTGGGCAAGGTGCGCGGCACGCAGCTGGTCTACCTGGAGGACATGACCGGCGACGGCGAGGACGACGACTACCTCGACCGCCACATGACGCCCACCGAGGAGGCCAACCCGCTGGGCCTGCTGCAGGACCGGCGCATGCGCGAGGCGCTGGTCGAGGCGATCAAGAACCTGCCCGAGCGCGAGCAGTACGTGATGAGCATGTACTACGAGCACGACATGAACCTGAAGGAGATCGCCGCCGTGCTCGGCGTCACCGAAAGCCGGGTGTGCCAGCTGCACAGCCAGTCCATCGCCCGTCTGCGCGTCAAGCTGCGGGCCTGGTAACGCGGGGGTGCTCCGGTGAAGTTCCATGCCGGCGATCAGCGCCTTCGTTCCGTGACGTCACACCCCGATGCGCAAAGCACCACCGACGAGGATGTGCAGCGGCTGCGGCGCATCGCCGACTCGCTGCCGTCCTTCGTCGGCTACTACGACCCCCAGCAGCGACTGCTGTTCGGCAACGCGGCGTTCCGCCGCCACTACGGCATCGGCGATGCCCCGCTCGACGGCCTGACGCTGCGCGAGGTGCTCGGCGACGAGCGCCATGCGGCCTCGTCGGCGCGCATCGCGCGTGCGCTCGCGGGCGAGTGCCAGCGCTACCAGCTGCACACCCGCAACAACGCCGGCGAGCCGGCCGACCTCATCATCGAGGACGTGCCCGACATCCAGGACGGCCGGGTGGTCGGCGTCATGGTGCTGATCACCGACATCACCGAGCTCAGGCAGGCCGAGGCCGAGCGCGAGGCCAGCGACAAGCGGCTGCGCACCATCGCCGACAACCTGCCGGTGCTGATCGGCTATGTCGACCGGGCGCTGAAGCTCGGCTTCTGCAACGCCACCTTCCACGACTGGCTGGGCCAGGCACCGCAGGCCCTGGTCGGCCGGCGCATCGACGACCCGGCGCTGCGGCCGCTGTTCCGCGACGGCGGCCCGGCGCGGCGCGCGCTGGACGGCGAGCGGGTCAGCTACGAGGACGAACTGCCCGGCGAGTCGCCGCGCTGGCACCGCACGACGCTGGTGCCCGACCGCCACGGCGACGACGAGGTCGTCGGCTTCTTCCTGCTCAGCACCGACGAGACCACGCAGCGCATCGCGCAGCAGCAGCTGGCGGCGCTGGCGAGCTTCGACCACCTGACCGGCCTGCCCAACCGCATGCGCTTCGAGGAGCGGCTGGCCGAGGCCATGGAGCGCACCCGTCGCAGCGGGCGGCCGATGGCGCTGGTCTTCCTCGACCTCGACCGCTTCAAGCAGGTCAACGACACCTTCGGCCATGCGGCGGGCGACGAGCTGTTGCGGCAACTGGCGCAGCGGCTGCAGGCCGGCGTGCGCCAGGTCGACACGGTGGCCCGGCTGGCCGGCGACGAGTTCGTCGTCATCCTCGAGGGCCTGCACTCGGCGCAGGAGGCGGGCGTCGTCGCCGGCCAGCTGGTCGGCAGCATGCGCGTGCCCTTCGAGCTGGACGGCGTCGGCGCGCTGCGCGCCACCGTCAGCGCCGGCGTGTCGGTCTACGCCCGCGGCCCGATGACCGCGGCCCAATTGCTGGCCCAGGCCGACCGCGCGCTGTACGCGGTCAAGGCCGACGGGCGGGACGGGGTGCGCAGCGCGGCCTGAACGGCGCCCCGCGCTGGGCGGGACCGCCGCCGGTACAGTCCGCGGCCGTGACCCCCACGCCGATGCCCGCGCCCTTGATCCGCCTGGACGGCGTCGGCCTGCGCCATGCCAACGGCCTGCAGGCGCTGGAGGGCGTGGACCTCGCCCTTGCCCGCGGCGAGTTCGTGAGCCTGCTCGGGCCGTCGGGCTGCGGCAAGAGCACGCTGCTGCGGCTGCTCGCTGGGCTGGCCCGGCCGACGTCGGGCCGCCTGCACCGGCCCGAGGCCGCCGGGGCCGACGACCACACCGGCGTCGTCTTCCAGGAGCCGACGCTCATGCCCTGGGCCAGCGTGCACGACAACGTCGCCCTGCCGCTGAAGCTCCAGCGCTGGCCCCGCGAGCGCATCGCCGTCGCGGTGCCCACGGCGCTGGCCGCGGTGGGCCTGGCCGACTTCGCGCGGGCGTTGCCGCGCGAGCTGTCGGGCGGCATGAAGATGCGGGTGTCGATCGCCCGCGCGCTGGTCACCCGGCCGACGCTGCTGCTGCTCGACGAGCCCTTCGCCGCGCTGGACGAGATCACCCGCTTCCGCCTCAACCAGGACCTGCTGTCGCTGTGGCGGCCCGACGGCGCCGCCGAGCCGGCGTTCACCGCGGTCTTCGTCACCCACAGCGTGTACGAGGCGGTGTTCCTGAGCCGCCGGGTGCTGGTGATGGCGGCGCGGCCCGGCCGCATCGTCGCGGCGCTCGACATCGACGAGCCGCACCCGCGCGGCCCGGCCTTCCGCCGCAGCGAGCGTTATGCCCGCTGGTGCGCCGAGGCCGGCGAGGCGCTGGAGGCGGCCAGCGCCGTCCATCCGAATGGCTGAGCCCGACACCCGCGGCGGGCGCGCCCGCTGGCTGGCGCCCACGCTGGCCGTGGCGCTGGCGCTGCTGGCCTGGGAAGGGCTGCTGCGCTGGTACGCGGTGCCGACCTACCTGGTGCCCGGCCCCTGGCTGGTGGCGCGCACGCTGGCCGGGCAGTTCGGCTCGCTGCTGCCGGCCTGGTGGTTCACGCTGAAGATCACGCTGGGCGCGCTGGCGCTCGCGGTGGTGGGCGGCATCGCGCTGGCGGCGGTGTTCGCGCTGTCGCGCACGGTGGAGCGCAGCCTGTACCCCTTCGCGGTGGTGCTGCAGGTCACGCCCATCGTGGCCATCGCGCCGCTCATCCTCATCTTCGTCGAGTCCACCACCGCGGCGCTGCTGCTGTGCGCCTGGATCGTCGCCTTCTTCCCCATCCTGTCCGGCACGGTGGTCGGGCTGCGCAGCGCCGACGCCGGCCTGAAGGACCTGTTCACCCTCTACCGCGCCAGCCGCTGGCAGCGCCTGACCCGCCTGCTGCTGCCCTCGGCGCTGCCGTACTTCATGGCCGGCCTGCGCGTGGCCGGCGGGCTGGCGCTGATCGGCGCGGTGGTGGCCGAGTTCACCGCCGGCGCCGCCGGCCAGGAGACCGGCCTGGCCTCGCGCATCCTGGAAGCCGGCTTCCGCACCGAGATCCCCAGGATGTTCGCGGCGCTGGTGCTGGTGTCGGCGACCGGCCTGCTCATCCACCTCGGCCTGGGCGCCCTGAGCCGCGCCCTGCTGGCGCGCTGGCACGACAGCGAACGCGAGTGAGGCGGGCAGGGCGGTGCGCGGCCGCCCTAACATCCGTCACGTCACCGCTGCCCGCCACGTCACCGCCATGCGCCTGCTCGCCGTGCTCCTGTTGTCCCTGGCCGCCACCCTGCCGGCGCGCGCCGCCGACAGGGTGGTCTTCGCCACCAACTGGAAGGCGCAGGCCGCGCACGGCGGCTTCTACCAGGCGCTGGCCGGCGGCACCTACGCCAAGGCCGGGCTGGCGGTGGAGATCCGCCAGGGCGGGCCGCAGGTCAACAACCGGCCGCTGCTGCCCGCCGGCCGCATCGACTTCCTGATGACCGGCAACCTGCTGCACAGCTTCGACAACGCCAAGAACGGCGTGCCGGTGGTGGTGGTGGCGGCGATGTTCCAGAAGGACCCGCAGGCGCTGCTGGCGCATCCCGGGCAGTTCAAGGCCTTCGCCGACCTGAAGAACGCCGACGTGGCCTGGATCGCCAAGGACGCGCAGTTCAGCTGGTGGCAGTGGCTGAAGTCGGACCACGGCTTCAGGGACGAGAAGCTCAAGCCCTACAACTACCAGCTCGGGCCCTTCCTGTCGAACCGGCGCAGCGTGCAGCAGGGCTACGCCATCGAGGAGCCGATCGCGGTGGAACGCGCCGGCGGCTTCAAGCCCGAGGTGCACCTGCTGGCCGACCATGGCTTCAGCACCTACTCCACCACCATCGAGGCGCGGCGCGAGACGGTGGAGAAGAACCCGGAGCTGGTGCGCCGCTTCGTCGAGGCGTCGATCCTCGGCTGGGTCAACTACCTCTACGGCGACCGCCGCGCCGCCGACGCGCTGATCAAGCGCGACAACCCGGACATGACCGACGACACCATCGCCCGCAGCATCGCGCTGATGAAGTCGCTCGGCATCGTCGATTCGGGGGAGGCGCAGGTGGCGGGCATCGGCGCGATGAAGCCGGAACGGGTGAAGGACTTCTTCGACAAGATGGTCCGCGCCGGGCTGTACAAGCCGGGGGAGGTGGACCTGTCGAAGGTGGTCGACTACCGGTTCGTCAACAAGGGCGTCGGGGTGGACGTCGCGAAGCGGCTGGGTGGCGGGAAGTAGCCGCCCGGTGGGCCTGCGCGGCCCACGGGCGGCCCTGCAAACAAGCCTCGAAGCCTCGAAGCCTCGAAGCCTCGAAGCGTCAAAGCCGCAACGCCCCCGCGTACCCGGTCATCTCCAGATACCCCAACCCCACCCGCCGCGACCCCCCGCGTCGTCGGTCAGCAGCTCGCTGATCCCCTCCCAGTACACGCTCCCCGTGCTGCCCCGGCTGTCCAGCTCCTGCGCCCCGAGCAGCGCCCGCACGACGAACGCTCCCGCCGGCGTGCGCACCCGCCACCCCACCGGGTAGCGCGCCCCGGTGGCCGGGCTGGTCCACCAGCGCAGCGGCTCGAAGCCCACCGCATCGGCCCCGTCGAACACCTGCGGCGCCGCCGCCCCGACCGGCCGGAAGCTGCCGCCGGCCCAGACGGTGGAACCGTCGCGCCGGCGCAGGCGGAAGGCGGTCAGCGCCGCGCCGTCGTGAAGGTTCATGCCGATCCAGTCCCAGCCCACCGCCTCGGGGTGGAGCAGGGTCTCGCTCCACTCGTGGTCCAGCCAGGCCCGGCCCCGCACCGGCACCGCCGGCGCGCGGGCCTCGCGCTGCAGTCGGCCGCGCACCGCCAGCTGCGGCCGGCTGTAGTAGTGGCTGGCCTCGCGCGGGTCGGGGCCCTTGCGCGACAGGCCGGCCAGGCCCTGCAGCAGCAGCGGCTGGGTGGGCGAGAAGGCGAGGTCGAAGGCGAAACCCTGCGCCGTGCTGACGACCCGGCTGCGGTAACCGCCGTCGCCCACCGGGCCGTCGCGCCGCAGCGACCAGTCGCGCAGCACCAGCGCGGTGTCGCCGGTCGCCGCCTCGGCCACCCCGAAGCCGGCGCGCGCCAGGCGTTGGTCGTGGCGCAGCCGGCCGGCGGCCAGGTCGGTGAGTGCCGCATGCGCGAACACCAGCTGCCGGGCGGCGAAGCGGCTGGGCGTGTCGGCCGGCACGTCGGTGCGCGAGCGGAAGAAGGTGACCTGGAAGCCGAAGGCAGGCCCGACCTCGGCAGGTGCCTCACCCTCAAGCACCAGCCAGCCGGTGACGTACCACCACTCGGTGCGGGTGTCGGGGTGCGCCCCGAAGTCGGCGGGAAAGCGCAGCGCGCGCGGCCCGACGCCGAGTGCCGGCGGATCGGCCGCGCCGGCGACCGTCGGCAGCCCCAGCGCCGCGAGGGCCGCCAGGCCGTGTCGCCGGTCCATCACGCCTGCAGCAGCACGTGCTGCGTGCCGCTGGCCGGGAAGTGAAAGGCGATGCCGCCGTCCTCGGCGCGCAGCGCCACCGGGCCGGCGGCCATGAAGTTGGCGTCCAGCGCGGTGGCGCGGGCCAGCGCCGGGTTGCGCAGCCACAGCTGCAGCCGGGCCCGCTCGATCTGCCAGGGTGCGCGGCCGTGCGAGGTGATGCGGAAGCCCTCGACGCTGCGGCCGTCGGGCCGCTTCCACGACGCCGGCACCTGCGCCCAGCCGGTGGGCCGGCTGGCGGTGCAGAACTGCACAAGCACCCGTCGCGACCGCGCCAGCGGCTGCTCGTCCAGCGACACCACCAGCAGCGCGCCGAAGCGGTTGCCGCAGTCGACGCGCAGGTCGCGCAAGGCATGCCGCGGCGCGGCGTCGAAGTGCGCCGCCACGCCCTGCGCCCGCGGCGAATCGAGGCGCAGCACGCCCTGGCGCCGGTCCCAGGCCAGTTCGCCGGTGGCCGGCCGCAGCAGGCCGTCGGCCGACGCCGCCGCCGGCGCCGCGCGCGGCGCCGGCGCGTCGCCGAAGGCCACCAGCACCGGGCCGAGCAGGAAGGCGTCGCTGGCCTGGTCGGGGCGTTGCGCGGCCTGGGCGTCGCGGTTGGGGTCGTAGGCCGGGTCCTCCGGCGGCTGCGCCGGCTCGCGCTGCCACAGCGAGGACAGCGGCCGCCGCTGCACGACGGTCGGCGGCGCGCGCTGCAGGTCGCCGCGGCGGTAGAGCAGGGCGGCGGCGGGGAAGCCGCCGATCACCTCCGGCATGCCGAAGGTCCACTTCGACTGCGAATCCAGCCAGCCGTTGGCCGATCGCGGCGGCACATGGCCTTCCTCGCCGGTGGCGAACCAGTAGTGGCCGGCGGTGCCGAGCAGGCTCTGGAAGGCCGCGACGAGGAACGGCCCCTCCGCGCCGTGCGCGCCGGGCATCACCCAGCCGGCCTCGGTGACCAGCATCGGCCGCCCGGCCACCTGGCGCAGCGCCAGCGGCAGCCGGCGCGGGTCGCGCAGCACGCTGCCGTCGGTGTAGCGGTCGCCGGCCAGCACCGCCCAGCCGACGTGCTCGCCCTCGTGCAGGCCATGGGTGTAGACGTTGGCCGCGTCGACCTCGCCGGGGCCGTAGCTCCAGCGTTCGGCGTCGCCCAGCCGGGCCTCGTCGGCCGTGCGCCAGTTGCCGGCGTTGACCAGCGCCTTGACGCCCAGGTCGCGGCGCAGCCAGTCCACCGTGCGCTGGTTGAAGTCGCGCATCGTGGTGGCCAGGAACTCGGTCTGGTCGGCCAGCCGGCGGCCTATCGCGGCGCTGCGCGGCGGCTGCGCCAGCGTCCACAGCGGCAGCAGCGCCAGCCGGCCCTCGGCCGGTCGGTCGGCGGGCTCGGTGCCGCTGCCGATCGACCAGGCGCCCGCCCAGGCCGACAGCGCCTTGTCGACGCTGCCGTGGCGGCCGGCGAGCCAGGCGCCGTAGCGACGCTCCAGCGCCTCGCGCTGCGGGCCCTTCAGGCCCTCGAGCGTCCAGAACAGCAGGCTGTCCTCGTTCTGCAGCTGCAGGATGGCCAGCGCCGGGTCGTCGAGCAGCGCGATGCCGGTGTGCGGGTTCTTCGGCCGCAGCAGCTGCGTCAGCCAGGACCGGTAGGCGCGCTGCAGCACCTCGTCGAAGAACAGCAGCCCCCAGGCCGGCTGCGGCCCGCCGGCGAGCGGGGTGTCGGGCGCGAACTGCATCGGCCCGGCCCAGTAGGGCGACAGCGTCACGTAGATGCCCTCGCGCCGGTAGGCGGCCACCGCGCGCCAGATGCCGTCACGCTCCGACTCGTTGATGCGGTCCATCGGCTGCCCGGCCTGCGGCGGCGGCGAGAGCTGCCGGTGCAGCCGCACCATGTTCACCCCGCGCTTGGCGAGGAAGCGCGCATGGCGGGCCAGGTCGGGCGCGGTCTGCGGCCCGCGCGGCGTGGGCTGCCAGCCGAAGCCGACGCCCGAGTTCACCGCCCAGAAGCGAAGCGGCCGGCCGTCGCCGCGGCGGAAGCCGCCCTGGCCGTCGACGGTGACGAAGCCGCTCTCGCCGGCCACCGCCTCGTTGAGCGAGCGCAGGTCGAGCAGCGCCTGGGGGTCGAAGCGGTCGGGCGGCGGGTCGTGGGCCCAGGTGTCGGCGGCGGCGGTGCCGGCGCCCTGCGCCATGGCGCCCGGCGGGCCCGCCACCGAGCCACCCATCGCGCCACCGACCACGCCGGCCAGGGTCCCGAGCACGCGCCGCCGTTCCATCACCAGTCCTCCTTCACCGACAGCGCCAGCTCGCGCGAGGCCGCCGCCCGGCCGGCCAGCGCGGCGGTCAGCGTGCCGGCGACCACCACCGCCGCGGCCAGCGCGGCCAGCGGCGCCCAGGGCACGTGCAGGTCCATCGTCCAGCGGAAGCTCTGCGGGTTGACCACGTGCACCAGCACCACGCTCACCGCCAGCCCCAGCACCACGCCGAGCACCGCGCCGGCCCCGGTCCACAGCGCGCCCTCGGCGGCCACCAGCGCCAGCAGCTGGCGCCGGGTCACGCCCAGGTGCGCCAGCGTGCCGAACTCCTTGCGCCGCGCCAGCACCTGGCCGGAGAAACTGGCGGCGACGCCGAACAGGCCGATGAAGAGGGCCACCGCCTGCAGGTAGCGGGTGACGGCGAAGCTGCGGTCGAACAGCCGCAGCGACTGCGCCCGGATCTCCGCGGTGGAGGCCGTCTCCAGCAGCGCCGGGTCGGCCACCCCCTGGCGCAGGCCCGCCTGCACCGCGTCGGCGTCGGCACCGGTCTGCAGCCACAGGGCGAGGTCGGTCAGCCGGGTGTCGCCGGTGGCGCGCTGCCAGTCGGCCAGGTCGACCAGCAGCGCGCCGTGCTGCCGGGCGTAGTCCCGCCACAGGCCGAGCACGGTGACCTGCAGCGGCGGCCGGTCGGGCGCAAGCGGCAGCGCCAGCCGGCCGCCGGGCCCGACGCCGTACAGCGCGGCCACCGCTTCGCTGGCGTAGACGCCCAGTTCGCCGGGAGGCGCCGGGCGTTGCTCGCCGACCAGCGGCAGCCGGCGGGCGTCGGCCAGCGGCCGGGCGACGATGGCCAGCGGCGGCTGGGCCGGGTCGAGCACCACCGATTGCGTGCGCTGGCCTTCGACGCGGCGCACGCCGGGCAGGTCGGCGGCGTGGGCCAGCAGGCCGGGCGGCAGCACGCCGGCGCCGCCGCCGGCCTCGGGGCCGCCGGCGCCCACGCTGCGGGCGTAGACGTCGGCCGGCAGCAGCCGGTCCAGCCAGTCGGCCACCGCCAGCCGGAAGCTGGCCACCATCACCAGCAGGGCGACGCCCAGGCTCAGCGCCGCCACCACGCCGGCCACCGCGACGCTGGCCTGCAGCCGCTGCTGGCGGGCGCGTTCCAGCGCCAGCAGCGGCAGCGCACCGCGCGGCGAGGGCAGCACGGCGAGCAGCGCGCCGACCACCGCCGGCACGCAGACGATGCCGCCCAGCAGCCCGGCCGCCACCGCCAGGTAGGCGCCCAGCGGCAGCCCGCGCCAGGGCGGCAGCAGCGCCAGGCCGAGGGCGGCGACCAGCAGCGCCGGACCGAGCCAGCGCCAGCGCCGGCCGACGGCGCCGTCCAGCCCCAGCCCCTTCAGCGCCTGGGCGGGGGCGATGGCCTCGGCCTGCCGCGCCGGCACCCAGGCGCCGGCCAGCGCGGCCAGCAGGCCGAGCGCGAAGTAGGCCAGCGCCGGGCCGGCCGTCGCCTGCAGCGTCGGCGTCAGACCGCGGAAGTAACCGCCGCCCAGGTCGCCGCCCAGCAGCCGCAGCGCCAGCGCCGCCAGCGCCGCGCCCAGCGCCAGGCCCAGCGCGCTGCCGACAAAGCCGACCAGCGCCGCCTCGGTCAGCACCAGGCGGCGGCGCTCCCGTCCGGACAGGCCGAGCACGCCGAGCAGCGCGAAGGCCGGCAGCCGCCGCGCCACCGACAGCGCCTGCACCGAGAAGACGAGGAAGCCGCCGGTGAACAGCGCCACCAGCGCCAGCACCGTCAGGTTGACCCGGTAGGCGCGGGAGACGGCGCTGGCGCGGGCCTCGGCCTCCTGCTCGCCGGCCACCCGCAGGCCGGGCGGCAGGGCGGCGATCAGCGCGCGGCGATCCGCCCCCTCGGCCAGCCGCAGGTCGACGCGGTGCAGCCGGCCGGTCGGACCGAACAGCGCCTGGGCGCCGGCGATGTCCATCACCGCCAGCGGCGGGCCGGCGGCGTTGACGCTGCCGTCGCGCTGCAGGGTGACCAGGCGGTCGCCGGCCGCGAGCCGCAGCGGGCCCGCGTCGCCCAGCCGCTGCCGCGCCGCCGGGTTGAGGAAGATGCGGTCGGGGTGGAGCAGCGCCAGCCGGTCGGCGCCGTCGGCGACCCGGGGCAGCAGGTCGGGCGCCAGCGACGCCACCACCAGCGTGTCGACACCGAGGATGCGCAGCGGCACGCGGCTGCCGTCGGCGGCGAGGGCCTGCGTCGTCGCCTCGACCACCGGGCCGGCCAGCGCCACCCGCGGGTCGGTGGCGACGGCGGCGAAGAGCGCTTCGTCGAAGCTGTCGCCTCGGGCGGCGCGCAGCGTGAGGTCGGGTTCGCCGCCGGCGGCGCGCGAGGCGGCGGAGAACTGCGCCAGCGCGGCGTCGTTGAGCAGCTGCACCGAATAGGCCAGCGCCACGCCCAGGGCCACCGCCAGCAGCGCCACGCCCTGCCGCCAGGGGTGCGCCCGCCATTCCGGCAGGCTCAGCGCTGCCAACAACCAACGGGTCATGGGGCCCTCAGGCCGCTCGGCGTCAGCGTCAGCACCCGGTCGCAGCGGGCGGCCGCCGCCGGCGAGTGCGTCACCAGCAGGCCGATCGCCGGCTGGGCGCGCACCTGGTCGAGCAGCAGGTCGAGCACCGGCGCGGCGGTGGCCGGGTCGAGGTTGCCGGTGGGCTCGTCGGCCAGCACCAGCGCCGGCCGGTGCACCAGCGCGCGGGCGATGGCCACCCGCTGCAGCTGGCCGCCGGACAGCGTGCGCGGCAGCCGGTCGGCGAAGCCGGCCAGGCCGACCGCGTCGAGCAGCGACTGCACGCGGGCCTCGTCCGGTGTGCCCAGCAGCCGCAGCGGCAGGCCGACGTTGTGGCCCACGCTCAGGTGCGGCAGCAGGTGGAAGGCCTGGAAGACGAAGCCCACGTGCGCGCGGCGGAACAGCGCCTGGCCGTGCTCGTCCAGCGCGGTGACCTCGGTGCCGCCCAGGCGCACCGTCCCGGCGTCCGGCCGGTCGAGCCCGGCGATGCAGTTGAGCAGCGTCGACTTGCCGACGCCCGATTCGCCGAGCAGCGCCACCACCTCGCCGGGCACGGCGCGCAGGTGCACGTCGGTGAAGACGGGCGCGTCGCCGTAGCGCTTGGTCAGGCCGTCGAGTTCGAGCATGGGCGGCTCAGAGCGATCGGCGTACCGCCTGCACCACCTGGTCGATGGCGTCCGGCGCATCGGCGGCCACCGGCCGGCGGTCGGCCCAGCCGCGCAGCCAGGTGAGCTGGCGCTTGGCCAGCTGGCGGGTGGCGGCGATGCCGCGCTCGCTCAGCGCCCCGAGGTCCGGCGCATGGTCGTTCCGGTCCAGCGCCTCCCAGGCCTGCCGGTAGCCGACGGCGCGCATCGACGGCAGGCCGGGGTGCAGGTCGCCGCGCGCGCGCAGCCGCCGCACCTCGTCGAGGAAGCCGGCCGCCAGCATGGCGGCGAAGCGCCGGGCGATGCGGTCGTGCAGCCACGCCCGGTCGCCGGGCTCCAGGCTGATCAGCGTCGGCCGGGGCCCGGTGGGCGCCGCCTCGCGACGGTGGAAGCTGGACAGCGGCCGGCCGCTGCTGCGGAACACCTCCAGCGCGCGCTGGATGCGCTGCGCGTCATGCGGCTTCAGCCGCGCGGCGGTGGCCGGGTCCACCCTCGCCAGTTCGGCGTGCAGCGCCGGCCAGCCGCGTTCGGCGGCCTCGGCGTCCAGCGCCGCGCGGACGTCCGGGTCGGCCTCGGGCATGGCGTCCAGGCCGTCGACCAGCGCCTTGAAGTACAGCATCGTGCCGCCGACCAGCAGCGGCAGCGCGCCGCGGGCGGTGATGTGGTCGATGGCCGCCTGGGCGTCGGCGACGAAGCGGGCGGCCGAATAGGCCTCGTGCGGGTCGAGCAGGTCCAGCCCGTGGTGCGGCACCTCTTCGCGCTCGGCGGCGGTGGGCTTGGCGGTGCCGATGTCCATGCCGCGGTAGACCAGCGCCGAATCGACGCTCACCACCTCCACCGGCCGGCCGTCGAGGGCGAGCGCGCGCGCCACCGCCAGCGCCGCCTCGGTCTTGCCGGCGGCGGTGGGCCCGGCCAGGCCGATCCACACCGATGTCACCGCGAGACGGAGGCGCCTGACCCCGTGGGGACAGGTCGCCGCAGGCGACCAGGGGCGGGCTGCCCGTTAGCGCGCCCAAAAGGATCCGGGTCCCCCGGTCCTTTTGGGTAGCCCCCGCGGGGGGCGGCCGCCAGACGGCCGGGGGTCGTCATCAAAACCGCTCGTGCGGGCCGAGGTAGCGCCATTGGCCGGGCGGCAGGGCGCCCAACCCGATGCGGCCGATGCGCAGCCGCTTCAACGACACCACGGCCAGGCCGACGAGTTCGCACATGCGGCGGATCTGCCGCTTGCGGCCCTCGTTCAGCACGAACCGCAGGTGCCGCTCGCTCTGCCAGGTCACCTTGGCCGGCTGCAGCGGCTGGTCGTCCAGCCACAGGCCATGGCGCAGCCGCTCGACGGCGTCGGGCGCCGGGCCGCCGGGCAGAGGCCGGACCTCGACCAGGTACTCCTTCTCCACAGGCGAGTCCTCGCCGATGAGCAGCCGCGCGATGCGGCCGTCCTGCGTCAGCACCAGCAGGCCGGTGGAGTCGAGGTCGAGCCGCCCGGCCGGCGCCAGGCCGCGTGCATGGCCGGGGTGGAAGGGCTTGCGCGTCGGGTCCTCCGGCCAGTGGTGGTCGGCGGTGACCAGCACGCTGGCCGGCTGGTGGCCGTCCTCCGCCTGGCCGCTGACATACCCCAGCGGCTTGTGCAGCAGCACGGTGACGCGCTCGGCCTGCGCCGCGCGGGCGATGGGGTCGACCTCGATGCGCTGGCCGGGCCGCACCCGCTGGCCCAGCACCGCCATCTCGCCGTCCACCCGCACCCAGCCGGCGGCGATCCAGTCGTCGGCCTCCCGGCGCGAGGCCTGGCCGCTGTCGGCCAGGTGCTTGGACAGGCGGATGCCGGTGGGAGGCGGTGCGGTCGGCCGAGGCGGCGGCTCGCGGCGTGGTGGCGCCGGCGGAAGGGGCGGGCGCGCCGGCTCGGGCACCGCAGCACGTGTCGGCCGGGGCCGCGGCGCGTCCTCGAGCGGCCGCGGCGGCAGCGGCGACCGCGGCGCGCCGGGCCGCACGCCCCGACGGTGCGGGTCGCGCGGCGGGGCGCCGGGCTTCAGGCCCAGCTTGGGTTTTGACGGTGGGGGTGAGGACATCGAGGGGCGGCTCAGCGGCCGCGCAGGAAGAGGGCGTCGAGTTCGCGCAAGCTGATCTGGCGCCAGGTCGGCCGGCCGTGGTTGCACTGGTCGGCGCGCTCGGTGCGCTCCATGTCGCGCAGCAGGGCGTTCATCTCGTGCAGCGTGAGCTGGCGGTTGGCGCGCACCGCGCCATGGCAGGCCATGGTGGCCAGCACCTCGTCGCGGGCGCGCTGCACCAGGCGGCTGCCGCCCTCGTGCTCGGCGAGCTCGGCCAGCACCGCCCGCGCCAGCGCCACCGGGTCGGCGCCACGCAGCGCGGCGGGCTGGCTGCGCACCGCCAGCACGCCGGGCGACAGCGGCGACACGTCCAGGCCCAGCTCGGCCAGCGTCGAGCCCTGCGCCTCGGCGGTGGCCACCTCGGCCGGCGTGGCGGCGAAGGTGGCCGGGATGAGCAGCGGCTGGGCCTCGATGGCGGCCACCGCCATGCCGGCCTTCAGCCGTTCGTAGACCACCCGCTCGTGCGCGGCGTGCATGTCGACGATGACCAGGCCGTGCGCGTTCTCGGCCAGGATGTAGACGCCCTGCAGCTGCGCGATGGCGCGGCCGAGCGGCCAGGCGCCGGCGGCCGCCTCGTCGACTCGGCCCGCCGTGGCCGGTGGCGCCGCGTCGGGCGCCTGGGCGGGGTCGGCGGCGGGCGTCCGCCACAGGGGCGGCGGCGCCTCGGCCACGCCCAGCGGGCGGGCACCGGGCAGCCATTCGGCGCCGACCACCACGCCGGGGCGCTCGGCCGCCGGCCAGGCAAGCGGCGCCTGCCGCGGCCAGGCCGGCGCCGGTGCCGCGGTGACGGCCTCGGCCGTCACCGCCGCGGGCGCCGGCACCCGCACCGCCGCCAGCGCCGCCTCCACCGCCTGCCGCAGCGCCTGGTGCACCGCGCGCCCGTCGCGGAAGCGGATCTCGCTCTTGGCCGGGTGCACGTTGACGTCCACCAGCTCCGGCGGGATCTGCAGCATCAGCAGCCAGGCCGGCTGGCGCTGGCCGTGCAGCACGTCCTCGTAGGCCGAGCGCACCGCATGCAGCACCAGCTTGTCGCGCACGCCGCGCCCGTTGACGTAGAGGTGCTGCAGGTCGGCGCGGCTGCGCGCGGCCTCGGGCAGGCCGATGCGCCCGGCGATGACCAGCGGCCCGGCGAGCGCGTCCACCGGCCGGCTGGCGTCGAAGAAGTCGGCGCCCAGCACCTCGCGCTGGCGCTGCGGCAGCTCGGCCGGCCGCCATTGCACCAGCAGCTTGCCGTCGTGCCAGGCGGCGAAACCGACGTCGGGCCGCACCAGGGCCTGGCGGCGCAGCACGTCCAGGCAGTGCGCCAGTTCGGTGGCCTCGGTCTTGAGGAACTTGCGCCGCGCGGGGGTCGAGAAGAACAGTTCGCGCACCTCCACCGTGGTGCCGGCCGCGCGCGCGGCGGGGGTGCACTCGCCGCTGCGGGCGTCGAGCCGCAGGGCGCCGGGGGCGTCGGCGGTGCGGCTGGTGATCGACAGCTCGCTGACCGACGCGATGGCGGCCAGCGCCTCGCCCCGGAAGCCCAGCGTGCCCACCCGTTCCAGCTCCACCAGCGAGGCGATCTTGCTGGTGGCGTGGCGCTTCAGCGCCAGCGGCAGCTCGGCGGCGGGGATGCCCTGGCCGTCGTCCTCCAGCGCGATGGCGCGCACGCCGCCGCCGGACAGCCGCAGCGTGACGTTGCGGGCGCCGGCGTCGAGCGCGTTGTCGAGCAGCTCGCGCACGACGGAGGCGGGCCGCTCGACCACCTCGCCGGCGGCGATCTGGCTGATCAGCTCGTCGGGCAGCTCGCGGATCGGGCGGCGCTCGGTCAGGGGGTGCATCCGGGCCATTCTAGGAAGCACGGGCGGCACGGAACCTGCCAGGGCCGCCCGTCACGCACCGTTGCCCATAATCCACCGCATGGACGCCATCGCCTTCCTGATCGACTTCATCCTGCACGTCGACCAGCACCTGCAGCAGTTCGTGGCGGCTTACGGGCCCTGGGTCTACGCGCTGCTGTTCGTCATCCTCTTCGTCGAGACGGGGGTGGTGGTCATGCCCTTCCTGCCCGGCGACTCGCTGTTGTTCGTCGTCGGCACGCTGTGCGGCGCGGGCCTGATGAACCTGCCGCTGACCATGGTGCTGCTGACGGTGGCCGCCATCCTCGGCGACCAGTGCAACTACAGCATCGGCCGCGCCATCGGGCCGAAGGTGTTCCAGTGGCCGGATTCGCGCTGGTTCAACCGCCGGGCCTTCGACCAGGCGCATGCCTTCTACGAGCGCTACGGCGGCATCACCATCGTCATCGCGCGCTTCATGCCCTTCATCCGCACCTTCGCGCCGTTCGTGGCCGGCGTGGCGGAGATGAACCGGGCGCGTTTCACCGCCTTCAACGTCGGCGGCGGCCTGCTGTGGGTGGTGGGGCTGACGCTGGCCGGCTACCTCTTCGGCAACCTGCCCTGGGTGCAGGCCAACCTGTCGAAGATCATCTGGGCGCTGATCCTGGTGCCGGGGCTGCTGGCGCTGTGGGGCGCCTGGCGCGAGGGGCGCAAGGCGGCCGCCAGCGCGACGTGACGGCCTCCTTCGCCTGACCGCCCCTTGAATCGGTCGCCGCGGCCGGCACGGCGGCTGCCTAGAATCGCCTCGCGTTTTCCCCATACCTCCAACACACCACTCCTGCCATGCAAGTGCCTGCTTCGGTCTTCAAGGCCTACGACATCCGCGGCATCGTCGGCCAGACGATCGACGAGACCTTCGCCGAGCACCTCGGCCGGGCCTTCGGCACCGAGGCCCGCCAGGCCGGCGAGCGCGCGGTGGCGGTGGGCCGCGACGGCCGGCTGTCCGGCCCCGGCCTGGCCGGGGCGCTGATGAAGGGGCTGGCCGCGGCCGGCGTGGACGTCATCGACCTCGGGCCCGTGACCACGCCGATGGCGTACTACGTCGCCGCGACCCGCGGCGAGCAGGGCTGCCATTCCTGCATCCAGGTCACCGGCAGCCACAACCCCAAGGACTACAACGGCTTCAAGATGGTGCTGGCCGGCCGCGCCATCTACGGCCCGGAGATCCAGGCCCTGCGCCAGCGCATCGAGGCCGAGGACTACACCGCCGGCAACGGCACGGTCACCCGGCTGGACCTGCTGGCCGAGTACAGCAAGCGCATCACCGCCGACTGCAAGCTCAGCCGTCCGGTGAAGGTGGTGGTCGATTCGGGCAACGGCATCCCCGGCGCGTCGGCGCCCGGCATCCTGCGCGCGCTGGGCTGCGAGGTGACGGAGCTCTATTCCGAGGTCGACGGCGACTTCCCCAACCACCACCCCGACCCGTCGAAGCCGGAGAACCTGGCCGACCTGATCCGCACCGTGGCGTCGACCGACGCCGAGATCGGCCTGGCCTTCGACGGCGACGGCGACCGCCTGGGCGTGGTGACCAAGGACGGCCAGATCATCTACCCCGACCGGCAGCTGATGCTGTTCGCCAAGGACATCCTGCAGCGCAAGCCGGGCGCCACCATCATCTACGACGTCAAGTGCAGCCAGCGGCTGACCAGCGAGATCCGCGCGGCCGGCGGCACGCCGCTGATGTGGCGCACCGGCCATTCGCTGGTCAAGGCCAAGCTGAAGGAGACCGGCTCGCCGATCGCCGGCGAGATGAGCGGCCACATCTTCTTCGGCGAACGCTGGTACGGCTTCGACGACGCCACCTACACCGCGGCCCGGCTGCTGGAGATCCTGAGCCGGGTGCCCGACCCCAGCGCGGTGCTCAACGCGCTGCCCACGAGCTTCAACACGCCGGAGCTGAACGTGCCCTGCGCCGAAGGCGAACCGCATGCGGTGGTGGCCGAGCTGCAGAAGAACGTCAGCTTCCCCGGCGCCACCGAGATCACCACCATCGACGGCGTGCGCGCCGACTACGACGACGGCTTCGGCCTGGTGCGGGCGTCGAACACGACGCCGGTGCTGGTGCTGCGCTTCGAGGGCCACACCGAGGAAGCCCTGCACCGCATCGAGGCCGACTTCATGGCCGCCCTGCGCAAGGTCAAGCCCGACGCCCAGGTGCAGCAGGCCGCGCATTGACACCTCGCCCCCTGACGCGGGACTGAAGACCACGCGGTGGCCGGCCGGGTCGCCCTCTCGCCGCGCCAGGCGCTGGCCCGGGCGGTCTACGCGCTGGCCCTGCGGCTGCTGCTGCCGCTGCTGCTGGCGCGGCTGTGGTGGCGCGGGCGGCGCGAACCGGGCTATCGCCATGCGGTGGCCGAACGGCTCGGCTGGTACAGCGGCCCGACGCCGCGGCCCGGCGCGCTGTGGCTGCACGCGGTGTCGCTGGGCGAGACCCGCGCCGCCGCGCCGCTGGTCGACGCGCTGCGCGCCCAGCGTCCGGGCCTGCACCTGCTGCTGACCCACGGCACCGCCACCGGCCGCGAGGCCGGCGCCGCGCTGCTCAAGCCCGGCGACCTGCAATGCTGGCTGCCATTCGACACGCCGGGCGCCACGCGACGCTTCATGGCCCGCTTCCGGCCGGTGCTCGGCGTGCTGATGGAGACCGAGCTCTGGCCCCACCTGCAACGTGCCGCGGTGGCGGCCCAGGTGCCGGTGGTGCTGGCCAACGCCCGGCTGTCCGAGCGCAGCCTGGCCCGCGGCCGACGCCTGGCCGCGCTGCTGCAGCCGGCCGCCGCCTCGCTGACCCGGGTGCTGGCGCAGACCCAGGACGACGCCGAGCGGCTGCGCGCCTTCGGCAGCGGGCCGGTGGAGGTCTGCGGCAACCTGAAGTTCGACCTCACGCCGTCGCCGGTGCTGGTCGAGCGCGGGCAGGCCTGGCGCCGCTGGCTCGGCCGGCCGGTGGTGCTGGCGGCCAGCCTGCGCGAGGGCGAGGACGCGCCTTTGCTGGCCGCCTGGGCGGCGCTGCCCGAACCCCGACCGCTGCTGCTGGTGGTGCCGCGCCATCCGCAGCGCTTCGACGAGGTGGCCGAGCGCATCGTCGCCGCCGGCCTGCGGCTGATGCGCCGCAGCCGCTGGACCGACATGCCCGCCGCCGGCAGCCGCGAGGCCGACGCCTGGCTGGGCGACTCGCTGGGCGAGATGCCGCTGTACTACGCGCTGGCCGACGTGGCGCTGCTCGGCGGCAGCTTCGCCCCGCTGGGCGGGCAGAACCTGATCGAGGCCGCGGCCTGCGGCTGCCCGGTGCTGATGGGGCCGCACACCTTCAACTTCGCCGAGGCGGCCGAACTGGCGCTGCAGGCGGGCGCGGCCGAACGCGTGCCCGACATGGCGCAAGCGGTGCAGCGCGCGGTGGCGCTGGTGCAGGCACCCGGCCGTGCCCGCCGCGTCGAGCAGGCGCTTGCCTTCGCCCGCGCCCACCGCGGCGCCACCGAGCGCACGGCGCAGCGGCTGCTCCCGTTCCTCGACCGCGGCTGAGCGTCCCGGCCGGGCGGCGGCGCTACGGTGTGCCGAAGGCGATCGACAGCGTGACGTCCAGCACCGGGCTGTCCAGCGCGCCGCGCAGCGAACGGATGCGACCGCCGCCCACCTGCAGCCGCGCATGGCGGCCGAGGTCGCGGCCCACCCAGACCAGCGGTTGGTAGACCGCGCCGCCCTGGTTGGACACGCCGCCGCCGCCGGCGGCGCCGGCCAGCGCCTCCAGGCCGATGCGCCAGCCGCTGTCGGGCCCGAGCCGCGTGTTCCAGCCCAGCCCGACCAGGCCGGTCGAGAAGGCGCCGGCCCCGCCCCATGCGGCCGACACCGCATGGCCGGTCAGGTACCAGCGCTCGTCCAGCGCGCTGCGGAACTTCAGGCCGATGAGCTGCATGGAGCGCTCGCCGCCCGCGCGGCGCTCGACATCGCGCCAGTCCTGCAGGGCGAGGCTCCACTCCATGTCGTTGAGCGCCGCCGGCTGGTCGGGCAGGCGTCCCGTCTCCAGCCCGCCGAGCGGCAGCGACAGCGACGCCTGCACATGCCGCGCCGACAGCTCGCCGTTGAGGCCGATGACACGGCCGAGCTCGACGTTGAGCGCCAGCTGCGGCCGCATCAGCCAGGTGGCGACCACGCCGGCGCGCAGCAGCTGGCCGCCGCCGGTGGGCACCGCCCCGCCACCGCCCAGGCCCAGCGCCGCCCGGCCGCCGAGCAGCAGGCCCTGGCCCAGCACCGGCCAGCGGCCCGACAGCGAGCCGAACACCTCCGCATAACCGTCGGCGCTGCCCTGCGCGGCGCCGGCGGCCTCCATGCCGGCGGCGAAACCGGCCTCCAGGTCGCGCTCCAGCCGAATGCCGACGTAGGACAGCGGCGAGCCGCCGGTGGTGCCGGTGTAGCGGCCGACGATGGGCTCCATGCGGTCGAAGCCCACGCCCCCGCGCACGCTGCTGGTGTTGCGCCGCCCGGCGACGCCGGGGGCGGTGTGCACGAACCGGTCGGAGCGCATGAGCACGATGCCGAACTGCGTGCTGGCGATGCGACCGGTGGGAAAGCGCACCTGCGACAGGCTGAAGCCGCTCTGCCAGCCGTCGCGGTCCCACAGCAGGTCGACGTGCGGCCTCAGCATCAGCCCGCCGCCCACCGGCGCGTTCGCACCGCCGCCGCCGGTGGCCGAGGCGCCGGTCACGATGCCGAGTCTCGGCCCCAGCACCCAGCGCCGCTGCAACTCGGCGCCCCAGGTGAAGAGGCCGCCGCGCTGGCCGGTGGCCGCGCCGAAGGCGATCGGACCCGCCCACCAGCCGGGCCGCAGCTCGACCAGGTACGCGCCGTGGGCCAGGCCCATCACCTCGCCGCCGGGCAGCTTCACCCGCTCGTAGCCGAGCTGCATCGACGCCGGCAGCGACTGCAGCCGGGCGCTCGATTCACGCGACGACGGCAGGTCCTGTGCCGTCGCGGCGCCGCCTGCCAGGGCAGCGATGAGGAGGAGCGAGCGCAGGGGCCGAGGCGGCATGAGGACGATGGTGCGGGCTGGCAAAGGCCGCGCATCTTACGGAGGCTGGTGTCGGCCCCTCGTCCGACGGGTACGTCGGCCGATCCCCCGAGGGGATCGCGGGCCGGCTTGGGAGCGGCCCGGCGCTCGGCCCGCACCCGCCGCGATAATCATCGGCATGCTGCTGCTGCTCTCGCCCGCCAAGACCCTGGACTTCGAGACGCCGGTGGCCGAGGCGCTGCTCGCCCGCGCCCGCAAGCCCGCCTTCGTGGCGCGCTCGCAGGCGCTGGTCGGCCTGCTGCGCGACCTGCCGGCCTCGGGCATCGGCGAGCTGATGGGCATCTCGCCGGCGCTGGCCGACCTCAATGCGCAACGCTTCAAGGCCTGGTCGTCGCGCTTCGGGCCGCACAACAGCAAGCCGGCGCTGCTGGCCTTCGCCGGCGACGTCTACGACGGGTTGCAGGCCGGCACGATGTCGGAGGCCGACATCGACTGGGCGGAGCGCCACCTGCGCATCCTGAGCGGCCTGTACGGCGTGCTCAAGCCGCTGGACTGGCTGCAGCCCTACCGGCTGGAGATGGGCACCCGGCTGGCCAACCCGTCGGGCCGCGACCTCTACGCCTTCTGGGGCGACACGCTGGCCGAGCACCTGAACAAGGAGCTGAAGGCCGACGCCTCGCCGGTGATCGTCAACCTGGCCAGCCAGGAGTACTTCAAGGCGGTGGACCGGCCGGTGCTCAAGGCCCGGGTGGTCGAGTGCGTGTTCGAGGACTGGAAGGACGGCCGCTACAAGCTCATTTCCTTCTTCGCCAAGAAGGCGCGCGGCCTGATGGCGCGCTGGGTCATCGACCACCGGGTGATGACGCCGCAGGCCCTGACCGGCTTCGACCGCGAGGGCTATGCCCATGCGCCGGAGGCCTCGACCGCGCAGCGGCTGGTGTTCCGCCGCCGCCTGGCCGGCTGACCCGCGGTCAGCCACCGTCCGAACGACACGGGAGCCGTCGTGAACGTGCAGCAGAGCCAACAGAGCATCACGCCGGAGCTGCGGGCCTGGATCGTCGCGCAGGCCGAGGCCGGCTGCGACCCGCAGGCCGTGCTCAAGGCCATGCACGACAGCGGCTGGGACGAGGAGGTCGCGCTGGAGGCGATGGAGGGCACGCTGCGCGAGCACCTGGCCGCGCGCGGTGCGGGCCGAGAGGTGGCCCAGCCGCCGCTGCGCCCGGCGGCGTCGGTGCCCGAGCCCGACCTGTCGCAGTCGCCCGCCACGCTGTGGGCCGGCGACCGCGAGGTGAGCGTCGTCATGACGCTGGCGTCGCCGCGGGTGATCGTCTTCGGCGGCCTGCTCAGCGATGCCGAGTGCGACGAGCTGATCGCGCTGGCCGAGCCGCGGCTGTCGCGGTCGGAGACGGTGGACACCGACACCGGCGGCAGCGAGGTCAACGCCTCGCGCACCAGCCAGGGCATGTTCTTCCAGCGCGGCGAGCACCCCGTATGCGCGCGGCTGGAGCAGCGCATCGCCACGCTGCTGCGCTGGCCGGTGGAGCGCGGCGAGGGCCTGCAGATCCTGCGCTACGGGCCGGGCGCCGAGTACCGCCCGCACCACGACTACTTCGACCCCGCGCACGCCGGCACCCCGACCATCCTCAAGCGGGGCGGTCAGCGGCTGGGCACGGTGGTGGTCTACCTCAACACGCCGGCCAAGGGCGGCGCCACCACCTTCCCCGAGGCCGGCCTGGCGGTGGCCCCGGTGCGGGGCAACGCCGTCTTCTTCAGCTACGACCGGCCGCACCCGGCCACCCGCACGCTGCACGGCGGCGCCCCGGTGGTCGAGGGCGAGAAGTGGGTGGCGACGAAGTGGCTGCGCGAGGGCCGCTTCGACTGAAGAACCCCGCGCGGCCGGGCGACGTCCGCTGCTGCGCCGCTGCTACCCTCGCCGCCCCATGTCCGCCACGCTCACCCCTCCGATCACCCCGGCCGCCGAGGTCGACGCCCGCCTGCACGACGCCGGCTACGCGGTGCTCGACGCCGCGGGCCTGTGCGCGCTCGCCCGGCTCGACGTGGCGGCGCTGCATGCCCTGGCGCCGGCCTGGGACCGGCTGCCCGCCGACGCCCACCTGCGCGACGGCGGCCGCTACCGGCGTCGCCGCCACGGCTGCTTCATCGCCGAGGCCGGCACCGTGATGCCGGTGCCGCACCGCGCGCACTGGCAGCCGGTGGAATACAACGCGCTGCACGGCGGGCTGCAGCGCTGGTTCGAGCCGCTGGAACCGGCGCTGGCCGAGGCGCCCGCCTGGTCCGCGCTGCTGAACGCGCTGGCGGGCCGCGCCGACGCGCTGCGCGGCCGGCAGGCCTGGTGCGTGGAGGCCCATCCCTTCCGCATCGACACCACCGACGGCATCGGCCGGCCGACGCCCGAGGGCGCGCACCGCGACGGCGTCGACCTGGTGGCGGTGGTGCTGGTGGCGCGCGACGGCGTCAAGGGCGGCGAGACGCGCGTCTTCGAGGCCGCCGGTCCGCAGGGACTGCGCTTCACGCTGACCGAGCCGTGGAGCGTGCTGCTGCTCGACGACGCGCGGGTCATCCACGAGACCACGCCCATCCAGCCGCTGGACCCGGCGCGGCCCGGCCACCGCGACACGCTGGTGCTGACCTACCGCGCCGGCAGCTTCCAGGGCGACTGACCTCCGCGCGCCCATGACCCTGCCCATCACCTTCGCCGACGTGCAGGCCGCCGCCCAGCGGCTGGCCGGCGTCGCGCACCGGACGCCGGTGCTGACCTCCCGCACCGCCGACGCGCGCACCGGCGCCCGCCTGTTCTTCAAGGCCGAGAACCTGCAGCGCATGGGCGCCTTCAAGTTCCGCGGCGCCTACAACGCGCTGGCCTCGCTGGGCGAGGCCGAGCGCCGGGCCGGCGTGCTGGCCTTCTCCTCCGGCAACCATGCGCAGGCGGTGGCGCTGGCGGCGCGGCTGCTCGGCATGCCGTCGGTGATCCTGATGCCGGCCGACGCCCCGGCCGCCAAGATCGCCGCCACCAGCGGCTACCAGGCCGGCGACGCGCGCAGCGAGGTCATCCTCTTCGACCGCTACCGGGAGGACCGCGAGGCGCTGGCCCGGCGCGTCGCCGCCGAGCGCGGGCTGACGCTGGTGCCGCCGTTCGACCACCCGCTGGTGATGGCGGGGCAGGGCACGGCGGCGCTGGAACTGCTCGAGGACGCGGGGCCGCAGGACCACCTGTTCGTCTGCGTCGGCGGCGGCGGGCTGATCTCCGGCTGCGCCACCGCGGCCAAGGCGCTGGCGCCGGGCTGCCGTGTCTGGGGCGTGGAGCCGGCGGCCGGCAACGACGTGCAGCAGAGCCTGGCGCGCGGCGAGATCGTCCGCCTGCCCGAGGTGCCGCGCACCCTGGCCGACGGCGCGCAGACGCAGGCGCCGGGCCGCCACACCTTCGCCGTCATGCGCGAGGCGGTGGACGGCGTGGTGACGGTCGACGACGCGGTGCTGGTGCGCACCATGGCCTTCCTCGCCGAGCGGCTGAAGGTGCTGGTCGAGCCCACCGGCTGCCTGGCCGCCGCGGCGGTGCTGGAAGGTGCACGCGAGGCGCTGCCCGACCTGCGCGGCGCGCGGGTGGGCATCGTGCTGAGCGGCGGCAACATCGACCTGGCGCGCTTTGCCGCGCTGGTCGCGGCGCCGGGCTGAGGACAGGCGCGCTGGGCGCGCCCGGGGGCCGCCGTCAGCCGCGGGCGCGCATGGCCACGCGGGCCTGGACGAACTGGAAGGCGAACTCGACCGCTTCGCGCACGTGGCGCTGGGTGTCCTCGCGCTCGCGCTCGGTGAGGTAGAAGGCCAGGTCCACCGGGTGGCGGATGTAGCGTGGCGGCAGCCGGTTCAGCGCCACGCAGGCCACGTCGGCGAGCAGCGGCCCGCCCAGCAGCGGGTAGTCGCTGGCCATCTCGGCCACGGCCGACAGCACCGGCTGCTCGTGGTGGTTGCGGATGGACTCGAATTCGGTGTCGTCGGTCATGGGCGGGAGGTCGGGCGGTGGGCTTCATGCCCCCATCGCCGGTCTTCGGCCTCGCCGCGCCGAACTTGACGGCGACACCCGCCGTCGCCGTTGAAAGCGTCTCAGGCGGCGCCGAGCGCCGGCACGAAGCCCTGCCGCGGCTGCGCCACCGCGGCGGGGTTGGCGCGCACGAAGTCGAGCATGCGGGTGATGCAGCCCAGCGCCTTCACGCGCACCGGCTCGTCGACCTGCACCTCGCCGGCGCCGTGCTCCAGGCAGGCCAGCACGCCCTGCAGTGCGTTCATCGCCATCCACGGGCAGTGCGCGCAGCTCTTGCAGGTGGCGCCGGCGCCGGCGGTGGGCGCCTCGATCAGCGTCTTGCCCGGCGCCAGCTGGCGCATGCGGTGCAGGATGCCGTTGTCGGTGGCGACGATGTACTCGCTGGCGGGCCCGTCGACCACCGCCTTGAGCAGCTGCGAGGTGGAGCCGACCACGTCGGCCATGCGCACCACGCTTTCCGGCGATTCGGGGTGCACGAGCACCTGCGCGCCGGGGTGCTCGCGCTTGAGCAGCTCCAGCTCCAGGCCCTTGAACTCGTCGTGCACGATGCAGGCGCCGTTCCACAGCAGCATGTCGGCACCGGTCTGCTCCTGGATGTAGCGGCCGAGGTGGCGGTCGGGCGCCCACAGGATCTTGCGGCCCTGGGCCTTGAGGTGCTCGACGATGGCCAGCGCGCAGGAGCTGGTCACCATCCAGTCGGCACCTGCCTTCACCGCGGCGCTGGTGTTGGCGTAGACCACGACCTCGCGGTCGGGGTGGGCGTCGCAGAAGGCGGCGAAGTCGTCCGGCGGGCAGCCCAGGTCGAGCGAGCAGGTGGCGTCCAGGTCGGGCATCAGCACCCGCTTCTCCGGCGACAGGATCTTCGCCGTCTCGCCCATGAAGCGCACGCCGGCGACGATCAGCGTCCTGGCCGGGTGCTCGCGGCCGAAGCGGGCCATCTCCAACGAATCGGCGACGCAACCGCCGGTCTCCAGCGCCAGGTCCTGCAGGTCGCCGTCGACGTAGTAGTGCGCGACCAGCACCGCGTCCTGCTGCTCGAGCAACTGGGCGATGCGGGCCTTGGCGTCGTCGCGCTCGCTCCGCGACAGCGGCGGCGGCACCTTGGCCCAGGCCTGCACGGTGCAGCTGCCGCCGGCGGCATCCTGGCGGGTGTAGTCGAAGCGGATGGGCTGGGGGGTCATGACGGGAAGTGCAGGACAGGGGCCCTTGGCAGCTCGCCTGTCGAAAGGGCCGCCATGGTACGCGGCGTGCGCGGGGCTGGCCGGCTCACGGCTTCTCCGCCAGGGCGAGGAAGCGGCGCGGCGGCAGGCCCACGCAACGGCGCACCATGGCGCTGAAGGCGCTGGGGCTGGCATAGCCCAGCTCGGCCGCGATCTCCGCCATCGGCTTGCGCTGGGCCGCCAGCGCGACCGCGCGGGAGAGCAGGGCCTGCTGCCGCCACTGGGCGAAGCTGGTGCCGAGTTCGTGCTGGAACAGGCGGGCGATGGTGCGCGGGCTGGCGCCGGCGTCCCGGGCCCAGCCCTGCAGGCTGGCGTGGCGGGTGGGGTCGTCGAGCATCGCTTCGCACAGCGCGCGCAGCCGCTTGTCCTGCGGCAGGTCGACCCCCAGCGGCACCGGGTCGGCGCGGTGCAGTTCGTCGAGCAGCAGCGAGACGAGCAGTCCTTCGCGCGTGCGGTCTCCAGCGACGGCGGGGCGGGCGGCACCGTCCGCCGAGGGGTCCAGCTCCTGGACCAGCGCCCGCAGCAGGTCCGACACGGCGAGCACCCGGCATTGGCGCCAGGCGCCGATCGCGTCCTCGTTCGACGCGTCGGGTCCGTACTGGCCGGGCGGCTGGTGCAGGTAGAGGGTGTGCACGGTGGCGGTCTCGACCACCGTCACGGCGTGCTCGATGGCCGGGGGAATCCACAGCGCCCGAGACGGCGGGACCACGAAGCTGCCCTGGGGCGTGGTCAGCCGCGTGACACCGTTGAAGGAGAACGCCACCTGCGCCCAAGGATGTGCGTGCGGCCGCACGCGCTCGTCATGGCGCAGCAC